>JALNWE010000057.1 GCA_023231065.1 Bacteroidales bacterium
AAACTCTCCGTAGCTCAGCTGGTAGAGCAATTGACTCTTAATCAATGGGTCGTGGGTTCGAGCCCCGCCGGGGAGACTCTAAAGTACAGGTAGCCCTCTGTTTATCAATATGATAACAGAGGGTTTGTTGTAAAATGTTTCAGATTGTTTCATGAATTATTCTGTTTTATTCAGTGATTATGCTTGATAGCCTTATTGCTTAAGATTTATTCCACCTTATCCCTCGTTTTTGATCATTGGCCTGGTTTTCTGTCCGTTTCGGTCAAAAAAATAGAATATTTGAAATCCCAATGCACTACTTTTGTCCCTATGAGATCAAAATACCCCATTAAAGATTTATCCAGGTTGACTTGGTTGATTTCTTTAACAAGCGCCATTTTTTTGCTTGCATTTGATTTGTTGTTTGGCAGGCCAGGAGGTGTCCAAAGAGTAATTCTTTTCTCTCTTCTTTTCTTTTTTACCAATATTTTTATGGGCTTTTTGGACATTGCGATCCTGATGTTCCTGGAAAGAGGATTGAAACTGCGCGACTCAAAAAATTTCAGAAAAGTACATTGTACTATCTCTTTACTCCTGAATGCTTCTATTTTTTTCATGATTTCACTCATTTTTTCTTCATTAATAGGTAATCAGGATATCGGGTTCTTTGGCGTCATTTTCCTTTTTTTCGTGGGTTTATTTGTTAATGCACTCATCCTTACTCTTCAATATTTTGTGATTCTCAAGGATTCCAAAACGAAATCTGATCTGGAGAATTCGAATCTGAAAATGGAGAATGCAGAAGCTGCTTATCAGCTTTTAAGACAGCAAATCCATCCTCATTTTTTATTTAATGCATTGAATACACTTAAATCTTTATACAAAAAAGACCCTATCGCGGGAGAAAAATATCTTGTTCATTTATCAGATTTCCTAAGGGCATCCCTTTCTTATAATGATGAAAATTTGATTCAACTGCAGGATGAATTAAAACTTTGCAATGACTATCTGGAAATGCAAAAAATCCGCTTCGGTGAAGCGCTGATTTTCAACATCGACATTTCCGAAGAGGCCCTTAAAAAAAGATTTGTACCTTCTTTTTCAATTCAGCCATTATTAGAGAATTCAATTAAGCATAATGAATGTACAGAAGAGTCCCCCCTCCGGATTTCCGTAAAGCAGGAAGGAGAATGGATAAAAGTTACGAATAATTTACGGTTAAAAACATCATCGGAGAAATCGACCGGCAGCGGTCTGGCAAATCTTAACCGCCGATACCATTTGTTATCGGAAGAAGAACTTATTATTGAAGATAACGGGAGCGCTTTTTCGGTTATGCTAAAGATTTTAAGTTATGAAAATAGTCATCATTGAAGATGAAAAGTTAACGGCTGAAGATCTGGCCGGAACCATCACTGAGCTGGATCCGGATGCCGAAATTGTCTCCTTTTTATATTCTGTAAAAGAGGCAATATGCTATTTCAAAAACAATGCATTGCCCGATTTGATATTCAGTGATATTCAATTGGGGGATGGGCTTAGCTTTGAAATCTTCAAATCAGTAAGCATCTCATCCCCTGTCATTTTTTGTACAGCATATGATGAGTTTGCATTAAATGCATTTAAGGCCAATGGTATTGATTATCTACTCAAACCATTCTCATCCAAGTCCATTTCGGAAGCCTTGCATAAATACAAAACCTTTTTCAAGTCTGTCCCCGGAAAAACGATCCAGGTGGATGAGTTTCTTGAACTTTTAAAAAGCCGGAAAACGCCAAAATCAACTTCGGTTTTGGTTCACTATAAAGACAAAATCCTTCCAATCAGGTTGGAAGATATTGCGTTGTTTTATATTGAAGATGAAGTCACACATTTGATGACCTTTGAGAAGAAGACTTACTATATCAATAAAAACCTGGATGAATTAATGCAAATTACAGGCAATGGCTTTTATCGGATAAACCGTCAGTACCTGGTCAACCGTAAAACGGTCAGTGATGCCACACAATATTTTTCAAGAAAACTTTCGGTCAATCTTGTAATTCCTTTTAAGGATACGCTTACGGTAAGTAAGGAAAAAATCCCATCTTTTCTTAAATGGTTAGAGTATGAACATTGATTAAAAACAGATCTATTAAAAAACAAATCATTAACACATGAAAACTAAAATTGAAAAATGTGAAGGGAAGCTGGGTATTTTATTGCCCGGGCTTGGCGCAGTTGCTACCACGCTCATTGCAGGTGTTTTTGCCGTTCGGAAAGGAATTGCCCTTCCCATCGGTTCATATACTCAAATGGGAAGTATCCGGCTTGGTAAACGTACCGAAAACCGCAATCCGAAAATCAAGGACTTTGTCCCCTTAGCCGACCTGAAGGATATCGAATTCGGGGCATGGGATATTTTTCCTGATAATGCTTATGAATCTGCTTCAAAAGCAGGTGTGTTAGACCAACAACAGCTTGATGTGCTGAAATCCGAATTATCCGGGATCAAACCAATGAAAGGAGTTTTTGACCGGCGCTTTGTCCATAATCTCGATGGACACCATGTGAAATCCGCCCTTACAAAGATGGACCTTGCAAAAGCCCTGATGAAAGATATTGAACAATTCAAGGCCGAACATCATTGCTCCCGGCTGGTTATGGTTTGGTGTGCTTCCACCGAAATTTATCTTCAGGCCGGCCCTGTTCATCAAACCCTGGATGCTTTTGAAGAGGGGTTGCGCAATAACGATCCCAACATTGCTCCCAGCATGATCTATGCTTATGCCGCCCTTAAATCAGGGATCCCTTATGCCAATGGGGCTCCCAATCTTTCATGCGACTTTCCCGCCATGGTCGAATTAGCGCGTAAGATGAAGAACCCGATCGGTGGAAAAGATTTTAAAACCGGACAAACCTTGATGAAAACAATTATTGCACCGGGGCTTAAAGCCAGGAATCTCGGGATCAATGGTTGGTTTTCAACCAATATTCTTGGAAATCGCGACGGCGAAGTGCTTGATGATCCGGAAAGTTTCAAAACAAAAGAGGTTTCCAAGCTGGGTAGCCTCGATAATATTCTGGAACCAAAGCTGAACCCGGATCTCTACCATGATCTCTATCATAAAATACGTATCAATTATTATCCTCCAAGGGGTGACAACAAGGAAAGCTGGGATAACATCGACATTTTTGGATGGCTTGGATATAAAATGCAGATCAAGATCAATTTCCTGTGCCGCGATTCTATCCTGGCCGCTCCGATTGTTCTGGATCTTGCGCTATTGCTTGACCTGGCTAAGCGTTCAGGAATGTATGGAATTCAGGAATGGCTGTCGTTCTTTTTCAAATCGCCACAATCCTTACCCGACCTTCCCCCACAACATGACTTGTTCCGTCAGTTGATGAAACTCGAAAACACACTTCGTCATCTCCAGGGTGAAAATCTGATTACTCACCTCGGCCTTGATTATTATGAAGAGCTGTAAACCTGACTTCTGGAAATGGATCGTGTCCGGATTTGGACTGGGATTGATCCCTATAGCCCCGGGGACCATGGGTGCGCTTGGCGCCCTGGTCCCGGCTATCCTGATCAGACAGCATTTTTCACAACCCAATTTCCTCCTGATTCTACTCATTGTGGTTTTTACTGTTTTAGGCATCATTGGAACCAATAAGATGATCCCACGATGGGGAAAAGATCCATCGAAGGTGGTGATTGATGAAATAGCAGGCATGTGGATAACTTTACTTTGGGTTCCAGCGGGATGGCTTTCAGTGATTCTCGGTTTTATTTTATTCCGGATTTTTGACATTGCCAAGCCATTGGGAATCCGTTCTTCCGAAAAACTCCCGGGAGGATGGGGAGTAATGGCCGATGATATTCTGGCTGGCATTTATTCCAATATTTTTATTCAGGTAGTTTTTTTATTTTTCCCAGGTTTTTTTGCTTTTTAGGGCCCACGAATTTATGCATGCTTTCATAAAATCTCAATGTTCATCCTTCATTGCAACCCTGGTGGATTTTTCGGTCACCATCCTCCTTACGGAGATTTATGGGTTATGGTATCTGTTTTCTACTTCCACAGGCTCGGTGGTAGGGGGCATTACAAATTTTATTATCAACCGGCGGTGGGTCTTTAAAGCAACCGATGGAAAAATATCCTGGCAGGTCCTGCGCTATTTTCTTGTCTGGAGTGGTAGTATCATTTTTAATATTAGCGGGGTGTACCTTCTTACTAACTTCGGGCGCATCAATTATGTGGTGTCGAAAGTTATCACTGCTGTCCTGGTCGGGATTTTCTTTAACTTTTTACTTTTCAAGAAATTTGTTTTCAATACCGCGCGTGAGATTAAAAAATCTTCGATATAGCCTCCTGATATTTTCTGTTTTCCTGATCTTTACTCCTGATGCCCAATCCCAAATTGTAGGACAAACCATCGTAAAAGGAAAGGTGACAGATGCTATAACCAATGAACCATTGCCGATGGTTGCTATTGTTTTTGTCAAAACCAATACCGGGACCACAACCGATATGGATGGCAATTATTACCTGACCGGAAAAAAGACTTCTCAAAAGGTTCAATTTTCCTGCCTGGGATATGAATCTGTTGAGATGCCCCTGTTGACCGGGAAAACCCAGGTACTTGATGTCAGGTTGAAGCCCCAGACTAAACAATTGAACGAATTGGTCGTCAAACCCCAGACAAATAAATACCGCAATAAGGATAATCCCGCGGTGGCGCTCATCAATCAGGTAATCGCCCACAAAGAGGAAAACAGGAAAGAGCAATTCAATTCCTTCCAATACGAAAAATATGAAAAAATTCAATTTGCCCTCAGTAACCTGAACGAGAAATTTAAAAGCCGACAGTATTTGAAAAAATTTAAATTCATTTTTAATAATGTTGATACTACTAAAATTCCCGGCAAAGAGATCTTGCCCTTATACCTGAAGGAGACCTTATCGGATTATTATTCTCAAAAAGCCCCCCCGAAAACCAAAGAGATCATTAAAGGCAATAAGATGGTCACTTTTGAGGGATATTTGAATAACCAGGGGATGACCGAATATCTGAAATATATGTATCAGGATATTAATATTTATGATCATGATGTCATGTTCCTGACTAATATTTTTCTCAGTCCCATTGCCAATACTGCTCCGTCGTTCTATCGTTTTTTTATCATGGATACCGTGACAGTTGATAGTGTACGGTGTTATAAAATGCTATTTTCACCGCGGAACAAAACAGATATGCTTTTTCAGGGTTTTTTGTTTATCACGGCCGACAGCAGCTATGCCGTTAAAAGTATTGAAATATCGGTCCCGAAGGATATCAACCTGAATTGGGCCAAAGAGGTAAAAATCGTCCAGAATTTTTCGCGGGTCAATAATAGCGGGTTCATGTTGACGGATGATTTGACAGGAATAGATTTCGGGCTTAGCAAAGACGGGGTTGGAATTTATGGGGAACGTTTTGTTTCATACCGGAATATCGCACTTGATCAGAAAATTCCCGATAGTGTTTTGGTTCAGGAAGAAAAGCCTGAAGCCGATATTTCCAACCAACGCTCATCGGAATTCTGGGAAGCCCATCGTCATCAGCCCCTGACAAAATCGGAGAGCGGAACCTACGCGATGATCGACAGTGTGGAACGTATTCCGGTATTTAAGCAGACCATGAACCTCATCATGCTTCTGTTCGCGGGCTATCGCGACCTGGGCTATTTCGAAATAGGGCCGGTGAACACCTTTTACAGCTATAACCCGATCGAAGGATACCGGGTGCGGGTTGGGGGAAGGACCACGGATAAGCTGAGCAAACGAATCAACCTTGAAACATATCTTGCTTATGGTTTTACTGACCTGAAATTCAAATATTACCTGGGGACGACCTTTTCACTTTCCAATCGTTCAATCTTTGAATTCCCGGTAAAATCAATCCGGGCCAGTTATCAGGATGAGACTAAAATCCCTGGACAAGAGTTACAGTTTGTTCAGGAAGATAATTTTCTTCTTTCATTCAAGCGGGGGGTGAATAATAAACTTTTTTACAACAAGACTTTTCGCATAGAACATCTGAACGAATTCAAAAACCATTTTTCATTTAACCTCGGATATCAGTTTACCCATCAAATTCCGGCTGGTGATCTTTATTTCAATACGACCGATTATTTGCTTCATATAAATGATCCTGAATATATAAACATATCTGAGATTGGGCTCACGCTCCGGTATGCCCCACGGGAACATTTTTATCAAGGGAAACAATACCGGATCCCGATGGCCAGTAAACATCCGGTTACCCAATTGCAATTGACTTTTGGGTCAAAAAGCATAAAAAATGATTATGATTATCTGAATATGAAACTGAGTATTTCCAAAAGGTTTTATCTTTCCGTTCTCGGATATACTGATGTTATAATCGAAGGGGGAAAGATCTTTGGGAAGGTCCCTTATCCTTTATTGTTTATACACCGGGCCAATCAAACTTATTCCTATCAGATCAATTCCTATAACCTCATGAATTTTCTGGAATTTGTCAGTGACGAATATGTTTCGTTGAATATTGATCATTGTTTCAATGGCTTTATATTTAATAAAATTCCGCTGATTAAAAAGTTAAAATGGCGCGAAGTGATCACAGCCAAAGTATTATATGGACGGTTGACACCCCTTAATGATCCCGCTACCAATCCTGACCTTTTCAGGTTTCCGGTCGATGATCAGGGGACCCCGGTCACTTTCACCCTGGATGAGGGACCGTATGTAGAAATGAGTGTGGGAATTTCCAATATTCTGAAATTTTTCAGGGTTGATCTTGTCAAAAGGTTGACGTATCTTGATCAACCCCATGTGTCTGGTCTTGGGATCAGGGCCCGGTTTCGATTTGATTTTTAATATACAGGTGTTATGAAAGAGAAGCTCCAGGAATTTATTTATTGGTTGATCCAACCGCTTGTGAAGTTGTTGATCGCCCTGAAAATCACTCCGAATATCATTACCGCCATCGGCTTTTTACTCACCCTCATGGCTACTATCGTTATGATTTATGGGGCTGATTACCGGCCGCATAACGATTTGACTCCTTTGGCATGGGGGGGGGGATTAATCCTTTTTGCCGGTTTTTTTGATATTCTTGATGGACGGCTGGCCCGCGAAGGGAAAATGGCTTCCCGGTTCGGCGCTCTTTTTGACTCGGTATTGGATCGTTACAGCGAGTTGGTGATGTTTTTTGGAATCTGCTATTTTCTGGTATCCCGACACTATTTTTTAGGTTCTATTATTGCCTTTATAGCCTTGATCGGTTCGATGATGGTAAGTTATGTCAGGGCCCGTTCAGAAGGATTGGGGATTGAATGTAAGGCGGGATTGATGCAACGGCCCGAAAGGGTTTTGATCATTAGTGTTTCAGCATTGATTTGTGGTATTGTTTCAGCATGTTTCGGAGGAAATCAAAGACTCTTTATTTCTTGTTTTCCCATTGCCATCATCGAAACAATCTCGATTTTTATCTATCCGCTTGTATTTGTTGCAATCTTTTCCAATATCACGGCAATCGGCAGATTAATCTCCGGAAAAAAAGAAATTGAAAAACAAAATCAGGATATTAAACCATGAAGACGATCTTTCTTGTAATCAGTTGCCTGCTGACGCCGGTTTTTCATTCGATGAATAGGGATGGAACCGATAACCCTGCTGGAGAGCATAATTATCCGGTTCCACAACGGAACGAAAAATTACTCTTTTTTGTGCAACGCACCCATAACCGGAATACCATTGCTTATGAGTTGAACCTGAACCCGGACGGGACAATCAACCAGGGGAACCCTTTACATGCTTATTGGATCCGGTATGAAGAAGGTGGACAGCGGAAAGAGCTTTCATCAATTCAAAGAATGTTATATGGATTAGAGATACAAAAAGGAGAAAAAGGTCGTTATAGTTTCCATTTTAAATACTATAAAAAAAAGGAGCTCTACCTGATCCCTGCCGGAAAGGCCAATTCCTATAAGGTAATGATCGTGATAAATGGGAAAATGGCTGAGTTCACCCATCTTTTTATTGCTTCTGTGACCAATTCACTGGGAGTACCCTCCTCGGTGAAGTATATCGATATGTATGGGATTGATCCCGCGAATGGAAATGCCGTAAATGAAAGGGTCATACCATAAGGAGGGCCAATTAATCAGAAAAGGATGAAAGCAAAATTTCGGAATCTGCCTGCCGGATCGTTGTTCGTAATAGTTGCCTCGATTGTTTATTTGTCGGCCATGCAGATTGGCGCTGGTTTACGCCCGGAACATTGGGCCATCGTCCTGGCATTTAATAGTTGTTTTTTTGCCGGAAAAGGAAGCCGGAAATTTGTTCTGGGATTTACGGTTTTTGCTGTTTTTGCAATTATTTATGATGCCATGCGGATCTTTCCGAATTATCAATTTGCGAAGGTTGACATTGCCGGAATATATAACCTTGAAAAATCGCTGTTTGGCATCTGGGTTGAAGGGTCAACGTTAACGCCGAACGAATTTTTTTCCATTCATCATACCGTTCCAGCTGATTTGATCAGTGGTTTTTTTTATCTGAACTGGATCCCGGTACCCCTTGCTTTTGCCGTTTATCTCTTTTTTACCAATAAAAGGCTTTTTCTGAATTTTTCATTGACATTTCTTTTGGTCAACTTGCTGGGGTTTTCCATATACTATATCCATCCGGCAGCCCCACCCTGGTATGTGGCTAAATACGGGTTTGATTTTCATCTAAATGTACCCGGGAATATCGCGGAGTTTGGCCGTTTCGATCAATTGGTCCATGCAAAGATCTTTGCTTCTATTTACGCAAAGAATGCAAACGTATTTGCCGCGTTTCCTTCACTCCATTGCGCATATCCCATGGTGGTTCTTTTTTATGGATTGAAAGCCAGGTGTAAATGGATGAATATTCCTTTTGCCATCCTGGTCCTTGGAATTTGGTTTGCAGCTGTTTATTCAGGACATCACTATGTAATTGATGTGATATTTGGTATTCTGTGTGCAATTGCCGGTATTTCAGCCTATCAGTGCATTCTTCTGAAGATGGGTTTCTATAACCGATTCATTGAAAAATATACGAAGCTGATCTCCTGAAGGTTGATTAAGCCTTTTTCACTTTCTTTACGCGGACAGCGCTCATGCCTTTAAACCCGCGCTCTATCTCAAAAGTGACCATATCGCTTTCGTTAATTTCTTCGGTCAAATTGTTGACGTGTACAAAATATTTCTGCTGCGTATCAATGTCTTTAATGAAACCAAAACCTTTTGAATGGTTGAAATATTCAACCCTGCCATTTCGTATTGGGTTTATCTCTTCTTTCTCCCTTTTAGGAACACCAATTTTTATACTATCGACATCGATTATTTTCCGATCAGCCGGATCGGGAGGCGTGTCTGTAATGTTCCCATTTTCATCAACATAAGCCACCATGTTATCGAATCCGCCGCCTTTTGAGTTTGCCTTTCGGTCTGCGAGTTTTTGTTGTTTTTCAAGTCTTTTCTTTAATCGTTTTTTCTCTTTTTCTTTTTTGTTAAAGGTCTCTTGTGAACCTGCCATATTATATTTGATTTAAAATGATGTCAAAACAGTTTTGCTTAAAATTATACACTATTGTCATGCAAAGATAAGATAATATACCAGAACAGTTTCATAAGACTATTTTTATACATTCCGGCGGGTTAATGGCAAACATCCTATCGCAGGTATATTCAGTCATACAACACCAAAATTTGGTACAGTAATCCAATGTACCGGGATTTACCGATTAATTTACACGGTTCACCTATATATTCCGGCTTAACCTCTGCAAATTATATAATTTCGAAACATTAACCTCCTTCGAAAAGTAAAATATTGAGCCGGCCCCGAAAAGTCAAATCTTTCATTTTACCGCGAAGACGCAAATATATCATATCCAATTATTTAAAATTTTGCGCCTTAGCGACTTGGCGGTAAAAAGTGGTTTTCGGAGTGGACTCATTCATAAAAATCAAATTCACGATAATATTTAAGGCCTCAACATGAAACGAAAATGGATTATATTGATAATCTTCCTTTTTTCAGGGATGAGTTCATCAGAGATCAAAGCCCAGGGCATGATCGTAAAGATGATGGATGGCGCTGAAAATCATGTCACATTGAATACCATCGAGAAACTTAACTTTTCAGAAAGTGACATGGTGGTTGTATACAAATCCGGCTCAAACACCAATTATGATCTTTCGAACATCCGGAAACTATATTTTGATGCATCTATTTCGGTGCATGAAATTAACGCGCTAAATAATCAGGCATTGCTGGTCTATCCTAATCCCGCAGGAAATTCCATCTCGGTGAAGGGTATCCCTGAAAAGGCAGGCATGATATCGATCTACCAGATGGATGGCCAAACTGTCATGACCGAAGTTGTTACATCTACCGAGGCAATTATTGATATCACCAGATTGCCTGGCGGTCTTTATTTATTGAATGCCTTGGGTCGTACCACTAAATTTATCAAACAATGAAAAACAGGATCTTATTTACAATCATAATCTGTTTATTCAGCAATATGACCCTGTTTTCACAGGAAAAACTGTATATTCACAAATCGGACAAGATGACCCTTGGCGCCGTACTGGCAGATATCGACAGTATATATTTCAGCAGTGAAGGGACTTTCGCCTATTTCAGGATTGGCGATACCCTTGTCCAATATCCGATTACCGAAATTGACAGCATCACTTTCGGGGACAATTCAAACACCATATCGGTTATATACAATGGGTCCGATGTGACCGTGATCAACCCACTCGCTTTCGAAGGGGTTACCGTCGTTGTAGAAGGGTCGGATGTGACGGTAAATTCCGTATCGAGTACTCAGGATATCAACTTCCTCCTTACCGGGGTTACAACAGACGGAATGTTTAAAATATATACAGCCAAGCGATATAATCTGATATTGAATGGCGTTAATATCGCCAATCCGGATGGCCCTGCCATCAATGTGCAGTCGAAGAAAAAAACTTCCGTGACACTTATGGATGGAACGACCAATATACTGACCGATGGGGAAATTTATGCTGACCCCCCCTCCGGTGAAGATCAGAAGGGCGCTTTTTTCAGTGAAGCGAAACTGGTGTTTTCCGGATCGGGGACCCTGGTCATAAACGGTAATGGTGAAGACCAGCATGCCTTGTGCGCTGATGATGAGATTGAAGTGAACGGGGGTGTTATCACGGTCAATTCTGCGGTAAAAGATGGTATCCACGCCAAAGACGGGATCCTGATCACGGCCGGGACTATTAATGTCACCTCGTCAGGCGATGGCATTGATGGCGACGATGGCTATGTTGATATCTCGGGAGGCTCTGTGACCACGGTAAATAACGTTGCCGATGTGAAAGGTATTGGTTGCGACAGTACACTAATCATTTCTGGTGGAACAGTAAATGTAACAGTAACAGGGGCCCAGTCGAAAGGGTTGAAAAGCGATATGCCCATGACCCTGAGTGGCGGTACTATCACTGTCCATAATTCAGGTGATGCCGTTCTGGAAGTTTCCGGATCGGGATATGACCCATCTTATTGCACCGCGATTAAATCAGATACGGTTGTCAATATCAGTGGGGCTGATATCACCATTGTCACTACGGGAATGGGAGGGAAATCCGTCTCATCGGATGCCGATATCGTGATGGCCTCCGGGAGTTTGCATATTACCAATTCAGGGAACGGGGCTAGGTATACCAATACTTCCGGAGTGTGGGACGCTTATGTGGCAACCTGTTTGAGTACGGATAGGGATATAGTCATAACAGGGGGTTCTGTTACAACTTCCAGCTCCGGGTCAGGCGGAAAAGGTTTTTCTTCCGACAGGGATCTGACCATTGGGAATGAAGCCTCTTCCCCGACCATCCAGATCACCACAACGGGCACCAAAATTTTTATCTCCGGATCAGGTCAGAATGCCCAGTATGCGGAAGCCAAAGCGGTTAAAAGCGATTCTGCCGTGCTGATCAACAATGGAACAATCACAATTGCATCAGCGGATGATGGCATTAAATCAGAGACCTCCATCACGATCAACAATGCGGTCCTGACCATCAGCAATTCGGTGGAAGGGCTGGAGGCGCCTTATATTACAATCAACAGTGGCAATGTACATGTTTTCTCTTCCGACGATTGTATCAATACCACTTTTGGTACCGGAGGTGAATGGGATGACGGAAGCCTTATGACGTTCAACGGGGGATATGTTTCAGTAAGTGCAACGACCGGTGACGGGTTAGACAGCAATGGCGATATTTTATTTACAGGAGGGACAATCCTCGTCCATGGCCCGCAAAACGCACCGGAAGTAGGCATGGATTTTAATGGAAGTTGCAATATGAACGGTGGATTTCTGGCTATTTCAGCGCCCAATTCGGGTAATATGATCCAGGCGCCGGATAATACTTCAGATCAACGCTGCATCAAAGTGGTTACAAACCAAAGCCTTTCTGCTACGACGCTTTTTCATATCCAGGACGCTTCGGGAAACGACATTCTGACTTTCCAGCCCGCCAGGAAATATTATTCGATTATCTTCTCTTCATCAGGGCTTGTAGCTGGTACAACTTATTCGATCTATACCGGCGGAACCTGCACGGGAGGGACCAACACCGACGGATTATATACCGGTGGGACCTATTCCGGAGGGACCTTCAGGAAGTCCTTTACAGTCAACAGTATCATCACGAACGTGAACTTCTGATAGGATGATACCTCTTACAGGGTCAGAGATCATCCATGGATAATGCCCTTATACAATCAGGCTCCATTCAGCGACATTGACTGTAATACCGGAATATAATCACTTCTCGGTTTCCGGCGAAAGACATTGAGGATATATTAAATTCCATGTTTCATTATCAGAAACATCCGATTTATTCGTTATTTTGTAGGACACAGAGCTAATAAGTTTTGATCGCTTCTTTGTCCTTAAAAATGAGAAATCAATGTCTCTAGGAAAATTTACCACTCTTTCTATTCTGACGCTGTTGGTTTTTCTGACACTTGTTCCAGACTCCACTTTCGGGCAGGAAAAATTGACGCTGAACAGGAATATGTTATACAATTTTTCCACAAAAGGCGATGCGGGACTGCTTGTGGATGAGCAGGTTATTGCCAATGATCCGGCAACCGGACATGGTGGTACCCCTACAACCGTTTTTACACCGGGATGGATAAATGCTGCTGTTTATTATCCTGCAATGATTGTGCTTGATCTCTGGAAATTACACAGTCTGACATCCTTATGGCTTTTCGATCTCAATGATCAGGACACCGTTTCTATTTATACCGGGGATCCTTCTTCCTGGCAGAAAAAAGAAGATATGTACCTGGACAAATACATGAAATGGCGCGAAGTCCCCTTACAGACGACAACCAGGTTCCTGATGCTTAAATATCGCAGCCCTCACACTCGGATTGCCGAGATTGTACTTTACGGTGAGGCGACTGGAGAAGCTGTCCCTCCCCCCATACCGGTTGAACGGCCTAAACCGTTTATTGATCAGTTTATGGGTGTTAATGGTTTCATTGATGATCCGGTGAACAAACTCAACTGTACAGGAAATATGCGCGAATATCATAACTGGAGTTGGGATGAAGGGAATCGTGACACAACCTATCCGGGCTATCCTAACAATCAATGTGCCTGGAATCCAAGTTGGGTGAGCGGACCGGGATGGGGCTTTTATTTCGATGATTTCTATTCCCAACTACAAGACACAAATTTGTTAGTGAGCCCTGTTTTGCAGGGATCAGCTTTTTATGTTGCCGGATTTGATGAGTCCCGGATGCAGTATAAACCGGTCAGCCTGGATAAAAACCCACTCGATCCTTTATCTTATATTGAGCATTCGGATTATATATTCCAGTTTGCTGCCAGATATGGTCAGACGGCGGTATCCCCCTCGTTATTGAAATTACGGGCTGACCAGCCGGTGATCAGTGGAAGCGGGCTTGCCGGTTATCTGGAGAACTGGAACGAGCCCAACAAATGGTGGTACACGCGCAAGGGATATTTTACCCCCGATGAATTTTCAACGATGTGTTCCACTGATTATGATGGCCATGAAAATACGTTGGGACCGGGAAAAGGGATGAAGACTGCTGATCCGGCAATAAAGATGGTGATGGGTGGGCTGGTGGACCTGGATCCGGAATATCTGAGATGCATGAAATTGTGGTGTGATTTTAACCGGCAGACCGGTTTCCCGGCCGATGTACTGAATTTCCATCACTATTCTAATAAAAACGATACCATAGGCATAAGTCCGGAGGAAGACAGTCTAAAACAAAGGTTAAAGGAAGTCGTGGCCTTACGCGATACCTGTTTACCTGGCAAAGAGATTTGGCTCTCTGAATTCGGATATGATACCAATCCTGAAAGTTTTCAGGCAGCTGTTGCAATTGATACGAATGATATTTATGAAGTACAGGGAGAGTGGATATTACGATCCTATCTTGAAGCAATTGCGGCAGGGATTGATAAGGCTTTTGTCTTCATGCTTCGCGATGTAAACTCCGCCAATCCCAACAAATATAACAGCTCAGGCCTTACAAATGAAAGCTGGGCTGGTTATCGGCCCAAAAAATCGTGGTATTATGTTTACACCATGAAGGGCCAGCTTTCAAGGCTCCGTTTTGAAAACGAAATTCCTTCGGGCCATGATTCAGTGAATGTTTACAGATTTCTTTCCGCTGAAGGGGATACCACGGTTTATGCTGTCTGGTGCAGCAGTTCATCCAACAGGATCATCGAAAATTTTAAGCTTGGTATCGGAAGCTGTTCCTGGGCGCGGTTGGCCCTGCCTCAGTACAGGATGCCTGAAGGATATCAATCGTACCTTGAAATACTTAATGATACGGTTACTTTCAGGGTCACCGAACGTCCTGTTTTCATCCGTACATTAAAGGGGGGAAATCCGATCCCTTTCGAAAACAACGTTTACAATGTCGTAGTAGGGGATGGTGAGTTTCAATGTTTTAATGCCATTCAGAAAATCAGGGTAGCCGGGAATGGCACTACATTTCTGGTGCGATCAGGAGGCAGCGCTACCCTCATTGCCGGTCAGCGGATATCGCTATTGCCGGGAGCAACGGTTGATCCTGGCGGAGCGTTATCAGCTTACATCAGTACATCGGGAACTTATTGTCCCGGGGAAAATATCCCAAGCCGGAATGTCAAAAATATCAAAAAGGAAGAGACATTAGAGATACAACCTAAGGGAAAATTATTCAGGGTCCATCCCAATCCGACCACCGGTAGGTTTACAATTGAACTAAATCCAGGTGTCAATCCTTTGCCGATGACCGTGTTCCTTTATGGAAATCAAGGGGAAATCATCATGAAACAGGAAATAGAAGCTACCCGGGAAAAAGATTTTTTCATTGACAAAAATCAGTCTGGTATATTCATCATTCGTCTGATCATGGGTGACCGCGTTGAGACTGCAAAGATCATCAGGATGAAGTAAACTTTTCTGATTTCCATACCGGTAAAAGCCTTATCTTATTCCCAATCGCCGGGAAGGTTCACGACCGTATCCCCGTATCAATATACTATCGGCCGTAATTGTAACCTCGGCAAAAGAATTCAAAGGCGTATCCACCATGCCCCTGAAATTCACCAGGTGGATCCCCTGTTTTTGCTGGTAATTCCCGGCATGGTAATGACCATCAAAATAGGCTTTTACGCTGGGAAAACCCACAAGAAGTGTAAAGAGTTCTTTGTTGTTGAAAAGATTATGGTTCCCCTGAGAAAAAAGCGGGAAATGACACAGCACAATAACTTTTTGCCCGGCATCCTGACATTCCGTCAGTTGCTCTTTCAACCATTTCATCTGTTCGCCCCCGATCCCTCCGTTCCATATCATTCCATTAAACCGCATACTCGCGTAAAGGTCATTGACAAGATCGTCACGCTCGCTTTTCTGCATTTTGGTTTGTGGCGCAAAATAACTCAAATCGTCCCCATCCAGGATTATGAATGACCAATTTCTGATATCCACTCTGTAATATCCCCTTGAAAGGCCAAGACGGTTCATCAGGGTAGGCTTATACTGCTTTTTTATCATATAATCATGGTTCCCGAGAACCGGATAGAATGGCGCCCTGAAATGCTTAAACCGGGGAAGAATGGCATCGTAGTTGCTCCATTTATGATCGATCATATCCCCCAGGCTGAATATAGCATCAAGCTGAAGTGAGTTGAAAGTTTCAATACAACTGTCAAGTTTTGTGAGGGAAAGACGATAAAAACGTATCTCCTTATCAGGGCAATCACAATACTGGCAATCGGTGAAAATTCCGATATGAATGGGTTTTCCTTCCTGTGCGTAAACGGAAAAACTAAAAACAATAAGGTTTAAAAAAGCAAGGCAGTTAAATATACAATTCATGAATATAATTATTGATGATATTTGGTTGCCCCGTGAGTTTTTCCGGGGAATCCGTGAGTTTGAAACATGGGATCCATCCTGATGCTTCATCGGGTTTCGCCTCCGTCATTTTAATAACCATGTTCAATGGTTTTATACGGATGCCATCGTTTCCGATAATGTCGTTGGTGATCCAGGTGCCGATTCCATAGACCGAAAATATCTTATTCCTGACCGCATTTTCAATATTGGAAATTTTTTCGAAGGTATCGATGGCATCAGAAAAAACAAGGGTTTTGGGAATCAAACCGTTGGGTAAAATGATTTTTTTATCCTGGTAATGGGCAATGGCTTTATGGGCAAAGATCACCGGATCCCCTGAATCCTGACGAATGCCATCAAAAAGCTT
Source organism: Bacteroidales bacterium (assembly GCA_023231065.1). GTDB lineage: Bacteria > Bacteroidota > Bacteroidia > Bacteroidales > FEN-979 > CAIVAT01. The sequence goes on from JALNWE010000057.1 coordinate 16,815, forward strand.
TGAAAAGAAAAGATCAAAGTCCCTGAAAAAAACGTCGGTCGTAAAAGTGTCAGTCAAGGCAATACCGAGGGCTCCATGATATGTTTCAACCCATTTTTCAAGCGCCATTTTGGTGGCCATGCGAACGCCGTACCTGGCTGCATGAAACATAAACCATTCATGCGCCTGTGTTCCGCTGGCAGGGATTGCAAATTTCCGTGCGAACATCACGTTGCTGGTCCCCTTGATTGTTTCCGGCGCTGTTTTTAGAAATAATCCAATGACTTTTTCCTGGACAAGTTTTGATTTTCTCCTGCGTGTGCCAAATTCAATGACAGCGATATGCATGGATGCAAAATGGCGGAATTTTTCTTCCCACCGGGAGCTATTCGGGCCAACCGCATCGGGGATCCCGGAAATCCGATAGTATAGCTCAGATATGCAAGCCATTAATGGAACTTCCCAAAGAATTGTTTTGTGCCAGAATCCTTCAATGATGACATCCAGTTTGCCCCCGGTCTGCCGGATCTTTACTTCATCCGGGTCGAACCGAAATGCCCTGAGATATTCAATATAAGCCGCGTCAAACCATGGGTTTTTCCGGGTCATGTACCCCTCTATTTCTCCCGTAAACTGAATCTCTTCAAAACAGTGGATCTGTTCTTTCAGCAATTCACCGAAACCAGGAGGAAACTCAATGGCTGGATCCCTTACAATCAGAGAATACTTTACCTTTGCTTCAGGATAGAATTTCAGGACGGCATATTGCATAAAAAACTTATAAGCATCCTGATCGTCAAAATCGGTTATAATGGAGGGAAATTTCATACGCTGACAATCTTATGGTTGATCAGGTTAGTGAAAAATCTGTTTATTGGGCAGGGTAAAGGGCAAGCTATCATGGATAACAAGTTTTTATCAAATATTTTAAGGTCAGGAACAAATATATGAAGATCAATTGTAAGGAGGTGAAAAAAGTTGCTGTGGTTTTTAATGAGACCGCTTCACTCCATGTGGAGCCTCAAAAAGGTTTTACGCCACTATGTCCTGACGAACTACCCGTGCCCGAAGGGGATCAAATAGTTCCTGAACTTAAAGGTCAGAACAGGATGGCAGCCTACCGGACTATTTCCAAGGAAATTCATCCTCCCAATGCGATCTGGATTGCCACAAAGGATAATCCTCAATTTGATCCAATCGGGGGCGAAAACGTCGATCTTCGTTGGAACCCTCATTGTATATCAGGCACAAAAGGAGTTGAGATGATCGATGGGCTGGAGCCAGTCACCAGCTATGATTTCATTGTTGTAAAAGGTTTTGAGCCCGATATGCATCCTTATTCAGCCTGTTATCATGACATTCAAAAAAAAATCGCGACTGGTCTTATTGAATGGTACAAATCGAAAAACATCAAATCGGTGATCGTGGGAGGATTAGCTACAAATTATTGCGTGGCAGAGACTTGCAAAGACCTGTCTGTCGCCGGGTTCCGGGTTATACTGAACCTTGGCGGTTGCAGGGGGATCGGGACAAAGGAAGAAGTTGAAAGAAGCGTTGAAATTCTTATACATGATTATAAGGTGATCCCTGTTAATTCATATCTGGATATTGAAGTAATAGATCTCATTGACAGATAAAAAATCCCGGACAGGTTTTACGAAATAATCCCTCAGATCATATTTTCAATGTTCCATACAAAAGCCCTTAATCCCTGGGCTTCCACTGATGCATTGAGCGATTGGAGCTGGGAGAGCAAGGGAGATACATTGGCATCTTCGGTTATGATCAGGTAAGCATTATTAAGCTCAGGCCATGTATGGGTCCCGACATGGGGCGGTCCCTTATCTGATCCGTTTCCGGCGATACCGGTCCACTGTGTAAATCCCCTGATAATTAACTGGTCCAAGATTTCCTTAACCTGCCCTGAGAGCGATTGATTATATACCACAAATACTGCTTTCATATTTTCAGACGTTTTCGTTTAAAAGTTTTATTTGCCTTTTACGCGACCGTTTGATTTTCCCGACGCCAAAAATAGTATAGATGGTAGGGATCAAAACAAGCGTTACAAGCGTTGAGAAGGTCAGGCCACATAAGATTGCAATGGCCATGGGTTTCCACATTTCCGAACCGCTTCCCGTTGCGGCGATCATAGGGATCATGGCTAAAATCATCGTTAAAGAGGTCATTAAAACAGGTCTGATCCTTGACCGTCCTGCCGTGATCACTGCATTTTTCAATGAAAGTCCCCGGTCCACCTGTAAGTTGGTGTAGTCCACCAGAATGATCCCATTCTTTACCACGATACCGATCAGCATGACGGCCCCAATCAATGAGATGACATTGATTGTCGAATGGAAGATGAACAATCCCAGGAAAACGCCGGTAAAGGCAAACGGGATGGAAAACATGATGATAAAAGGTTCGGTGAGCGATTCGAACTGAGACGACATTACGATATACACGAGTATCAATGACAGGAGTATCAGGGTGATTAAACTTTTGAAAGAATCAGCCATATTTTCGGCGCTGCCGCCATAATCGATGGAAACATCATTGGGAATATCCATTTTTGGGTATTCTTTTTCAAGCGCTGCCTGTACAGTCCCTAAATCGGTGCCTGAAAGCGCGGCCGAAACGGTAACCACACGCACTTTGTTTTCCCGCTCAATATTTGGGGGTGAATAAAACCGTTTCAGAGTGGTGATTTCGCTTAATTTGATCAGTTTTCCCTGGGGTGTCATGATGCTGATATTGGCGATATCTTCGGTTGACTGTCTGAATTTTTTATCATAACGGACGATTACATCGTATTCGTTTCCTTCC
>JALNWE010000058.1 GCA_023231065.1 Bacteroidales bacterium
AAAGCCGACCAATTGCTCGCGGCGAAATCGTATGAGTTGGCCAGGGCGGAATATGTCAATGCAGGAAAATTAAAACCTGCTGAAAAATACCCGGTTGATAAAATCTCGGAAATTGATGAATTGGTTGCAGCGATCAAAGCGAGAGAAGACGAATATAAAAATCAACTTGCGAAAGCAGATCAGCTTTTTATTCGGAAAAATTATGAAGAAGCCCGGACAGAATATCAAAATGCACTGACCATTAAACCAGATGCCACATATCCTAAGGAAAAACTGACAGCCATTACAAAAGCGCTTGAAGAACTACTTGGTAAGCAGAAAGTATATGAAAACCTTCTGTCCAGCGGTGATATTTCTTTGAATGAAAAAGATTATATGAAGGCCAAAGATGCTTTTCAACAAGCTCAATCTCTTTTTCCTGAAGAAGCATATCCACAGAACCGTTTAAAGCTGATTTCTGTGCGGGTTGACAGCCTGTACAGAGCTAATAAAGCGCTTTATGATAAAGCGGTAGGGGATGGTGATAGGTTTTATAATTCCTTTGAGTTTGACAAGTCGATCGATGCTTTTACGCAGGCTGTAGCCTATCTCCCAATGGAAAATTATCCGCGGGAAATGATTATTAAAATTCGCAGGACCATTGCAGAAAATGCTATTGCTGATGTCCTTAATTCTACGGTTATTATTGAAGCAGGATCGGAAAAACAATTTGCATTTACTCCGGTGAGTATTGCTTCCCGGAAAAATAATTTTATCTTTTTGAAATTGAGGAATTTATCTGATAAGCCATTCAATGTTCTTATGCGCTATGGTAAAGATAAACAACCCAATGGCGGAGTAGTGATCCGTAACCTGAGTACGGATGGAAAAGTGAATGAAAGATTGGTCTCAGTCAGAGACCAGGACCTCTGGTATCGTGCTGATAATAACTGGATCAGTTTATATCCTCAAGGCGGGGATATTGAAGTTTCATTTATCCAGGTTTCAAGGGCAAAGTAAAGCATATTTCAGGATCCGGTCAGTTTCAGGTTCATCAGTGTACATTTATTGCTCTTCCGAAGAATATAGAATCTGATTCAACACCATCAATATTTCAGATCTGGTGTATGGTTTTGGCAGATATGCGTTACAACCTCCTGCTAATAACCTTTCTTTATCTCCGAACATCGTATAGCCCGTCAATGCAATAATGGGGATTTTTTCATAACCTTTCATTTTCCTTATTTGTTGGGTGGCTTCCAACCCATCCATTCCCGGACCAAGATTGATATCCATTAAAACAGCAGCATAAGCTTTTTGAGCCAGCTTTTCAATGCAGGATGGCCCATCCTGTACCCAATCAATTTCAAACCGGTTCCCAAGGAATGCAATCGTTAGCTGGCAATTTACTTCGTTGTCTTCAACAAGTAAAATCAAGGGTTTCTTTTTTCTTTTTTTCAAAGGAGTAAAATCGCCTGAATCTTTAGCCAACTCGGTATTTGGAGATAAAATTGGATGATCCGGTTTTTCCGGGAAAGGGATGTTAATTTCGAATGAGGATCCCTGGCCGATCTTACTTTCAACGATTATATCACCTCCCAGGACCTTGATCATTTTTTTTGCGATGGTAAGACCAAGTCCTGTCCCCTCAAAACTTCTGTTTTGCCCTTCACTGGCCTGTCTGAATTCTTCAAAGATCAGTTTCAGATGATCCTCGGAGATGCCGATTCCGGTATCTTTGATATGAATGTTCATCCATCGTGAATCCTTCCGGAATGTTTCCTGGACAACAATCGTTACCCCCCCGTTGTTAGTGAATTTGACGGCATTCTCTAAAATATTAGAGATGGCCTGTATAAAGAAGTAAGTGTCAATATATCCAGGAGTAATATCCATCTCCTTGAGTTCAAGAAAAAGACCCTTTGCCCTGGCCTGTTCGGAAAAATTATTTATCAGGTCTTTAAAACACTGATATGGATTAATTTCTACTGGATGAACTGCTTTGATCCCTGATTCCAATTGTGAAAGTTGCATAACAGAATCCAGCGTTTTCATTAAACGTTTTCCACTGATATTAATGTGGTTGGCCATTTCAATGAAATCTTTTTCTACTAATTCATTTGCCATAATTTCTGAAAATCCCAGGATGCCATTGAGAGGGGTTCGAAGCTCATGGCTCATGTTATTCAATAAGGTGGATTTAAGCCTTGAGGATTCTTCTGCACGCTCCTTTGCAAGGATCAATTCATGCTGGAGTGTTTTTCGCTCCGTGATGTTTCGCGCGATGCAAAGAACTTTATTTTCTTCAACATGAATAAGGCGCGCTTCATAGTATAGTTTTGTTATATCCAGCATCAATTCGTATTCAAAGTTTTGAATCGTTTTTGACTGGAGACACCGGTTTATCATTTCCCTGGTCCTAATAGCAATTGCCGGCTCAAAAAAATCGTCTACTCTCCTTCCAATAATTAAGGCAGGGGGAGCGATCAGATCTTTGGTATTGGAAACATAACATTCTAAAAATTTTCCCTGATCGTCAAACAGGAACATAAGGTCGGGAAGAGCTTCAATAATTGCCCGGTTCCTCTGATAGAGCGCCTGAAACTCCTGTTCCATCAACTTTTGCTTCGTGATATCCCTGCCACTTCCAACGGTACCTATCATATTTCCATCTTCATCCAGGATCGGAGCTTTCTGGACATCCAGATAAAGAAATTGTCCTCTGACATGTCCATATTCATTAAAACATCCTGGTGCCTTCTGCTGCATTGTCAACTCGTCAGAGTCCCTGCAAATTTCTCCAAATGTATGCCATTCAGTATCTTCAGGGTGAAATTTACGTTCCCTGTCAGCAAAAAACAGATCTGTTTTTCCGATAGGTTCATCCGTATCCCTTGCATTAAGCAGTTTCTCACATATAGCTTTATTGGCAAATAAATATCTTTTCCTAAGATCTTTTGCCCATAAAAGGTCCGGGATGTTATCAGTCATCAACCGGAGCATGTTGTACATATATTTGTACCGGGTACGACTGTCAACCAATTCCTGTTCAGTTTTCCTGCTTTCCGTTACATCATAAGAAAGACCTATAATCCCATAAGGGATATCATTATTATCAGTTACAAGTACCTTACGGGTTGTGTAAATTTTTAACTGACCTTCAACAGTGATCTCTTCCTCAAACAATTCCTGTGACTTACCAGTCTGTATGACGATCTGGTCACTCTCTTTGTATTTCCGAGCTCGTTCCGGTAAATAAAAATCAAAATCAGTCTTTCCGGTTATCTCCTGTGGAGTAGTTCTTAACTGGTTGCAAAACATCTCATTGGCTGCGATATAAACCCCATCAAGGCTTTTATAAAAAACCATGGCTGGGATGTTATTGATGATGGTATTAAGTACCATCTGCTCCGGGTTGGGTAATGATTTATCCATTCAATAATGGTTTATTGTTTTGTGAGTATGATCAGAGTTATTTCCGGATTGATCCCGATCCGGCCGGCGTATCCGACACTTCCTAGTCCTTGGTTGACATAAAGATATTGAGTTCCCTCTTTTCCGGTTTTTTTATATAATCCACACCATTCTTTATAAAGCCATTTGGAAGGGCTCCAATGAATGCCCCATCCATCAATTCCTATTTGTCCTCCATGCGTATGCCCTGAAAATGTGAAGTCTATTTTCGGATAATGGCGGCTGACAATACTATCCCAATGGGTTGGATCGTGGGAGAGCAAAAGCTGGGTTTCGAAATTTTCAGCGCCTTTTTGTGCCCGCTCAACATTGCCCATTCTTCTGAACCTGCGGGTTGCCCCCCAATTTTCAACCCCCAGAACTGCAATGCTGTCATTCCCTCTCCTGATTATTTTATTAGAATTGAGTAAAAGGTTCCAACCCAACATCTTGTAATATTTCCTGGCATCATCGAGATTACGGAGTTTTTCCATCCCGGAATGCCATCTCATATAATCGCCATAGTCATGGTTCCCCATAACGGTGAATATCCCCAAAGGCGCCCTGAGTTTTGATAAAACCGGCTCAAATCCATTACCATCCTTCGTGCAGTAATTAAACATGTCCCCCGTAAAAAAGATAAGATCAGGATGAAGATTGTTGATGATTGAAACTGCTTTTTCGAGTTTGGACTTGCAAGTCCAGCTCCCTAAATGGATATCAGAAATATGAACAATCCGTAATCCATCAAAAGCAGCGGGTAAGCCGGAAACCGGGACAATCTGCTCCCTGACCCGGAAATTATAATTTCCGAACACGGTTCCATAAAATAAAGTGAGAAATAATACACCACCAACAATCCAACCTGAAAGTAAAACGGGCTTGTTTCTATGAATTTGGTTAAATGGTCCGAATTTGATTTTGCCATTTATAACATGGGCATAAAGGAACCGGATCGCACGGATAAAATCCGCGATCAGCAAGGCAACTGCTGGAAGAAATTTGGATATGAAAACGATGAGAATAAAACTCATCACTTGTGTACGTAAAGGTTGATACCAGTCTGTAAATGGAATAACGAAACCGGTGATGGTACATCCCAGGGCCAATGCCAGAGGGAACCAGTAAAGAATGGTTATGAGGATCCTGATAACGGGCTTCAGTTTTGAAACACATGAAAGCAGGGAAAACCATAAATAAGCATCCAATAAAAGAAAAACGAAGAAAATTCTCAGGAAACCCGCATAATTTGGGAATGCAGAACGTAAGATCAAAACTAGTATCAGGGCAATGATGATAAAAGAAAGTGTGAAAAAAAACTTTTTCATTTGTTTTTCACATAATTGACCAGCCCCTTTGCCTTGAATATTTCCATGAGCTTTGATGGTAAAGGCGCAAACTCAAATTGCTTGTTCCCAATGATGACCAAACCTTTTTCGAAGTCCACATCCACTTTATCCCCTTGTCGATATGCATCCACAGCTTCCGGAACGAGAATGATGGGCAAACCCTGGTTAACGGATGAACGATAGAAGATCCGGTTCACCGATTTGCAAATGATAGCTTTAATTCCTGCAAATGCAAGCCCGACAGAAGGATGCTCCCTTGAGCTGCCACAACCAAAGTTAGAACCTGCTATGATGATATCGCCTGCTTTAACCCTCCCGGAAAAACTATTGTCAAATCCTTTAAATAAAAAAGGCATAATTTTTTCCGGTTCCGAACTTTGTACATTGTAAGTCAGGTTCCCGGCAAACATCTGATCTGTATTTAAATTGGAAACATCAGCGTAATTCCAGGTACCCTTGGAATACCGGTCATCCCCATCTTTTATATCAACAGTCGAACTCTGTGGGGCATGATAAGGGAACCGATCCTGTGACCTAACCCCGCGGGGATCAGAAATTTCCCCCCGGAGTGCGGAAATTGCTACCGTAGCTGGTGATGCAAGGTAAACATTAGCTGCGGGATTACCCATCCGCCCTTTAAAATTCCTGTTGGCAGTCGAAATGATGTTGTAATTGTCAGCAGGGATCCCTTGGCCTGTGCCCAGACAAGGTCCGCAGGAAGAGGATAATACATTAGCCCCTGCTTCAAAAAATATCTCGATGAGACCTTCCTTTAACGCTTTCAAATAAATTTCTTTCGAAGCCGGAATAATTTGTAATTGCATATATTTCGGTATTTTTTGGCCCTTTAAGACCAAAGCAGCTTCCCGGAGATCTTCAAGCCTGCCGTTGGTACAGGTCCCTATAAGCGCTTGCTGGATCTTTGTACCCGAAACTTCCGAAACAGCTTTAACGTTATCAACATGATGAGGCGCCGCGACGACCGGAAAAATTTCATCCAGGTTGATGCTGATTTCCTTCAGGTATGTGGCATTATCATCTGCCCATAGGCCTTCTGTCTTCATACCAAAATAGTTTTCCAGCGCTTCATCAGCCGGGAAAACGGCATTCTTTGCGCCCATTTCTGAGGCCAGGTTTGATAATACCATCCGGTCAGAAACAGAAAGCGTCTTTACGCCGTCGCCATGATATTCAATAGACATATAATCGGCCCCGCTGGAGCCGATCATCCCAATTATCCAGAGCGCAAGGTCTTTAGCATAAACGCCACTTTGTAAGCGGCCTGTAAGCGTGATCTTTACGGATTCAGGAACCCGGAACCAGGTTTCACCCTGTTTCCACAAACCGGCAGTTTCAGTACGGTCAATTCCAGCAGCAAATGCATTAAATGCGCCAGCTGTGCTGGTGTGGCTGTCACTCCCAACAATGATCATTTTTGGCCTTGCATATAAAGACATCAACTGATGACAAATCCCATCCCCGACATCATGGAATTTTCTGATGCCGAATTTTTCAACAAAAACCCTGATGGTCTGATAATCGTTTGCCAGTTTGGAATTGGTGGGCGGGGCATTGTGATCCAATGTAATCACGAGCGTATCAGGATTGGCTAAGGTTGTACCGCCCATTTTCTTAAAAGTACTGTAAATGCTCGATGTATTATCATGTGATAATATGAGATTGGGCCGTGCAAAGACAATACTGCCTTTAGCTCCTCCAAAAATTTTTTCAGCAAAAGTTTTTCCTTTCATATCTGATAGGGTTTAGTGGAACTGGTTTGAATCTTTCGCATCAAATGTATAAAAATCTCCGGTAAACACTGCCATTTCATTCTGATGAAAAAAATTTTGTTTAACCCGATGGAATTTCTAATTTTGCAGCCCGATTTGAAAAGATCGGTTTTTAAGTTCAAGCCTACATCTGGAGAGGTGGGTGAGTGGCTGAAACCAACAGTTTGCTAAACTGTCGTACGGGAAACTGTACCGGGGGTTCGAATCCCCCCTTCTCCGCAGCGGGGTATAGCGTAGCTCGGTTCATCGCGCCTGCTTTGGGAGCAGGAGGTCGCAGGTTCGAATCCTGCTACCCCGACTAAGACCAACTGATTTTCAATTAGTTGGTCTTTTTTTCATTTTCATATACGGGAACACGCTGTTAGAAGTCTTTTCCATCTTGTCGTCCGCTTTGTTCAAAAGAAAAGGCGCTATTCGAAAAAGCAAAAGCATTGAAAAATGCATAGAAAATCACACCTGCCTGCGTTTCAAACATGGATTCAAAAAGGATATTGCCTGCAAAAATCAATACAAAGATAAAATAGAGATATTCACCCCTGCGGAGCGATCTGATGGCAGGAATGAATAAAGTTGCCACCAGTAAACTGAATCCAACAACTCCAATAGTAATGAAGGTTTGAATATATTGATTGTGGGCGTTAAGCTTCTTCTTATAAACGGGGTATAATTGATGGTCGCGGTATGCTTCCATCAACACATCTTTCACATCACCCGTTCCAACTCCGAAAAAGAAATTTTGCCTGATAAGGCCGGCCGAAATTTTCCAGATTTCCATACGGGCTATTGTGCCATCGTTTGGATTCGATTGAATATTCTGGGATGAGGTTACCATGGTATCAGCTTTAGCAATCCTCTTAAAAGCAAAAGGAAATATCCGGGAAAATCCAATAAAAACCGTGGCCATGATCAGGAAAATATAAGTGACCTTTGTGAGCCCTATCTTCTTGTACAGCAGCAAAATGACAAAGAGTACCTGTGTAAGGGCCAACATGATCAATCCGGCCTTAGAGCTGAACAGGAAAATGAAAATTTCAAGATATAAAATAAGTAAGGATAATAACAGGATCTTTGGGAAGGATTGTTTGAAGGGATCAACTGAAAGATAGTAAAGCATGATCCCAACACCGAAAGTGAAATACATAGCCAGGTAACTTGTATGAAAGTACCAGGAGAGATTCGAATAATAATAGGTGTCGGGAACACCCCATCTTGCATTGAATAGCCAAGTATGGCCAAGCAAAATCAGCGAGCCTGTAATACATCCACCAATGAAAGATCCTAAGATGAGCCTGATCCTTGATTCATTGTAAACACTCAGATCGCTTGTAGCAAAAATAATTGGGAATATGAGCAATGATAATTTGACTTCAAGATCAAACCAGCCATAGCTGTAATCTGTTGAATATAACATCCCGACCAGATACAACAAATAAAAGGAAATAAATGAAATCGTATGGAGCCGCCACTTTTCTACAAATAACCGGGGTACTGTTTTCAGGTATATGCCGCTGAATAACCAATTGATCGTCATGACAACGATGATAATCGGAAGGATTTTCGGAAAAACCGGAAGAAAAAAAGCCAATGCAAAGCTGCAGATAAAAAATAATTGCTGATGCACGCGTTGTCGCATGATAAGATCAGTATTAACGTGAATTTTTTATAGTTGTCTGGGATCTGTTAACAAAAACAAAGTTAACGATCCCCGCCAGATATCCAAACCCATAAGATATATGTTGAACGAAAAATATCCAGGGCAGGTATATCAATAAAAATCTCTTTCTGTGTTTTAGAAATTCACGGAAAGTGAAAAATATATCAGATAACAGATATAATCCCAATCCGACACCGTAAACAATAAGTAATTCCGGTAAAATGAAAATTCCTGCCCACCCCAACGTCAGAAAAAGGACAAACAGGGGAGGGACAAATTGCCTTATGGAAGCAGGCTTTTTTAATTTACAGTTTACCAATGGTTTAAAAAATCCATATTGATAGAACATCTTAGCCAGGGATGAAATATCAGGACGTGCAAAGTACGAGATTTCAAGATCCGGGATCAAGTATATAGATCCTCCGTTTTCAAGGATCCTCGCGTTGAATTCATCATCCTGGTTGCGTAATAGCTCTTCATCAAACAGACCGATCCTGCAGAACAACGATTTTCTGAAACAACCGAACGGGACTGTATCGACTTTCCGGATTTCACGGGTTCCCAAACGATAATGAGCATCTCCAACCCCGAAAACAGATGATAAGGCAACAGCAATGGAGATGGCTTTACGGGAATCATTGGCGGGCTTTGTGACCCATATTCCGCCAACATTATCGGCGCTGAGTTCAAAAAGATACTTTACAAGTCTACTAATATAATTTTCCGGGTACCTGGAATGAGCATCCATTCTGATAATGACCTCTCCACGGGAGCTTTTGATCCCGGCATTTAACGCAAACGGGACAAACTTCCGCTCATTGAGCAACAACTGGATATTCGGGTGATTTTGATGATATTCTTCGACCACTTTGCCGGTCCGGTCATTGCTTAAACCATCTATGATAAAAACCTCGAGCCGGTTGGCGGGATAATCCTGTGCAATAATATTTTCCAACAAGGAGCGGATATATCTCCCTTCATTGAGCGTAGGGATCAATACTGTGACAAAGGGTTCCATGAGCGCAATAATCTATTAATGATAATAAAGTTCCAGAATGGCCCTTATTGACTCTCTGTAATAATTGTTGATCGCCGGGGTCACAAAGAAACCGACAGAGGCATGTTCGTGATCATAGATGATCATTTCCGGATCATAGATCACTTCAAGTCCCAGACGGGCAGCTGTTTCACCAACAAATATCTCTTCCCCGAACAGAAAATTGGGAAGATCAAGGGTCCCTCCCAGAATAAAATAGGTGTTCTTAAAAATAAAACAGGAACCATGGGGCGCATAAATTTTTCCCTTCTTGCCTTTTCGGTTTTCAATAGCGCTATTTTCCCGCTTTTTGACACCATTTAACCATCGTTTGAAATAGGCAAGAATAAGAAATAAATTATGCAGGATAAAAGATGAATACAGAAATTTGTAAAACAGGATTTTTCTTATTGAATACCGTACCGGGATTTTTGGATTATAATCAGCGCTCCATTTTTTCGAGATGATAGCAGGTGCGATAACTCCAATATTCTGATTATCATTCCATACGACCAACCGATGAAAAAAATCCGGAGTAAAGACTATATCAACATTGGTTACTAGGATCCATTTTGGATAATCGGTCTTGTTGCGAAAATAATATTTCATGCCTTCCCTTGCGCCGCCAAAATATCCAAGGTTTTTTCCCGTCCAAAAATATTGAACAAAAGTATGGTCTTTGATTTTTTCCAAAAATCCCGCGGGAGGGGATTGGTCACTGTTGTCTGCAAGAACGAGCGTAAAATCAATGTCCTCAGGAATTTCTATACTTTCCAGGTACCGGAGCGCTTCCTGATGGGTATTGTAAATAACGCCAATGATGAGAATGTTGGCTTTATTCATATTTCAGAATTGAGGAGTAATCCCAGAGTTCAGAAGATCTCCGATTTTTATGGTACATAATGATCTTTTCCCACTATGTGCAGAATCAAAACAGATCATTGAACCATCATGATTCCAACGGGGGTGTAAGTCACACCTTACAGCTTCTTTATATTTTATGGGTTGTCGGAAATATCCCAGGTCGAATCGTTTTTCTTTCAGTATGTTATACAGGATAAGGTAACTTCTGCGGAAACGATCGGGATAAGTATCCGTGATGAACCATTCCGTAGAATTTTCAGGAAAAGACGGATGTCCATCAGAATCAAATTGTTCCATTCCGACTGATCGATGCTCTTCACTTGAATCTTTGAAAAGGAAATAGCCATCCTTATTTTCTTTTGAACGGCAATAGGCCAACACATGGGTTTCATCTTGCCAGGCAATATGCGATACCATATCGCGGGTTGGAAATAAATGGAGATGATGTCCGTTCACATCGCAAGAGAACATCCGGGTAAAAGTGATATTCCCGTTTTTAACCCATCTGTGTAAAAAAAGAAATCGCTTGCCCGATGGAGAAAATAAACAATGGGTAAGAAAATGACAAGAATCCTGCATGCTTTTTTCTGGTCGGAATGATGCAATATCCTTCACTGAAAATAATTTAGTAATGAGGTTATGCGGGATGTCGATCGTACTAATACCATGGGTTGATGGTATTTCTGTTTTATTTTCAGGATCGGTTCCACTTAGATAACCATAACCCGGAAAATAGCGCTGAAGCCTCGCGAAATTGTAAGATAAGGCAACCTTCCCTTCCGGATCGATTGCTGCAATGGCTTTTGATAAGACCCCTATATTTTGCCCACCGATGTCGAAAATTTTAGCGGTATTATCGTCTCCCCCAACATCATTAAAAATGAATGTATGAGTCTTACCTAACCATTGCAACATACTGCCTTGTTGCCAGTTATAACAGGAAGTCGTGGCGATTTTCCGGAAAACAGAAAAGTCGTCGCCTGAAAAAAGGCCAATGTCGACCTGATCACCATGTCGTGGCAATTTATGGGAGATCCCGTGATAACCATGTGATAGTAAATATCCATTATCAAACGACCATGGATTTTTATCATGAAACCCGAAGAAATACCCTTCCCGGATGGTAACCGGATATGCCTGGTTTTGCCTGGGGACAGGGAAAAGGGAAAAGAGCGCCTGGTAGGTATCCCTGACCAGGTTTTTTATTCTCGGGTTGTTTTTTACTAAACCATATACCAGCAACTCCAGTTGGTTCATACTACTTAATTTAACAATCCTTGTTTATTGAACCGGAATAAAAAAGCGAAAATAACGATAATATAAGTAATAACCGAGATGAGTGAAATGACAGCAGACGCCGGATACCCATATATCGGCACAAAGATTATATTCGCCAGGGCGTTCACGGCCAGGGAAACCAGAATGGCAATCAACATCAGCCTGGGCTTCAATAACAACTCCAGCGGTTTATGTATCAGCATGGCAGCCTGCCACAGAAAAGAGGAGCAGATCAATGTTACAGAAACAAGAAATTTTCGGGTTACTTGTAAATGTAAAATCCGGTTATAAAAAATATCCTGGAAAAAAATAAAGAAGACTAAAACAGCACAAGCTATCAATAAACAAAATAGCAAACCTTCACGGATCATTTTCATGGCTTCTTTCTTCCGGTTTTGGTTCCATTTTTCAACGATAGCCGGATGATATGCTAAAAGTATGGGAATCGTTGAAAAGGTAGAGATCTTAATGATAAAATCCTTGATGGCGGCATAGGTTCCGACATTTTCATAGCTGGTGAAGGAGTTGATTATAAAACGGTCGGAAATGTTCATCAGATAGGAGAGAAATAGCCATATTGTGATCGGAAACCCAAAATTGAAGACTTTCTTGGTAAACCCGCTGTTAAAATAGATCCGCGAAGGGTCAAGAACAACTTTCCCTTCAGGCAGGACATTGATCCGCAACAAGTCGGTTATAATTAGACCTGATGTCATGGCTATGAAAAGCACGATAAACGATCGTTGATTGAAAACAATTGTTAACAGAAAAAACAAACCGATGAAAAATATGTTATATGATCCTTCCTGAATAGCATAACGGATTGATTTTTTTTTGGTTTGGTTTAACGTCAGGTGAAACATGAAAAGGTTGTACATGGCGATATAAACCATGATCACCATGGTTTCCATCCAGCGGAGGTGAAAATAAAAAATGCATACCAGCAAACTGACAATAACAGCAAAGAGCGTCCCGGCTATAGTAAGAAAAAAAAACCTGTTTATCACCAGTACTTGTTCTCCGGGATAAGCGCTGAGAAAACGAATGATACTCTGCTGAATCCAACCAAAGGAAAGTGTCGCGATCAACATGGTTGAATAAAATATCAGCGAGTATTTCCCATATTCCGCTTTGCCCAGTAGCCTGACTGCGAGAATGATAATAGCCAGGTTGACCAGCGCGGGAATAATTTTACCAGTAAAATATATCAGTACATCTTTTCTCATTGGAAGGGCTTGTCGTGGCAAACGATGCAGGCTATAAACAATAATCCCATCATTCAAATCCTGAAAACCAGGAGCGGAGCGAAGTTAAAAAATAAGATTGATTTAACGGGTTATAATTAAGACAGAGGAACAGCCCTGACCGGTATAATATCTCCCTGAAGCGTATGGGCGTTGCGTCCGGTCGCAGGGTTTATATTCTTTCTGACCGTTATTACGCTGGGTAGGAGGGCGGTTTTTCCTGTTGACACCAAGGTGGTCGTATCAAAAGAAAATTCCTGGTTGGTATTACAGAATGCAGGTGGGCATTGTGATATATTGTAAGCCGATTTTACCCGTTCCTGGTTCGTATTTCCCATTTCAGCACAGGCGAAACAGAGTTCATGATCAACTGAAACAAATTCCTTCCACCAGGCAGTGACTTCCGGCTGTAATATTCTTGACCGGATATTTGATGCAGAGCCGATGTATATTAGTTGCAATAGATCAACGGTTTCATCGGAAGAATGAAAAGAAGCTTCATAAACAAAAAACACACCAGGGCTTTCGGGAAGGTTAATTCTGTCTTTCTCCCTCCAGTAACCTTTAACATGAACAATAATTGTTTGATCAGGCATAATATAGTTTGACACAATGCAGTACCTTCCATCAAAAACCAGACCAAAATTTTATATATCATAATAACAGATAATTATGAATTTCATGGTAAAAATATATGTAAAAAGTGTAACAAAATGTTACAGTGAGTGTAATATTATGTTACATTTGTTACACTTTTTACACTAATTGACAATACGGCGATCCCATGCAAAAAAAAGGTAATTTGTTAATTGTTGAAGATAATCCTGAAATTCTTCAGGCATTGCAATTTTTTCTTGAATACGAATTCAACATTATTACTTCTATTACCAATCCCAACCTGATACCTTCAACACTCCAGTCGGGGCAGTATGATCTTGTCTTGCTTGATATGAATTTTACTGCCGGAATAAATACAGGGAATGAAGGCATCTTCTGGTTAGGGGAAATCCTGAAAATAGATCCGACTTTATGTGTTATCATGATGACTGCATACGGGGATATTGACCTTGCCGTTAAAGCAATCAAAAACGGAGCTACTGATTTTGTTATAAAACCATGGGATAACGATAAATTACTCGCCACGTTGAATACCGGGTTAAAATTGCGAAGATCAGCCCTGGAACTTCAGAAAAACAGAGAGAAGCAGGAAAAAATAAATGCTGATCTGGAGCAGCAATTCCATGAATTTATCGGTGAATGTCCTTCCATTAAAAGGGTATTGGATATTGTCGATAAAGTTTCAGAAACAGATGCCAACATCCTCATTACGGGAGAGAACGGGACAGGAAAGGGCATGATAGCCAAAGAAATTCATCAACGTTCAAACCGGGCAAAAAAAACTATGGTCACGGTCGATATGGCCTCCATCCCGGTTTCATTGTTCGAGAGCGAATTATTCGGCCACAAAAAAGGGGCATTCACAGATGCCAAATCCGACCGGGTTGGTCGTTTTGAAGCGGCCAATCAAAGTACATTATTTTTAGATGAAATTGGAAATCTTTCTCTCAATATGCAGACAAAGATCCTGAATGTACTTCAGGAAAGGCAGATCATTCCTTTGGGCACTAATAAAATAGTACCCATCGATGTCCGTTTGATCTGTGCGACCAATAAAAATTTGGAGAAGATGGTCATGGAAGGGTTATTCCGTCAGGATTTACTTTTCAGGATCAACACCATTCAGATTGACCTTCCCCCATTGCGTGAAAGGGGACGGGATATTGAATTGATGGTCGGATATTTTTTGGATAAATTTTCTGTTAAATATGACAAAGGACAAATGTCATTCGATTTGGAAGCCTTACAATCTCTTAAAAAATATCTCTGGCCGGGGAATATCCGCGAGTTGGAGCATACCATTGAAAAAGCTGTTATCCTTGCCGACCATCCGTTGATCAAAACCGATGATCTTTTCCTCAAAGTAACGACGCGCCAGCAAACCAGTATTCAGGATCAGCCAGAGTCCTTCGAGGATTATGAAAAGACGATCATACGTAAGGCATTGTTGCGTAATCTGGGCAACCTTTCGAATGCCTCAAAGGAATTGGGCATCTCCCGGCCGACCATGTACCGTAAGATGAAGCAATATGGTTTGTAAAACCTTCTATGTAAGGCTCACAATAAGGATTTTGTTCATTACATTGACGGGATTGCTATTCGCGATCTGCCTTTTTTATTTACCAAACATTTCTTTGATCGCCCTCATTGGCATTGCCTTGGTCTTGCAAACAGTGTCTTTGATCAGGTATGTGAACAGGATCAATGTCAGAATTGAGAATTTTTTTCTTGCCCATCTTAATGGTGAAGTCCCGGACATTGCAGAAACAAACAGAAAGAATAAAGAGTTTTTCCGGTTAAATGAATATTTTTCCCGGATCAACAAAGAGCAGGAAAATATCAGGATAAAAACCGAAATTCAAAACAGCTATTTTAAAACCATCATTGATCAGACTACTACGGGTTTGTTATCCTATACCGGCGAAGGGGAAGTTGATTTCGTCAACGACGCGGCCAGGAAAATTTTTGGGATATACGTGCTCAGACATATACGGAAACTTGACACGATTAAAGAAGGGTTGAGTAAGATTCTCCTTGATCTTGGACCGGGAATAACCCAACTGGTCCCGATCGTGATAAATGGAGAGTTGATCCAGATTTCGGTTAAAAAGACAAAGTTTAAATCCGGTGACAGATTATTATACCTTGTAACGCTACAGAATATAAAATCAGAGTTGGATACCAAAGAAATGGAGTCATGGCAAAAATTAATCCGTGTGCTAACCCACGAGATCATGAATTCTATTACCCCCATCACATCTCTGGTCAACACCATATCGCGGATCTACCGTGAACGGGATACAGGACGTATCCTGCAACCTGCTGAAATAACGGCTCAGGCGATCGATAAAACCGTTAAAGGATTGGATATCATTGAAACCAGGGGGATCGGGCTGGTAGATTTTGTAAAAAATTTCCGTGATGTCAATAAGCTTCCCAAACCACAGTTTGAAAAAATTGATGTGAACGGTTTGCTCCATCAAATCAAGATATTATTTGATGATCCCTATTCAACCGAAACTGCGAAATTGAAAATTTCCTGTCCGGCTGAATTGACTATCCTGGCTGACCGGCATCTTATAGAACAAGTACTTATAAATCTGATAAAGAACTCTTTTGAAGCATGTTCTGAAACTTTAAATCCTGTCATCAGACTTTCGGCCTACCAACAGTATGATCGTACTTTTATTGAGGTAGAAGACAACGGGAAAGGCATACCGGAGGTGGTTATGGAAAATATTTTTGTTCCATTTTTTACGACCAAGGAGAAAGGATCCGGTATCGGATTAAGCCTATCTCGCCAGATCATCAGGATGCATGGTGGCACACTTGAGTTTCATTCGGTTCCCGGGGAAATGACAATTTTCACGATCCGGATATAAATCCAATCTTATCGCTGGCTATTCTACCATCAAAAAGGTTTACGATCCGATTGCTGTAATCGGCATCCCGCCTTGAGTGTGTGACCATTACAATAGTAGTCCCGGTTTCATTCAAGTGGGTCAGTAGGTCCATGACCTCTTCTCCATTGGCGGAATCAAGGTTGCCCGTGGGTTCATCGGCTAAAATCAGCAAAGGATCTGTCGAGATGGCGCGGGCTATTGATACCTTCTGTTGTTGCCCCCCGGAAAGTTGTGATGGAAAATGGTCCTTGCGGTAGGTCATACCCAGGTTATCCAGGATCGATAATACCCTGGCCCTCCTTCTCTTTCCCGAAAAACCGGCATAGACCAGCGGCAATTCAATATTCTCAAAAACAGTCAGTTCTTCCAACAGATTATAATTTTGAAAAATGAACCCGATCTTTTCTTTTCGAAGCCTGGTGCGTTGCGTCTCATTATACCCGGAAACTTTTTCATGATTGAAAAAATAATCCCCTTGGGTTGGATTATCCAACATTCCTAAAATATTCAGTAAGGTAGTCTTACCACATCCGGAAGGCCCCATGATGGCAACAAATTCACCCTTTCTGACCTGAAAATTAATCTGATTCAGGGCAATTGTTTCCAGATCTTCTGCATGAAAAATTTTAGTGAGAGAAATAGTTTTTATCATACGCCAAGTTGGTGCTATTCCATATCAAGTTGATTTCTGACCAATTCCCAATAAGCTCCTTTTTTTGCAGTAAGTTCTTCGTGTGTTCCTTGTTCAACAATAGTCCCTCTTTCAAGAACAATAATCTGGTCTGCATGCCTTACCGTACTCAGACGATGGGCCACAATAATAGCAGTCTTTCCTGCAAAAAACGTCTCCAGGTTTGAGGTTATAATACGCTCATTTCCGGAATCCAATGAATTGGTGGCTTCATCAAAAAACAAATATTCCGGATCACGGTAAACTGCCCGCGCAATGAGAATCCTTTGTTTTTGCCCTTCGCTGATACCCGCCCCATCCTGTCCTATCCGTGTCGCCGTTCCCATCGGCAATGAAGCTATAAAATCTTCAAGATTAGCAATATGAACAGCCCGGTTTAATCTGTATTCATCGGCGTTATCGTCGCATAAAGCAATATTATTGGCTATGGTATCCGAAAAGAGGTACCCATCCTGCATAACAGATCCACATCTGCTTCTCCAGTAATTACAGGAAATATCTCCAAGAAGAATATCTCCTACCCTTATTGTCCCGGTCGAAGGCCGATAAAATCCCAACAGGAGTTTGACCAGGGTCGTTTTTCCGCTGCCACTTGAGCCAACGATTGCCGTAACACGGTGAGCAGGGATATGAAGGCTCAGGTCTTTCAGGACAGATGGGCTATGTGGGCCTTCATATTGAAAAGAAATTCCCGTGATTGAAATGTCCTTGATTTGAGGAAGCTCCTTTATCCCAGGAGATAATGGATCTTCTTCTTCTTTTTGATCATTGATTTCCTGTAACCGTTCCATACTAATCGATGCGTCTTGTGCTTCCCTGATAAAACCAATCATCTGTTCAACAGGATTGTCTAATTGTCCCAGGATAAATTGAATGGCGAGCATCATACCGAGGGTCAATTCGCCTTGAATGACGAGGGAAGCCGAAAGAAAAGTGATAAGAATATCTTTGGTACGCACGAAAAATAGCGCTCCGATACTCTGATATTGACTTAGGGTCAGGCTTTTTATGCTCAGATCATATAGCTTTTCCTGGATTTCCTCCCACTGCCGTCGTTTGTTGTTTTCGGCGTTATAAAGTTTGATTTCCTGCATCCCGGTAATAAGTTGGACCAAAATATTCTGATTTTCCACCATCCTCGAAAACCGTCGGTAATCCAATACCCTACGCTTTTTCATGAAGATAAATACCCAGCATGCATAGAGGATACTCCCTGCCATGAAAACCCCAAAGATGAAAGGGTTATAGACTAATAATACCACACTGAACAGGAGGAAAGTCACAGTTGAAAAAAGAACATTCAAAGTACTGACCGTCATGAAGGATTGGATACGCTGATGGTCTGTAATCCGTTGCATGAGATCACCCACCATCTTGGTGTTGAAAAAACCAATTGGCAATTTCATTATTTTCCCTAAAAATCCTGATACCAGAGAGATATTGATCCTGGTGCTAAGGTGGAGCAAAATCCATCCGCGAACATATTCGATGATGGTAAGCCCGAAAAAAAGCGCCAGTTGCCCAAACAGAACAAGCGCTATGAACCCCATATCACGATGCTGGATACCCCTGTCAACAATTGCCTGTGTAAGAAAAGGGAATGCAAGCTGGATTAAACTTCCAGCTACCATCGTGAAAAATAACCGGAATAACGCTTTTTGTCTGGGTTTCAAATAGGGTATCAAAAAAGTGAACCGCGATCCGGACTTTTGTTTTTCACTTTGATCATTGAAGGTTTCAGTTGGCTCAAGAAGAAGACAAATTCCATGATCGGTATTATCATTTTCGCTGGACCATGATTGAATGAATGAATCCCTGGACAATTTTATTTTTCCGTGTGCCGGGTCGGCAATCCTGACAAATTCCCGGCCTCTTTTTTTATATACTGAATAAACAACCACGAAATGACGCTGGTCCCAATGAACAATGCAGGGGAGGGGGGCTTCATTAAGTAGTTGATCGAATGAAAGTTGTGATCCCATGACTTTGAAACCGATCGATTCTGCAGCATCGCTGATGCCCAACAATGAAACTCCGTCGCGGGTTATATAACATCGTTCGCGCAACAACGTTAGTGGGAACTTTTTCCCATAATGCCGCGCAATCATTTGAAGACATGCAGGACCGCAATCTACTGAATCATGCTGGTGATAGAACGTAAACCCCATTATTCGTATTTAAGTGCATCTGCCGGATTTTCCTTTAAAATCCTTATGGTTTTTAAAAACAGGATCAATACAATAAAAAGTCCGACTGTTGTAAGGGATAAAACAACAGCAGTCCAGGTAATGTTAATTCTATAGTAAAATTCATTTAGCCAGAGAGAGATAATGTACCAGGACAGGGGTACAGCAATGACAGCTGCAAGGATGAAGTACGAAATAAACTCCTTTTGCATCAGATAAATAATACGTATCCAGGATACGCCAAAAACCTTTCTGATCGACATTTCTTTCATTCTCCGTTCCACAATAAGCATAGCCAACCCGAAAAGCCCCATCCCCGTAATGATGAAAGCCAGAAAGGCAAAGGAACCAACAACGTATCCGAAATTTTTCTCCTTCACATACAAACTGTTTAATTCCTGATCGAAAAATTTATAATCAGGTTGGCAATCAGGCGCCAAATGATGGAATGTATCTCTGATCATTTTAAAAAGTTTATTTTCATCACCATTCTTGTAACGGATTATCAG
>JALNWE010000059.1 GCA_023231065.1 Bacteroidales bacterium
ACAAAACTTCTTTTTATTACTACGGTAATCATGATTGCCGGGTTTCTTGTCCTTCCTTCCTGCAACACGCCGGAACCCATCACAGGGACGTTGACCATTACTGTTTATCAACCCAGCACCGGAACTGTTGTTGCCAATGAACAGGTATATCTTGCAACAAGCCTTTATAACCTGATGCATGGAATTTATATCCGGACTGCTTGGACAAATAGTCTGGGGCAGGTCTATTTTGCTGATCTTACGCCGATGTTTTATTACTATGATACCGAACATTGGGAAGATTACGGGGGGACCATGATCTATGCCGGGTTTGATTTTTATGTACATCTATATGTGAATACGCCTGCTTCCGGTAAAAAGTAACATTTCACCATATCATAAATTTTTTCTAATTTTGTACCCTATTATTTTGCCCTAAGCAGTTTATAACGTGATGAGGCCATCTTCTTTCTACCGGATAATTTCCTGCATCTTTTTGTTTTTTTTAATGGTATTTGTGACTGCCCCAAAAAGTTGGGGACAAGAACAGACCGTTATATCTTCTTCCAATGACAGCGCTTTTGCTCAAAGCACAACAGAAAAGAAAGAAGGTAAATTCAATGCCGGTGAGATGATCCTCGAACACGTGGTGGATAATCATGAATGGGAAATAGCAAAAATTGGCAGTCTGGAATTAACGATCCCCTTGCCGGTAATTCTTTTCTATAATGGCCGGCTTTATTGTTTTTCCTCCGGCAGGTTCCATAATGAAGCCCATTCATACAAAGGATTCAGTCTTGAAAAAGAGGGGCCCAACAAGGGAAAGATCATTCACCTGGAGGCGGATAAAAATAATCCGGCATCTTCAAAAGTTTATGATTTTTCAATTACCAAGACCGTTCTTGCCATCATGATCAGCGCCTTGCTGCTGATCCTCATTTTTATCTCTGTTGCCAATTCCTGTAAACGGAATAAAAATAAGGCGCCCCAGGGGATACAATCTTTGCTTGAGCCCCTGATCATTTTTGTACGCGACGATATTGCCAAAAGTTCAATCGGGGAAAAGCATTACGAAAAATTCATGCCATACCTGCTGACCGTTTTCTTTTTTATCCTTTTTAACAACCTGTTCGGGTTGATCCCATTTTTTCCTGGTGGCGCTAATGTTACCGGTAATATTGCGGTCACGATGGTGATGGCCGTTTTTACCTTTATCCTCACCACGATTAACGGGAATAAACATTACTGGCTCGATGTTGTCAATACGCCTGGTGTGCCATGGTGGCTGAAATTGCCCCTGCCCCTGATGCCGATCGTTGAGATCATTGGTATTATTACAAAACCATTCGTGCTCATGGTCCGGCTTTTTGCCAATATGACGGCAGGGCACATCATCGCGCTCGGTTTTGTCAGCCTGATATTTATCTTCGGCGCCATCAGTACGGCCCTGGGATTAAGCGTTTCGGTTGTCTCGGTGGCTTTCATGCTCTTTATGGACCTGATAGAACTTCTGGTGGCCTTCATCCAGGCCTATGTATTTACGCTTTTATCAGCCCTCTATTTTGGCCTGGCGTTAGAAGAACCGGAGAGACATTAATATTGACCATTGACCATTGACTATTGACTATTGACTATTGACCATTGACTATTGACCATTGACCATTGACCATTGACCATTGACAAATACCAATATTTTGAAAATAGCTTGTAACACAGAATTTTTATTTTTTAACTTTTAATAAGTCAGATTATGCATTTACTCAGTATTTTGTTGCAATTAGCCGGCGATTTTGTCGCTATTGCAAGAATGGGCGCCGGATTGGGCGCCGGGATTGCCGTGATTGGCGCCGGGATCGGTATTGGAAATATCGGGAAAAGCGCGCTTGAAGCAATAGCGCGTCAGCCTGAAGCCATCGGCGATATCCGTTCCAACATGATCATCGCTGCTGCTCTGGTAGAAGGGGTCGCGTTTTTTGCGATTGTTGTTTGTTTGCTGATCCTTTTTATCTAAAACCTCAAGTCCTTTACGGATCAACGGTTGGTTGATCCGTAAAGGGCACATTACTTGAAATACCGGTCAACGCTTCGTCTGAAGAATTTTTATTGAAAATGGGTGTTTCAATAGCTGAAAGGTATAAATGAAATATGATTGAGAATATATAAATAATCGGATATGGAATTAATCACTCCGGGGCTGGGCCTGATCTTCTGGATGACCCTCGTGTTTCTCCTCCTGGTATTTGTTCTCGGGAAATTTGCCTGGAAACCCATCATGCAGTCATTGAAGGATCGGGAAACCTCCATTCATGAAGCCCTGAATACAGCCAATAAGGCACGGGAAGAAATGAAACAGTTAAAAGCCGGGAACGAGGAATTATTACAGGAAGCGAAGAATGAAAGGGATGCCATTCTTAATGAAGCCCGAAAGATCAAAGATAAAATCGTCGAAGAAGCCCGTCAGAAAGCCGGAGAAGAAGCTGCCCGTATTGTAGAAAATGCCAAAGAAAGCATTAACAATGAAAAAATGGCAGCCATGACCGAATTGAAAAACCAGATCGCCGAAAGCTCGCTGATCCTGGCCCGGTTCATTCTAAAACGGGAATTATCCGATCCCAGGAAGCAGGAAGAATATGCCAAGGAATTATTAAAAGATATTAAATTCAATTGACAGGGATGAATATTTCATTGGTAGCTGAACGTTATGCCGGAGCCCTGCTGGAACTTTCGATCGAAAAGAATCTGCTGGAAGAAGTTTACCATGACAACCTGCTGATTACCAGTATCTGCAAAGCCAGCCGTGATCTGGTTTTATTGCTCAATAGTCCCGTCATCAGCACGGAGAAGAAAGGGATCATCCTCCGGGATATTTTTCAAAAAAACGTGAACCCGATCACCCTGACCTATCTCATGATCATGGTCCGTAAAAAGAGGGAAGCGTTTATCCCAGCCATTGCAAAAAAGCTGATTGAATTATACAACGATTATAAAAATATCCTTACTGTCTATTTTAAATCACCGATCCTGCCCGATGCTGAAACCCGGAAACAGGTGTTTAGCCTGATGTCAAAATATACAGGGAAGGATATTGACCTGAAAGCTGAAATTGATGAATCACTGATAGGCGGGTTCGTCCTTACCTGGGATGATAAGCAATATGATGCCAGTATCCGTCGTGAAATTGAGAATTTGCGAAATGCCATTGCCAAAGTCAATTTGTATAAAAAGAAGATTTAACGATATTCATTAAATAAGAAAATATGGCTGAAATTAAGCCCGCGGAAGTGACCGCGATCCTGCGCAGGGAACTGGCCGGATATCAAAGTGAAAAAGAACTGGAAGAAGTTGGCACCGTACTTACCGTGGGTGATGGAATTGCCCGGATTTACGGACTGAATAAGGCTGAGTCAGGAGAGTTGATCGAGTTTGAAAAAAATGGCCTGAAAGCCATCGTCCTCAACCTGGAAGCCGACAATGTCGGGGCTGTATTATTGGGAGAATCTTACGAAATAAAAGAAGGGGACACGGTCAGAAGGACCCGGCAGATCGCTTCCATCGAAGCAGGAGAAGGTCTTTTAGGGCGCGTGATCAACACCCTGGGAGTACCCCTTGACGGGAAGGGAAAAATCGAAGGGAAGCTTTATGAAATGCCCTTAGAGCGGAAAGCGCCCGGTGTTATTTTCCGCCAGCCTGTTAATCAGCCTTTACAGACCGGGATCAAGCCTATTGATGCCATGATCCCCATTGGACGGGGACAACGCGAACTGATCATTGGCGACCGCCAAACCGGAAAAACCGCGATTGCCATTGATACTATCATTAATCAGAAAGAATTTCACGAACGGGGTGAAACGGTATTTTGTATTTATGTTGCCATCGGTCAGAAAGGTTCGACGGTTGCTAATATTGTTAAAACCCTCGAAGAAAAAGGCGCCATGGATTATACCGTGATTGTTTCTGCCACCGCATCCGATCCTGCTGCCATGCAGTTTTATGCACCGTTTGCCGGAGCCGCGATCGGTGAATTTTTCAGGGACACGGGACGACCGGCG
Source organism: Bacteroidales bacterium (assembly GCA_023231065.1). GTDB lineage: Bacteria > Bacteroidota > Bacteroidia > Bacteroidales > FEN-979 > CAIVAT01. Next base: position 4,029 of record JALNWE010000059.1, read on the forward strand.
CTTATTATTTATGATGATTTGTCGAAACAGGCTGTCGCGTACAGGGAAGTTTCCCTTTTGTTGCGTCGTCCTCCAGGACGCGAAGCTTATCCGGGCGATGTATTTTACCTTCACTCACGGCTCCTTGAAAGAGCTGCAAGGGTTATTTCATCCGACGAAATTGCCCGCCAGATGAACGATTTGCCTGATTCAATCCGCGGGATGGTAAAAGGGGGCGGTTCGCTGACCGCGTTACCTATTATCGAAACCCAGGCCGGCGACGTATCCGCTTACATTCCAACCAACGTGATCTCCATTACCGATGGGCAGATCTTCCTGGAAACCCCGTTGTTCAATGCCGGTATCCGCCCAGCTATCAATGTCGGGATCTCTGTTTCGCGTGTAGGTGGAAACGCACAGATCAAATCGATGAAAAAAGTTGCCGGGACCCTGAAACTCGATCAGGCGGAATACCGCGAACTGGAAGCTTTTTCGAAATTCGGATCCGATCTTGACGCGGCTACCAAAGCCGTACTCGAAAAGGGCGCCCGCAACGTGGAAATCCTTAAACAACCCCAGTATTCACCCATGCCAGTCGAAAAACAGATCGCCATCATTTTCTGTGGCACCCGGGGCCTGTTAAGAAATATTCCAAGACAAAATATCCGCAACTTTGAAGTGGAATATCTTTCCTTTATGGAAAACAGCCATCCGGGGATTTTAAAAAATCTGAAATCCGGACAGCTTCTTGATGATGATGTTAAGACCATGGAACGGGTTTGTAAGGATATCTCCCATAAATTCGAGGAAACAAAATAACGCTGGACTATGCCAGGACTGAAAGAAGTACGTACCAGAATCGCTTCGGTCAAATCGACGCAGCAGATTACCAACGCCATGAAAATGGTAGCGGCGTCAAAATTCAGGAAAGCCCAGACTGCCATCATTAAGTTGCGGCCCTACGCGGCCAAACTTCGTGAAATATTGCAAAACCTGAGCGCCAGCATCGAAAATTCCGATGAAAATGTATTTGCACAGGTCCGCAAACCAGAAAAGATCCTCCTGATTGTGATTACCTCAAACCGGGGATTGTGCGGCGCATTCAATTCCAATGTCATCAAAACCACCCTGGGCCTGATCCAATCAGATTATGCACAACAGTTTAAAAATGGGTCAGTCCGGCTCATCACCATCGGCACCAGGGCAACAGAATTTTTCCGTAAGCGGAATTATTCAGTGATTGAATCCCAGGACGGGCTATTAGACAAACTTACCTTCGATAATGTTTCACCTTTGGCCGAAAAGCTGATGAAAGCATTTTCCTCTAAAGAGTACGACCGGATCGCGCTGGTGTATAATCAGTTTAAAAATGCGGCAGTACAACGCCTGGTTGTGGAACAATTTCTCCCGATAGTGCAATCTCCCTCTTCATCAAAAGATTCAACAGCAAAAATCGAAACAGATTACCTGTTTGAACCCGGGAAAGAGGCTATTGTCCGGGAACTTATTCCAAAAACCCTGCGTATCCAACTTTTTAAAGCGCTCCTCGATTCTTTTGCCTCAGAACAGGGCGCCCGGATGACTGCTATGCAAAAAGCGACCGACAATGCACAGGATCTGTTACGGGACCTCAATATCTCTTACAACAAAGCCCGTCAGAATGCCATCACCAATGCGCTGATCGAAATCGTATCAGGAGCTGAAGCCCTGAAATAAAAAAGGACAGATAACAGTTGACAGAGTAGGCTCAATCTTAAAAGGACAGGATTATGATAACAGAAAATATTGAAAAAGCAATCAATGAACAGATAAAACGGGAAGAACATTCTTCCCGGATTTACCTGGCAATGGCCTCATGGGCAGAGCGTAACGGATTTCCCGGCGCAGCCGGTTGGCTCTATGTACAAACAGAAGAGGAACGGATCCACATGTTAAAACTGGTTCATTACCTCAATGACCGGGGGGGAATGGCAATAATTCCGGCCCTGGATGCTCCCACATCCAAATTTCAATCATTGGTTGATGTATTCCAGCAGGTCCTTAAACATGAAGAATACATTTCGGCGTCCATCAACGAGCTTTATGCCGTCTGTATCGGAGAAAAAGACTTTACTTCAGCCAATTACATTCAGTGGTACATCACGGAGCAGATTGAAGAGGAAAAGACCATCCGTAATATTCTTGATCAGATCAACCTGGCAGGCCCTGAAAAAGGAGGTTTGTTCATGATGGATAAGGAATTCACGACCATGGCAACTGCAAAAAGGGCAGCCCTGGCCCAAAGTGGCGGGGCTAATGCAATAGCCTGACCAAACGGTTATACCAGTTTCGTCCGTATTTACGGATCAAGGCATCTTCAAGGAACAGAAATAAAGGCGTTTTTTCCTGATAACCTTTTTTCAGCGCTTCCCGGCAAATAGGCCACTTGTGGTAGTTTATCAGATCATTGACCGGTGTGGTCCTGATACGGATAGGATAAAGATGACATGAAATGGGTTTGGGGAAAGGAATTTTCTTTTCCTGGTAAGCTTTTTCAATAGCGCAACGGGCTATATCCTTTTCGAAATACACAAAAACACATTCCTTACCGCTTACCAGCGGGGTCACAAAATTTCCCTCTGCATCATAATCGAAAACACCCAATGCCTCAACCTCCCTGAGACCTGCAGGGGCCATAAAGGGTTTAATATTATCAATGTAATCCTCTAAAAACGAGATTTCTTCTTCATCAAGGGGAGCACCGGCATCGCCTTCAATGCAACAGGCCCCTTTACATCGTTCCAGGTTGCACGAAAAAAAGGTGGTTTTGATTTCATCGGAAATAAGGGTTTTGTCCAAGGCTATCATGGCGCCATTATTACAGCAACGCGTAAAGGTGTATCAAAAACCAGGAAGTTTTCATTTCTTCTCTTTGACTTTTTTAATCACCTCTTCCTGGAGCCCTTTAGGCAGAGGGGTATATTTGTAGAATTCCATGGAATAGTTGGCCCGTCCGCTGGAAATATTCCTTAACTGGGTGGAATATCCAAACATCTCCATCAGGGGAACAAACGCATCGACTTTCTGGGACCCTTTTCTGTAACGGCGCATCGACTCAATTTTTCCACGCCGCCGGTTCAGGTTCCCGACAACATCCCCGATATATTCATCCGGGGTGTTAACTTCAACTTTCATCATGGGTTCGAGCAGGATGGGCTCCGCTTTATTAAATCCCTGTTTGAAGCAAATAGAGGCACAGGTCTGGAAAGCCATATCGGAACTATCAACCGGATGGAAACTTCCATCCAGCAGCACCACCTTTACATCCACGATCGGATAACCGGCAAGGATACCCCGCTCCATGGTTTTTACAATCCCTTTATTGACCGATGGGATAAATTCAGCGGGAATATTTCCACCTTTGACCTTTTCGATGAATTCATATCCTTTTCCTTCATTGGGTTCAATGCGCATGAGAGTTTGTGCGAACTGGCCCTTGCCTCCCGTTTGTTTTGAATGTCGGTATTGAGACTCTACTTCGGTTGTAATGGTTTCGCGGAAAGCTACCGAAGGTTCTCCAACCACAGCGTCCACTTTGAATTCGGTCTTCAGGCGGTCAACGATGATCTCCAGGTGTAATTCACCCATCCCGGCAATGATCGTTTCATCGGTTTCCTCGTCGAACCTGACATTAAAAGAGGGATCTTCCATGGTCAATTTATGCAGGGCATCTCCCAGTTTTGACTGGTCAGCCCGTTTAACGGGGTTGATTTTCAATTCAATAACGCTGGGAGGAATGTGGATGTTTTCGAGGACCAGACGATGGGTGTCATCACAAAGGGTATCTCCTGTCTTGGTGAGTTTCATTCCAATGAGCGCAACAATATCCCCGGGGCCAGCTTCAGATATCTCTTCCCTGTCCTTGGCGTGAATTCTAAAAATCCGTCCAACCCGTTCAAGCTTCCCCCTGGTAGAATTAAAAAGCTGCGTCCCGTTCTTCAGTGTACCCGAGAAAATCCGGACAAAAGTCTGTTGACCAACAAACGGATCATGGATAAGCTTAAAAGCAAGCGCTGAAAAAGGTTCATTTGGAGAAGGGTGACGAGTATGCGTTTTTTCAGGATCATCCACGTCAATTCCCGTTACAGCCCCTATATCAACAGGTGAAGGCAAATAATCAACAATGGCATCAAGCAGCATCTGAATTCCTTTATTCTTATAAGCTGCGCCGCAAAACACGGGCGTGAGCAACAGCTTGATGGTTGATTCCCGCAAAGCAATTTTCATCAACTCGGATGGGACTTCTTTATCTTCCATGAAAAGCGCCATAACCTCGTCATTGAATTCGGCTAATTTTTCAACAGCCCAGGAACGGGTTTCTTCGGTTTTTTGCCGGTATTCTGCCGGTATATCCGTTTCAATCTGCTCCTTATCCCTGAAGATATAAGCCTTCCGGTCAATAACATCAATGATCCCTTCGAAATTTTCTTCGGCGCCAATCGGAATTTGAAAAGGAACGGCATTGGCATCAAGGTATTTGTTCATCTGGGCAACCACAGATTGAAAATCAGCCCCGGTACGATCCATTTTATTGATAAATGCAATCCTTGGAACACGGTACCGGTCGGCCTGGTTCCATACGGTTTCACTTTGTGGCTCTACACCGCCTACCGCACAAAAGACGGCCACCATACCATCAATGACCCGTAACGAACGCTCTACTTCAACGGTAAAATCAACATGGCCAGGGGTGTCGATCAGGTTGATCTGATGCCCTTTCCAAAAACAGGTAATGGCTGCAGAAGCAATGGTAATTCCCCTTTCCTGTTCCTGTTTCATGAAATCCATGGTGGCTTCCCCATCATGTACTTCGCCCATTTTGCGATTGGTCCCTGTAAAATATAGGATCCTTTCTGTTACCGTAGTTTTCCCGGCATCAATATGCGCCGCTATTCCTATATTTCTGAGTTTATTTAATGCCATGATTACTTCAATTTAAAAGGGGTGCAAAGGTACAAAAAATTTTGGTACGATCGTCCCTCCCCTTAGCCTCTTTGCTAAAAACAGGAAAGATTCTTTACAAGGAAAGGAAGAATGAAGGTCGATTAAAATCTTTTTACATATCCATGGCAGTATGGGGCGCTGCCCTTGTGTTGATCTTTTTTCCGGGGGCATCCCGTAGGGCCTGCAAGGTTAGCAGGCATATTGTTAAAGATCAGAGAACAAAGATCTTTTCAACTTTTGTTATTACTCCCGAAGTCAGCCTGATGTATGCATCACCCCGTTTAACTTGTCCGTTGATATCAAAAGTGCTTGCCTTCAGGCCTTCCCCGTAAACCACTTTATTCATCAGGGTTTTTATCAATTTTCCTTCGCAGGAAAGGAGTTCAATTCTTACTTTTTGACCATTTTCAGAATCATAGATCACATTGATGTAGCTATTCACCGGGTTGGGCATGATCCTGACTTTAAAATTTTGCCTTTCACGGGCTTTCCCCTTACACAGGATCTCATCCGGAATTGGGAATTCAGGGAAAAGCGAATATCTTTTTTCAACTTTGACTTTCTTTACGACCACTTTCTTAGCCACAACGGGTCTTTCGACAATCCGCTTTCTGCGACAGGGACAGTCGTCAGAAACTGATTGAGCATATCCGGTGGTGATCAGGACGAACAGTATCACCAAACTAAAAAAGGATGTTTTCATAACCTCGTTTTTCTTCTTTTACGGGGTTGAGGGAATTGGGTTACATTTTTTACTTCTTAATAAGTAAGCGCGACATTTTTGATCCGGTTTGTATCCTTCATATCCTGTAACTGTTTATTCAACAAAAACCAGTCTTAAAACAGGATGATAAGGCTGCTGAAAAGGATAATTATTACCTTTGAGCCCGTTTAAAAAAGAACGATGAAAAAGATCCTGGGAATGGGCAATGCCCTGGTAGATATCATGATCACTCTTGAGAGTGATACCATTCTTGAAATGCTTGGGCTTCCAAAGGGGAGTATGCAGTTGGTTGACAAAGACCGCAGCAATGACGTTTTGGAAGCTTTAAAACACTACAAAAAAAGCCAGTCGGCCGGGGGGTCCGCGGCCAATACCATCCATGGTTTGGCAATGTTGGGAGCGCCAGCGGGTTTTATCGGAGTTGTCGGTGAAGATGATCTCGGAGGCTTTTTTGTCCGGGATATGATCCGTGCCGGCGTGGATCCCCACATGATCCATAGCAAGCAGGAAACAGGTCGGGCTATTGCTCTCGTCACGCCTGATTCGGAGCGTACTTTTGCCACGTTTTTAGGGGCGGCTGTTGAACTATCGGACGATCATCTGGTCCCTGGTATTCTGTGGTCAGGGTTTCCGGTTTTTAAGGAATATTCGTATTTTCACATTGAAGGTTACCTGGTCCAAAATCATGCGCTCGTCAAAAAAGCCCTGGAATTGGCGAAAGAGCATGGGTTGATGATCTCACTCGATCTGGCAAGTTACAATGTGGTGGAAGGGAACAGGGAATTCCTTGAGGATATTATCAGACGGTATGTCGATATTCTTTTTGCCAATGAAGATGAGGCAAAAGCGATGACAGGGATGAATCCCGAAAACGCGGTCAAAGAGATCGGAAAATTTGTCGAGATTGCCGTTGTTAAAACCGGGCATAAGGGTTCACTGGTCATGACCGGCACAGAGTATTGTGAGATTGGTATTATCCCGGTTAAACCCATTGATACTACCGGGGCAGGCGATCTGTATGCCGCTGGATTTTTATATGGTCATTTGATGGGCATGCCCATGCAAAAATGCGGGGAATTGGGGGCCTTATTGGCGGGTAACGTAATCGAATTTATGGGATCAAAAATGCCGGACGAACGTTGGCAAAACATTAAAAATCAGGTAGAAAGATAAACCATTCAACCTCGGGAACTGGCCGGGCCCCGAAATGATAAAATCGAAGATGCTTCTTCTTGGTTATATTCAGAGGTTTTTGTATTTTTGTAACCTTTTCACGAAACGAATAATTTTCAATCATTTACATTAATTTCTTTGTTGTCATGAAGGTATTCCAAACCAATGAAATCCGTAACATTGCGCTTATCGGAGGCGCCAAATCAGGAAAAACTACTATTGCTGAAGCTATGCTGTTCGAGGGAGGTGTGATCAGCCGCCGTGGCAGTGTTGAAGATAAAAACACGGTTTCCGATTACCGTCCAATAGAGCTGGAGCGTCAGAATTCCGTTTCTGCCTCTGTCCTTTATACCCTCTGTGATAACAAGAAAATCAATATTCTGGACACGCCGGGTTTCGATGATTTTTGTGGAGAAGTGATTTCCGCGTTAAGGGTTGCCGATACCGCCGTGATGGTCGTTAATTCACAGAACGGAGTGGATGTGGGCACAGAAATAACCTGGAGATATACTACTAAAGCTTCAAAACCCGTCATCTTTGCCATTAATCACCTCGACCAGGAACACGCCAATTTCGACGAGACGGTCCGTCAGATGAAACAACAGTTTGGGAAAAACATCACATTGATGCAATATCCCGTCAATGCCGGTTCGGGATTTAATGCCATCATCGATTTGCTGAAGATGAAGATGTATAAATTTCCTTCGGGTGGGGGAAAACCTGAAATCACGGATATCCCGGCTAACGAAAAAGCCAAAGCTGAAGAAATGTACACGCTTTTGGTTGAAGAACTTGCTTCCAAAGATGAATCGCTGATGGAGATCTTTTTTGACAAAGGTACCCTGTCGGAAGAACAGATGCAGCAAGCCCTGAAAACCGGACTGATCCACCGGGCCATTTTCCCGGTATTATGTGTTTGTGCCAAACAGGATATGGGTATTGCCCGGTTGCTCGAATTTATTGCAGGGAACGTTCCAGCTCCCAACGAAATATCCGGTGTTAAAACAAAAGATGGAAAAGAGCTGAATTGTAAGATAACCGATCCCACTTCGGCTTTCATTTTCAAGACTTCAGTTGAACAGCATCTGGGCGAAATATCTTATTTCAAAGTATATGCCGGCGAGATAACAGAGGCCATGGATATGATCAATCCCAACCGTCTGTCGAAGGAAAGGGTTTCGCAGATTTTTATTATTAATGGTAAGAACAGGGAAAAAGTAGAAAAGATTGTGGCTGGCGACATTGGCGCAACGATCAAATTGAAAAACTCTTATACCAACAATACGCTGAATTCGATAAAAAATGCCGATGATGTCATAGAGCCCACGGTTTATCCAGATCCGAAATTCCGCGCGGCCGTGAAAGCAAAAAACACCGCCGATGATGAAAAGATGAGCAGTGTCCTGAATGAGTTGTCCAAAATGGATCCGACCCTTGTCATGGGCTATTCACGGGAGCTAAAGCAAATGATCCTGCAGGGACAGGGCGAGCTTCATCTTAACCTGGCCAAATGGCATGTTGAGATACTTGAAAAAATCCCCATCGAATATTTTGCCCCGCGGATCCCTTACCGTGAAACGATCACAAAATCTGCCAAGTCCATGTACCGGCATAAAAAACAATCTGGTGGCTCGGGTCAGTTTGGCGAAGTCCACATGATGATCCAACCCTGGCGTGAAGGAATGGTAGAGCAGAGCGAATTCCCTATCCGTGGACGCGACGTTATTGATCTTGAATGGGGCGGTAAACTTCAGATGAACAATTGTATCGTGGGTGGCGCTATCGATGCCCGCTTTATGCCGGCCATTCTTAAAGGAGTAATGGAAAAAATGGAAGAAGGCCCCCTCACAGGTTCCTATGCCCGCGATATTATCTTTAATGTCTATGACGGTAAAATGCACCCGGTCGATTCCAACGAAATTTCTTTCAAATTAGCCGGACGTAATGCTTTCAAAGAAGCTTTCAAAAATGCCGGTCCCAAGATCCTGGAACCCATTTATGACGTGGAAGTCATAGTTCCCGAGGATAAAATGGGAGAAGTCATGACTGACCTTCAGGGGCGCAGGGCTGTAATTATGGGGATGGACAGCGAAGGCAATTATCAGAAGATCCTGGCAAAAGTTCCTCTTGCCGAGCTGAACCGTTATTCAACCGCGCTTAGTTCACTGACCAGCGGACGCGCTACCTATGGGATGAAGTTCGCTGAATATTCCCAAGTGCCGGGAGATATCCAGGATAAGCTGCTCAAGGCTTATGAGGAACAGGAGAAAGACGAAGAATAGTCATAATCAAGATTTCAGTGACAAGCATGATGCTTATGCGGTATTAAGGATCAGCGATTTCCGGTTTTTTCTGACATTCCGCTTTTTTACGACCATCGCTTTCCAGATGCAAAGCATCGTTGTCGGATGGCAGGTCTATGAACTGACCAGGGATCCCCTGGCGCTTGGACTGATTGGCCTGGCTGAAGCCATTCCCAACATTGCCATGGCTCTCTTTGCAGGGCATGCAGCCGATAAATATAACCGGAAGCGGATCATTTTGATCTTTACCCTTTTGTTTTTTCTCGGGACCGCCTTTCTTTTCCTGTTTTCGGTAAAACGCTTAGGGATCATCGCCTTATTTGGGGTCATTCCAATTTATGCCGTGGTTGTCATTTCAGGAATTTCGCGGGCGTTTATCTATCCTGCCATCATCGCGTTGATGGCACAACTGGTACCACGTCAGCTATATACCAATTCTTCCACATGGAACAGTACTATCTGGCATATCGGGGCTATTACAGGACCTGCCATCGGGGGGATAATTTATGGATTTTTTGGAGTTCGCATAGCATATCTGAGTGTTTTATGTTTTTTATTGCTTGCTTTGCTGGTTTTGAGTTTTGTAAGAAACCGGCCGGTACCTCCAATGGTCCGGGGGGAGACGCTTTTTCAGAGGCTCTCGTCGGGATTAAAATTTGTATTAAGCAACCAGGTATTGTTAGGGACCATGTCGCTTGATATGTTTGCCGTATTGTTTGGCGGGGCAGTTGCAATGCTTCCTGTCTTTGCCGCTGAAGTCCTGATGGTTGGCCCCCAGGGGCTGGGATTTTTACGGGCGGCGCCCATGGTTGGCGCCGTCATGATGTCGCTGATTATAGCCCACCGCCCCCCCATGGTCCGCGCCGGCAAATATATGATGATCGGGGTAGCAGGATTCGGGCTGAGTATCATTTGTTTTGCACTTTCGGGAAATTTCTATCTTTCTCTCCTGTTGCTTATGTGCAGCGGAATGTTTGATAATATAAGCGTGATCATCCGTTCTACTGCCATGCAACTGATCACCCCGGATAGTATGCGCGGAAGGGTTGCATCCGTAAATAGTATTTTTATAGGATCTTCGAATGAAATTGGATCCTTTGAATCAGGATTGGCAGCGAAGTTGATGGGTTTGATCCCATCGGTCATCTTTGGTGGCATGATGACGTTGCTGATCGTCGGAATTACCGCAAAAAAGGCGCCCTTGCTACGAAAACTGAACCTCAGGATGATAGGGGAAGAGAGTAAGGGTTAATGGGCCAATTATAAAAAAAGATCGATCAGCCGGTAATAATCTCCCTCAAGAAACTTCATATTGGCTCCGTTTACTTTGCATTGGACCATTGCCTGGTATATCTTTTCGCGGGGATCTCCCGGAATGTTTATTTCGGACAAGCGGGTAGGACAACCCAGGGTGTGGAAGAATTCTTCGATACGGTCGATTGATTCTTCGGCTGATAATGTTTTTCCAAACAAACCGGATCCCAACCCTGCGATCCTTTCGGAAATCCGGTCTTTAAAAAGCCTCATCCAGGCAGGATATACAATGGTCAGCGATGCGCCATGGGGAATATCGTACAGGAGTGAAAGAACATGTCCTGCATCGTGAACGCCCCAGTCACCAGCCTTTCGGCCATACATGGTCATGCCATTGAGCGCCATTGTAGCGGCAAACATGATTTTCTCGCGCAATTTATAGTTGTGCAGGTCATGGAGTAATTCCGGGCCATATTGCATGGCTTCCTGTGCAATGGCTAAGACAAAACGGTCGGTCAGTGTCGTTTCACCAATACCAAACCAGGCTTCAAAAGCGTGAGCGATCAGGTCGGCAATCCCATAGGCCGTATAATCGCGTGGAACAGTAAGGGTTAGTGACGGATCAAGAAAAGAATGCCTGGGAAAAGTCAACGAAGACCCATAAGAGGTTTTCAGGTTGGTTTGATGGTTGGTTATCACGGCAAAAGGGTTCATCTCTGATCCTGTAGCCGCAACGGTGAGGACTGTTACCAGCGGAATTGCCGTTACAGCTTTCGCCTTTCCGGTAAAAAAGTCCCACCCGCTATGGGTTACCGGAATCGTGACGGAGATGATCTTGGATGAATCGATAACACTGCCTCCTCCCACGGCAAGAATGACATCAACGTTGTTCTTACGCCCTGTTTCAGCAGCAGCATCCACATCCTCGATTACCGGGTTGGATTTTATTCCACTGTACTCAACAACATCCAAACCGGCCTCTTTCAAGAAACCCATGATCTTATCATACGATCCACTTTTTTTTACTGAACCCTTTCCATACACCAGCAACACCTTAGCGCCATATTCCATGAGCGTGGCGGCAAGGGATGAAAGCGCTGTTTTACCAAAATGGAGGGTTGTCGGGTTATAGGCAATAAAATCTTCCATAAAATTTGTTTGTTTAATATTATGATTAATTGATTTTCAATGCAGTGTAACTACCGCTGGATGGATTCGAAGGATTGGATGACGGATAGATTTTAAACGATCCGTTCACTGTCAAACTATTCAGGTTAAAAGTACCGTCAATGATGGAGTTTTGCGGATAAGAACCCACCAGCAAATTGAAATAAGCAACGATCAGCGCGGTCAAACCATCCGAATCCTTTTTATAGACTGAACCTGTCCCACCCCCGGAATATTTGTAATTCAGCTTGATTTCAGTGATATAGAGGATCCCTTTTATATTCTCAACTTCCATCCGGATGGTGTCGTTTTGGGAGGTAGTGCCCTGGTATGTACCGATGAGTTGTGGATAAAGCGGGTCGGGATTGGACTTTTTGCAGGAAGAAAATCCCGGCAGCATGAGATAGGCAGTAAAAAGAGCTAAAAAAACAAATTTGTTTTTCACGGGGATTTCATTTAAATAATGAGCACAAACAAGGGGATAAAAATAATGTTTTTTCGTAACTTTGCGCCCCTGAAAAACACTATAAGACCAGCGAATATGTACGGAAAATTTCAACAACATTTACAGAAACAACTCGAAGGTATCCACGAAGACGGCTTGTATAAAGACGAACGGGTTATCATGACCCCCCAGGGCGTGGAAATCCAGACCAACCATGGTCAAAAAGTACTGAATTTTTGCGCCAACAATTATCTTGGGTTATCCAACGACCCACGGGTTATGGCTGGCGCCAATTATACCTTTTTCAGGTATGGTTACGGAATGTCTTCGGTCCGCTTTATTTGCGGGACCCAAAAGATCCACAAAGATCTGGAAGCCAAGTTGAGCGGATTTCTTGGGACGGAAGATACGATCCTTTATTCTTCGGCTTTCGATGCTAACGGAGGAGTCTTTGAACCTTTGCTCGGCGAGCAGGACGCCATCATTTCCGACGAGCTCAACCATGCTTCCATCATAGATGGCGTACGGCTTTGCAAAGCACAACGTTTTCGTTACAAGAACAACAATATGGAGGATCTCGAAGAAGTGTTACAGGATGCTTCCGAGGCCCGTTATAAATTGATCGTAACGGATGGTGTCTTTTCCATGGACGGGATCATCGCCCAGTTGGATAAAATCTGTGATCTGGCCGATAAATACGAAGCGCTCGTCATGGTTGACGATTCCCATGCTACCGGCTTTGTTGGGAAAACCGGACGGGGTACCATTGAATACTGCCATGTGATGGGGAGGGTAGATATTATCTCCACCACGTTTGGAAAGGCCCTGGGAGGGGCATCCGGAGGTTGTATCTCGGGAAGAAAAGAGATTGTTGAGATACTTCGCCAGCGGTCGCGGCCCTATTTGTTTTCCAATACGCTTACCCCCTCAATTGCCGGAGCAACGCTCGAAGTCTTGAACATGTTATCGGAAACCACCGAATTAAGGGATAAATTATTCGATAACACGCAAATTTTCAGGAAAGGGATGCAGGATGCAGGGTTCAGGATAGTTCCCGGGATCCATCCGATCGTTCCGGTTCTTTTTGGCCATCTTCCCAACGATGCCAAACTTTCGCAGGACTTTGCCAATGCCTTGCTTGATGAAGGCATTTATGTGATCGGATTTTATTATCCGGTGGTGCCCAAAGGCAAATCGAGGATCCGGGTACAGATCAGCGCGGCCCATTCCCACGAACAAATTGCCTTCGCCCTGGATAAATTCAAAAAAGTAGGTAAAAAACTGGGAGCCATTTGATCGCCGGAACCGGTATCGACATCATTGAAGTAGATCGCATCCAAAAAGTAATGGAGCGCGATATCGGTTTCCGCGAAAAAATTTTCACTCCTGGCGAAATTGCCTACTGCGAATCAAAGAAAAATAAATATCAACATTATGCTGCCCGGTTTTCAGCCAAAGAGGCTTTTATGAAAGCCATTGGCACCGGCTGGCGGTTTGGTATACGTTTCGCGGAGATTGACATTGTCCATGATGATCTGGGCCGGCCCTACATCCGGATCTATGGTAAAGCAAATGATTTACTTGCCGATTTGCAAATCACAAAAATTCATGTATCTTTATCGCATCTTAAAGAACTGGCAACAGCCATTGTGATTATCGAAAGTGAATCTATATCTTGTCATGGTTGACCTTGCTCCTTACTTCCCGCCTGTTAGCTTATCACTTTCCCGCCAATTCTTCCTTTCACTGGATTTTCCGGACCCCAAAACCAAGGCCTATGTCAAACATTATCTCTTACCAGGAGCGGATTAAAAATTTTGATTGGAATATTGCAGAAAAAGAACTGGATTATGAACCCGGGAAAATAATCAATATTGGCTGGTATTGTTCCGACCGGATCTGCCAATTGGGGAAAGCAGACAAGATGGGGTTGATTTGGGAAGGGTCCACCGGGATCGAAAAAAAATATACCTATAACGATATCCGGTTGAATTCCAATACCATTGCGCAATTTCTCCGGGATCTCGGGATATGGCCCGAAGAGCGTGTTTGTCTTTTTATGGACAAGATACCTGAACTCTATATCGGATTTCTGGGCATCCTTAAAACAGGGGCCATTGCCCAGCCGCTGTTTTCTGCTTTTGGTGACGAATCACTTTTTATCCGCCTTGATAATGCCCAGACAACGGCCGTCTTCACCCAGAAAAAACACGCGCCTAAGGTGAGAAAGATCATGGATAAGATGCCCTATTTAAAACACCTTATTATTGTAGATGCCGATCCGGCAAAGCCATTGGGGGAACGGGAGGTGGCATTTGATATGGAGCAAGCCAAAAAAGTCGAATTTTTTGACATTTATCCCACGGTCGCCGAATCGCCTTCGGTATTGCATTATACTTCCGGGACTACGGGTCAGCCGAAAGGCGTGAAACATGTACATTATTCCCTTATTTCCCAATACCTTACCTCCAAATGGGTCCTCGACCTGCAGGATGACGATATTTACTGGTGCACCGCTGATCCGGGCTGGGTTACAGGAACTTCATACGGGATTATCGGGTCTTTCAGCAATGGCGTCACACAATGTGTGCTTGATGCCGGTTTTTCAGCCGATAACTGGTACCGGTTCGTCGAAAAACACAGGATTTCCATGTGGTATTCGGCGCCCACTGCCATTCGTTCCCTGATGAAGGCAGGGGAAGAAGTGATTAGGAAATATAACCTGACCTCATTACGGCATCTGGCTTCCGTTGGTGAACCGCTTAACTCTGAGGCAGTTATATGGAGCGAACGAGTATTTGGTAAACCCTTCCTTGATACTTACTGGCAAACGGAAACCGGTTCAATCATGATCTCCAATTACCCGGGTATGAAGATCAAACCGGGTTCGATGGGAAAACCTTTTCCGGGAATCACGGCAACCGTTATTCACCCCGATACCTTTGAGCCTTTTACCGAAACCGGAAAGATCGGATTGATCGCCATCAAACCGGGCTGGCCTTCTATGATGCGGGCTTACTGGAGAAACGAAGAAACCTACCGGAAAAAATTCCGGAACGGATGGTATCTCCCCGGCGACCGTTCTTCTATCGATAATGAAGGGTATTTCTGGTTTGTGGGCCGCGACGACGATGTGATCAATACCGGAGGGCACCTGGTAAGCCCGTTTGAGGTGGAATCTGCCTTATTAGAGCACCCGGCAGTGGCCGAATCGGCTGTGGTGGCCAAGCCCGACTTCGTCAACATGGAGGTGGTTAAAGCCTTTGTAACGCTAAAACCGGGCTTTTTCCCAAGCAAAGAGCTCGACCTCGACATCATGAATTTTGTCCGGAAAAAATTGTCCCCACTGGCCATGCCACAGGAGATCGAATTTATCGACAGCCTCCCTAAGACCCGCAGTGGTAAGATCATGCGCCGGATCCTG
>JALNWE010000060.1 GCA_023231065.1 Bacteroidales bacterium
AAAATGTTTATTTTTAATTATTTCTAAAGAAGAATTATGAATGGCATAAGTATTTGTATTGTAAATTTTAATGGTGAAAACTATTTAGAACCCCTTTTAGAATCAATCGAGAATAATTTCGTACTATTAAAAGATGCCTATGAAATACTTATTGTTGACAACAGCTCTACTGATAGATCGTTTAAAATAATTGAAGACGCTAAAATAAAAAATGATAAAATATTATTATTCTTAAATCAAGCAAATGAAGGATTTGGTAAGGCTAATAATAAAATTGTTTCATATGCAAAATTCGACACCATTATGTTGTTGAATAATGATACCAAAATAATTGATTTAAGCCATATCATTCGTTATATGAACGAAAATAAATTTTGCGAAAATCAAATCCTTTCATGTACAATTTTAAACCCGGATAGAAGTAAACAAAAAAATGTATTTGCATTCCCTGTACTTTTTAAGGTCATTCTCGAATTATTTTTACTTAAAGCTTATATAAAGCGTTTCGTGAAACTAAATAACATAAATGAAATTAAAAACAAATCAAATTTCTATTTCAGTGGATGTTTTTTTATTATATCAAAATCATTATTCAACTCAGTTAATGGATTTAATGAACAATTTACTTTTTATCATGAAGAAGCGGACTTGTTTATGAGAATGAAGAGATTAAATCCTCAGAAGATTTATTTTGAAAATGATAAAATACTTCATTATGGTGGAGGAGGCAATTTGTCGGAGGATTCCTTTGTGAAATATTACCTAAACCTATATAGATTGTTTTATATCCATATAAATTCCAATTTTCGATGGCTATTGAGGCCAATCTTTCTGGGGGGATTGACATTTCGTATTTTATTATGTCTTATGAATTTTCATATTCACTACTCACCATTTGATAATTTTTATAAATATGATAATGATAATAGCAGATTTACTTCGAGAGAAATTATAAAAATGCACATGTTGGTGTATAAATCGATAAAGACAAATTTTTTTTGCAAATTGCGCAACAATTGAAAAGAAAATGCTCGTTCATTGAAACGTTTCGAAGAAAACCAGTTGGTAACCAATTATAACTACAAGGATAACCCTTAAGCAAAACTATTTTAACAGCTTGTACTTCCCAATTAATTTCGAAAATTTTCTTTTAAAACACTAACCGATGATTTTTTTCTTTTAAAACCCTAAAAGCATGCAATCAGACTCTTCATTTACAAAATCAATCTCAATAAATCAAGGGGGACAGTGTGCTTATTTTTAAAATACGGAAATAGGTCAAATATAAAATAAGTTTAAGCTCAATAGAAAATTGATTTGTCAATAAGTTTCATGAAGATCTCCATTATCACGATCACACTCAACAGCGCACAGACGATTACCGATTGTATAGCTTCTGTCAACAATCAAACGTATAAGGATATCGAACATATCATTGTCGACGGGGGATCGGAGGATAATACAGTTAAACTTATCAGATCGCTCCCAAACCGGGTGAAAAACTTGGTTTCCGAACCAGACAAGGGTATTTATGATGCCATGAACAAGGGGATTTTGAGGGCTGCTGGAGATATCATAGGGATTTTGAACTCTGATGATTTTTATGCTTCAGATCATATTCTGGAACATGTTGCCTGCGCTTTTGCGGAAACCGGATGTGATTCATTATATGGCAACCTGAATTATGTGTCTGCCATAAATACTCAAAAAGTTATACGCTACTGGAAAAGTTCCAGGTTCGTACCCGGAAGTTTTGCCAAAGGATGGCACCCCCCGCATCCAACCTTTTTTGTCCGCAGGGAAATTTATCAGAAGTATGGATTTTTTGATACTTCATTACAAGTATCGGCCGACTTTGAGCTGATGTTACGCTTACTCGAGAAAATCAAGATAAGCTCTTTTTACCTGGATGAGGTTATCGTCAATATGAGAATGGGAGGTGAAAGCTCAGGTTCGTTGGCCAATATTCTTAAGGGTAATAAAAATGTCCTGAAAGCTTTCAAAAAAAATAAAATTCCTGTATCGCCGTTTTATCTTTTCCTGCGGTTTGCCCCCAAGATCAGGGAATTTTTCAGTCATCCGCCGACAGATTGATAAAAAAAGATACTTTCGTTGTAAAATGAAAAATTTGACTTTCGGAGTCGGCTCAAAATATGATAAAAAATGAATAACAAATATAAAACGATCAAAGGAAAAAATGTTAAGGGGAAGAATACGAAATCATCCCCGGCAAACCATTTGGCAGTTTCCATTTTTCCCTACACCCTTCTCCTGCTTGCTTATGGCTTTGTGACGGTGCTTACGCCCAACCTGGACACCTTGGATTCAAATGGCCCGAAATTTCTGTCTTTGGCCATTCTTAACCTGGTCGGTTTTACTTTTATCTTGTCGCGGAAGGAATTCCGGCGAAATAACGACCTTCAATGGATTTTTTTCAGGAACCCGGTTGGCATCGTCTATTCCCTCTTCCTGGTTGTTGCCTTGCTTTCCTTTGTAAATGCCCTCAACCTTTTTGAATCGATCATCAATTTTTCAAAGCTGATCACGCTCTTTACCACAGCTTATGTTGTTTCGGTCATCCTTCGCGTCAACAAAAAAAGCCTGACCTATCTCGCAACGGCGCTTTCATTGTTGTTGATTTTTGACAGCCTCACGGTTTTTTATAACATCATGGAGTCGGTCCTCGCGGGAAAGGGCCCTTCCATATTTGAGATCAAATCGGTTTATTCCAATAAAAATATCCTTTCCGCCTCCATTTTTGTTAAGATTCCATTTGCCCTGTGGTTGCTGACCTTTGAAAAAAAATGGCTAAAAGTTGTCGGCGTTGTTTCACTTTTTTGCGCTTTGCTGGCCACCCTCTTCATGAGCACGCGGGCATTTTATATCGGTTCGATCATGCTGGCTATCGTCTATGTGCTCTTCAAAGCCATACAATACCACCGAAAGCAACAAAAAAGGAAACTCATCACCCTTCTGGTTTCGGTATCGGCTTTAATCATTGCAGTTTTCCTTATATTCAATTACACGATTAAATATATATATCCAAATACCAACAAGGATGCCTACACGGTTGATTTCTTCACCCGGTTAAAAACCATCGGTGGAGGGGAAGCGGGACGGTTCAAAGCCTGGAACAATTCCTTAAAGCTGATCAGGGAGCATCCTGTACTTGGCGTAGGTACCGGCAACTGGAAAGTAGAGGTCCTGAAATATGAAAACCTTACCAGCCCTGATTATATATATTTGTATAAAGGCCATAATGATTTTTTAGAGACTGCCGCGGAAACGGGTATTACAGGCGGGATCCTCTTTGTTGCCATTTTTATTTTAATCGGTTCCAATTTCATCCTTGCTTTTTTTCGAAAAGGATCTACCGAAGAAAGCTATAAATACCTCTTTCTTCCTGCTTTCGGACTTTTCTGTTATTTCTTCGATGCCTTTTTTAACTTCCCGGCCGACCGGCCCGAGATCTGTTCCCTCTTTGCCCTCTTTGTTGGCGCCGGAACCGCTTTCACCTCATCCCCTGGCCCTTCCCCTCAAGGAGAAGGGAGGATCCGGCGCCCGGCGTCCAATCTCATAATACTTATGTTTTTAATCCTTACGGCAGGCGCTATCTATGTTTTTTATGAGAACTTCATTTCTCTCAAACTCCAGCGCATTATCAAGGATGAGCAGATCATGGGGGCGCTGACCTCGCCGGCGGATAAGTTTTTAAAGGAATTCCCGGCCCTGCCCGATATCAATATCCAATGTGAGCCCATTGCCGTTCAAAAAGCACGTTATCTTTTCAACGAAAACAGGTTCAGGGAGATCATCGATGTGCTGAAATACGATAAATCAAGTCCTTACGATACCCGTCCGGAATTTTTCCTGGCCGTGGCTTATTCCAAATTAAACATGCCCGACAGCGCGATCTATTATTATAACATGGTATTCCGGCAAAAACCAATCTTTGCCAATAACATCACAAATATGTCGATCGAACTGGAAAAGAAGGGCAAGTACCAGGAGGGGCTGGATATAATCAATTCTTACATTGAAAAAGCCAATAAAGCCGGGTTGCCTTTAGATGCCGTGGTTTTAAAGCAAAAGAAAAATTTCGAAGAGAAGCTGATGGTCAAACGGGTGGAAAGTTTGTTTGTATCAGCCTTTGCCGCTTATGAGAAAAAGGATTATAAAACAGCCGAAAAATTGTTTTCGGAAGTGATTGCCAAAGAGCCGGATCTTCTATTAGCTTATGATTACCGCTCATTCTGCAATTTTTTTAACAAAAACTATCAGAGAAGTATTGAGGATATCAATAAGGTTTTTACCAGTGGGGAGCAAAAATCGAACCTCCTCAACCTGAGAGGGGTCAACTACCAGATGTTGGGGAATTTAGATGCTGCCTGCGCCGATTTTGACGCGGCCGGGAAGATGGGCGATAAGGACGGGACCAACAATTATGAAAAGTTCTGCCGAAAAGGTAAATGATAGGATGGGTCTCGCGAAAACCTCGTTAAATTTATGATCAGTTGAGCATCAGTCCCATGTCGGTAGCCACTTTTACCATTTGAGCGGTGTTGCGTACCTGAAGCTTTTTCAGGATATTGGTTTTATGCCTTTCGACCGTCTTGACGCTGATAAACAATTTTTCAGCAATTTCTTTGGATAGAAAGCCATCGGCCAGGAATTGGATGATCTCCATTTCACGGGAGGTCAGCGCCGAAGGATCTGGAAGTTCTTCCCCGGAAGCGTCGGTGGCAATAAATGTCATCATAGCCGACCGGGAAATATCTTCCGATAAATGGATGCCCCCTTCAAAAACAGTATTGATCGCCTTTTCCAGTTCAAGTTCTGTTGCGT
Source organism: Bacteroidales bacterium (assembly GCA_023231065.1). GTDB lineage: Bacteria > Bacteroidota > Bacteroidia > Bacteroidales > FEN-979 > CAIVAT01. Next base: position 4,846 of record JALNWE010000060.1, read on the forward strand.
TTTTCGATAAAAACCCTTTTGCCCCGGACCGGAACATTTTTTTAATAAACACGGGATGATCATGACAGGAAAGGACGATAACCTTGACCCAAGGCATCTTTTCATCGATAATCCGGGTGGTCTCCATCCCGTTCATTTTTGGCATACTGATATCCATCAGCACAATGTCGGGTTTTTCGCTTTCTAATTGTTTTAGAAGTTCAAGGCCGTTGAGGGCTGTCCCAACGACTTCGATATTGTCGATGGAATTGACCAAACCGGCCAACGATTGGAGAATGATCGCCTGATCTTCGGCGATCATGACTTTGATGGTTTTTTTCTTAGGTTGCATCGCGTTAGTTTCCTTGTGTAAAAATAGTTGAAATTTTTTGAAACTTTTTCTAATTTTCAGCGTATAAATTGAAGTATTGGAATTCGTTATTAAAATATTATGGTACTTTTGCTATGATTTTTTTTTAATACATTAACTATGGCTGATATTTCTGGTGCCTGTTTATGGAAAGAAAAGAATAAAATTCAATTCAGGCAAATGTACGTAAAAAACGACATATTCTGTGGGGAAAACTCCAAAATTCATAATTATTTTAATAAATTGTGAATATTTTGGATAAGTTTGCACTAATTTAGATAAAATTTAGGAAAGAACATGAATGGTTTATATCTTTCTTTTTCAATTCATTATGAAAGCGGGTGAACCCGCTGTTTTTACTTTATAACTAATTTAAAACCACATATATAGCCTGAAATATTTATAACAATCATCATCTAAACTAATAAACATGGAGACATTCTACAAAAAAAGATTAAAACTGAGGGATTTATTAAAGGTACCACCTTTAATACTGCTCTTGTTAACCGTCGCATTCGGTTATAATGCATCTGCGCAAAATTATAGTCCGCTTGCTCAAACAACGGCTGAAATATTTGTCAGCCCTGCCAGCATGTGTTCCGGATCTATGGCTACATTTACTTTAACCATAACCGGCGCCACTTCGGGTACGTTTACTATAACCTGGGCCTCGAGTGGGATCGGGGTAGGTTCCGGGGCTACTATGTCCGGAACTATAACAACCGATCCAACGACCTTTGATGTATGGACTTACACAGGAACCCTCCTTGGCGCCACTAATGTTACTATTAGCGATTTTTATTGGAGTGGGGGAAGCTGTATTATCGGCGCCAACAGTACCGCAACTGTTGATGTTTCAGTTGTTCCTGATGCAAATTTTCATTATTCTGCCGATTTATTCTGTTCTGATGACACAGACCCAACGCCAATTTTTGAAGATCTGGCTGAAGCCGGTACCTTTACCGCAGAACCAGCTGGATTGGTATTTGTAAGTCCCTCAACCGGGGAAATTGATTTATCTGCTTCTACGGCCAATACTTATACCGTAACCAACACGGTTGACGGAACAGGCGTTTGTGCCGGTCAATCGAAAACCGACTATTTTGTCGTTGAAATCAATGCTGTTGTCGGTAACCCCACGGCCATTGTGGGATCCACATCCATTTGCGCGGGGACTGCTTCATCTACTTATAGTACCACCGCTGCCGATGCAACAAGCTATTCCTGGTCTATTACATCTACGCCATCAGGAATCGGAACCATTACCGACCCAACCGCTAATCCGGTGACAGTAGATTGGACTGGCGATCCCGGAACTGCTACTATAACAGTGGAAGCTGCAAACGAATGCGGGATATCAAGCCCGACTTCAGCGCTTGTCACTGTCAATGCACTACCGACCGCTACTATCAGTGGCGCACTTACCATTTGTGATGGATCCTCGGCCGACCTAAGTGTTGCGTTGACCGGGACCCAACCTTTCGCGTTTATATATACAGATGGGACCACGCCGGTTCCTGTAAGCGGGATTACTACCAGCACTTATACCCTTACAGTTTCCCCTACCTCAAGTAAAACTTACAACCTCACAAGTGTAACCGATGCTACGACTTGTTCTGGCACGGTGACTGGTACTGCGACGGTAACAGTCAATCCGAAACCCAGCGCTATACTTACCCTTAATTCAGGATCCCCTTCAACTATATGTGAAGGGACCAGCACGACATTAAGCGTAGCGCTTACCGGAACGCCCAACTGGTCGATAACCTATACGGATGGGACAACACCTGTTACTGTCACTGATATCGCGACGAGCCCTTATACATTTGGGGTTAGTCCTACTTCCAGTATAACTTATACCATTACCAACGTAACTGATGGTAATGGATGTTCGAATATCGGATCTGGCAGTGTACTAATTACTGTAAACCCAAAACCCATCGTTGTTCTTACGCATCATCCGGAACCGGTTTGTGATGGAGATACCCTTTACATGAATGTTACACCGACCGACATGGTTAGATATGACTGGACTGGCCCCGGTGGCTTCGCAAGTACCACTACTGTTAACTATTTTGTACTTGCCCCGATGCATGCCACCAATGCTGGTACATATACTGTTGTTGTGACCGATAGCCACACTTGTCAGGGGACCGCTACAACAACAGTAACTGTTGTTGAAAATGTTGGTCATCCGATTCCCATTGTCACACCTCCTACCATTTGCCAGGGGACGGCTTTTTCACCATTCGCTACCTATGCTGCCAATGCGGCAACATATAGCTGGGCCGTAACGCCTGCTTCTGCCGGTACATTTACCCCAACGGCTACAACGAACATAGGCATTGTTTTCTTGGACTGGGATCCTGCCTTTTACGGCACGGCCACCATTACGGTAACGGCCTCCAATTCATGTGGGACTTCCACGCCGACCGAAACAGCGGTTGTTGTCAATCAAATGCCAACCGCATCCATTGTTTATGATCGCACTCCTTACTGTAGCGATGGCGGAACTGCCAGCGTTACTTTAACAGGAACCGGTCCTTACACGGGTGGAATTTATACTGCATCGGATGGATTGCCCATTGATGCTGCTACAGGGACAGTTACCCTGACGGCATCTTATGTAGGAACTTATACAGTAACGTACACCCTGGAGCCAGCGTCGCCCTGTTCAACGGTTGTCGCACAAACCAATATAACGATTACCCTGAAGCCTACTGCAAGTATTGCATATACAGGTGTTTCATACTGTAGCAATGCAGGAACGGCAACGGTTACCATTTCCGGTACCGGCGCTTACGAGGGTGGAACCTTTACCGCATCACCTTCCGGTCTTGACATCAATGCTTCAACGGGTGAGGTGACCCTGGCATCAAGTACGGCCAATACTTATGTTGTTACCTATACAACACCTGCCGCTGGCGGTTGTTCAGCCGCGACAGCAACAGCATCCATTACGGTTACATTGATGCCGGCCCCTGCCATCGTTTATAGCGGAACTCCTTATTGTTCTGATGAAGGGGTTGCCGAAGTAACGCTGACCGGAACAGGCGTCGTTACGGGTGGAACTTACGATGTATGTGCTACAGAAACTGGTGGATTGGTCATAGATCATACTACCGGCGCTGTTAACCTGGCCCTAAGCACACCCCACACGTATGTTGTTTGTTATACAATTCCTGCCAGAGGTGGCTGTGAAGCGATAACTGCAACGGCTACCATTACCATTACACAAAAACCAAGCGTTGCCATCTCTTATGATGGGACTCCTTATTGTTCAGACAGGGATCCAGCAACGGTTACCTTTAGTGGGGGAACCGGCGCCTGGACAGGTGGGATATTCAGCGCTCCTGCTGGCCTGGATATCAACAGTACATCAGGAACAGTTACGATAACAACCAGTACTGCTGGTGCATATTTGGTTACCTATACCATACCGGCTTCGGGTGGCTGTCAGGCTGTTACTGCAACAACAACCATCACCATAACCCAGAAACCAAGCGTTAAAATCGCTTACACAGGAACGCCTTATTGTACCAACAGTGGTTTGGCCACCGTTACTTACACAGATGGAGTTGGCGCTTATTTAGGTGGTATTTTCACCGCCTCATCGCCAGACAGCCCGGACTTTGTTGGATTGGATCTTAATCACACAACGGGTACTGTAACATTGACCACAAGCCATGCCGGCACTTATATCGTTACCTATACCATTCCTTCAGGTAGCGGTTGTGATGCAGTTTCAGTAACGACAACTATTACTGTTACAACATTGCCGACAGCTGCCATTAGCTATCCCGGAAACCCGTTCTGTTCAAGCGTTGGCATAGCTTCGGCTGAATTAACAGGTACTGGGGCTTACACAGGTGGCACCTATACGGCTGCACCTGCCGGTCTTATGATCGACGATGAAACAGGCGTAGTTGACCTGATGGAAAGTACAGTGGGTACTTATATTGTTACCTATTCCACTCTGCCATCCGGTGGATGCTTAGCCGTGACGGCAACAGCAACCATCACAGTGAAATTTACACCTGAAGCGCATGCGCACAACAGCGGACCGGTTTGTGTCGGAGATGCTATATACTTATGGGGAACCCCCTTCAATATGGCAACTTACGAATGGACTGGACCTGGTTCTTTTAGTAGCAGCAGCGAAGTAAACCCAATTCAATTGTTTAACATGCAACTCGCTAACGCGGGAACGTACACATTAACAATTTATGCGTTAAATGGCTGTTATACAACAGATACCACGCACGTAATTGTATATGACGGTATCGATACCCCGGTTATTCCTGTCGGGCCTGAATCACTTTGCCAGGGCACTGCAACCTCAACCTATACCACTTCTTCCGCAAATGGCACTACCTATACCTGGTCAGTTACCGGTGAAGGAAATACCATCGAGGGGACTGGGACTACTGGTTTGGTTACCTGGGATCCTGATTTCTATGGCACAGCAACAGTAACTGTTTCAGCTACCAATGCCTGTGGAACCTCACCTGAAGTTTCAAAGACGGTGACGGTTATCCCGGTTGTCGGAACACCGATTTTTACGGATGGGCCTACTACCCTTTGCCAAGGGACTGTTTCTTCGACCTATACTGCTTCTGCGGCTAATGCCACGAGCTATTCTTGGGGTTTATTACCTGAAGAAGCTGGAACACCTCTCTCAGGAGCAGGATCCTCATTTACAGTTTACTGGAACTCTGCATTCAGCGGAACGGCAACACTTACTGTTACAGCCGCTAATTCGTGTGGCTCAAAATCATCTTCCGCCCTTATTACCGTGAATCCTTTACCAGTAGGCGCTATCTCCGGATCACAGTCAATCTGTGCCGGTGGTTCGACCATACTGAGCGTAGCGCTCACAGGAACTGCTCCATGGAGTATCACTTACACCGATGGGGTTTCACAAACTACTGTACCCGTAATCGCTGAATCACCTTATACATTCAATGTTAATCCGGCTGCAACCACAACCTATACCCTTTTAGGTATATCGGATGCTCATTGCACGGGTATTGTTGATGAAGGTCATACCAATGCAGTTGTAACAGTTTGGCCTAAACCCACAGCGACCATCAGTGGATCAGGTACGATCTGTGTTGGTGAAATTGTTCCTCTGAATATAGTGTTGACAGGGACTTCCCCGTGGACGTTCCATTATACAACTGGAGAAGGGACTGTTACGGTAACAACAGCAACAACACCTTATATACTTAACGTAAGTCCGGTTGTTACTACGACCTATACCATTACCGATATAGTTGATGCGCATTGTTCGAATAACACAGGTGAGGGAAGTGCAATTGTTATTGTACATCCGATACCTGAAGTTGATGCTATAAGCAACTCTCCGGTATGCTTTGGTAAAACACTTATCTTAACTGGCATTCCGTCAGGTTATCAGAATTATGAATGGAATGGTCCCGCAGGATTTGAGATCTCAAGTACTGTGTCCCATGTTGAATTGAGCCCGATGGGCAATGAAAATGCCGGATGGTATTATCTAACCATTACCGATCTGAACGGTTGCCATAATAACGACAGTGTTTATGTTGAAGTTGCCCCGATTACAGTTGGCGGCGAATTAACTGGCGGAACCACTGTTTGCTCAGGCGAAAATGAGACCCTGCTTACCTTAACTGGTCAGACCGGGACTGTTCAACGTTGGGAATACTCCTATAATGATACCGAATGGTTCACCATTGAAAATGGAACAACCACATACACTGCAACCAATCTTACAGAAACAACCCACTTCAGGGTCGTTGTGAAGAGTGGTACTTGCGACGAAGCATATTCGGAAGAAGCTATTATTATAGTTAATCCGGTTTCTGTTGGTGGTATCATGACAGGTGGAACTACCGTTTGTGCCGAAATTAATTCAACAGAACTGACACTCACGGAATATACCGGCAACATTTTAGGCTGGGAATTATCGACCAATGGAACGGATTGGTATTATATTGCGAATACCTTCCCAACCTATACCGTAACCAACCTGACCCATACAACGCAATACCGCGCTGTGGTTAAGAGTGGTGTCTGTCCGGAAGCAAACTCATCTGCAACCACTATAACGGTTAACCCGTTGAGCGTTGGCGGAAGCGTTGCTGAAAACCAGACCGTATGTTATGGTAACCAACCTGAAGAGGATCTTATCCTTAGCGGTAATACGGGTGATGTTGTAGAATGGCAGATGGATGATAATCCTGAATTTACAACGCCGATCACCATTGAAAATACTACGAACACATTATTGGCAACACAAATTGGAATTCTTACAGAAACCTCTTATTTCAGGGCTGTTGTCCAAAGTGGAGATTGCGAACCCGCCAATTCAGAATATGCTGAAATTCTGGTATATCCTGAAAGCGTCGGAGGCACAGTATCCCCGGACGAACAGACTATCTGCTACATGACACAACCTGGTACTATGACATTAAGCGGTCAGACAGGCAGTGTAGTGAAATGGCAGAAAGCCCTTGATGCTGAATTCACTGATCCCATTGATATTGCCAACACAAACACATCTCTCGTTGGGGCACAGGCTGGTACTTTGACTCAAACTACCTATTTCAGGGCTATTGTCCAAAGTGGCGAAGGATGTACCGAGGCTTATTCAACCGGAGCTGAAGTGATCGTAAGACCATTTATCAATCCGATCGCATACAGCAATTCACCGGTTTGTCTTGGATCAACTTTGGTCCTGACAGGAATGCCTGAAACTGGAATTCAGACTTACCTCTGGACAGGTCCAGCGGGATTTGAAATCACAAGTCCGGTAAATGTAATCACTTTTACACCGATGACGGAAGCCAACGCAGGTACTTATTGGCTCACAGTCATTGACGAATTCGGATGCCAGGCTACAACCTCAACCGAAGTCAGTGTGGCCTCGGAGACTATTGGTGGTATTGTTGCTGAAAATCAGACTCTCTGTAGTGGTGAAATGCCTGCTGACCTCACTTTAACGGGTAATACCGGTAGTGTGGTTAAATGGCAGGAAGCTGACAATACGGAATTTACTGATCCTATTGATATCAATGTTACAGCGACTGTATTACCCGGCTATATCATTGGTAATCTTACTGAAACAACCTATTTCAGGGCTGTTGTCCAAAGTGGAAACTGTCCACCGGCTAATTCTTCTTATGTAACTATTACTGTCAACCCGATCCCACCCGCGCCGATTGTTACAGTAGCCAATGAATGTGGCTCCTCTGTGCTAACGGCTAGCGAATATACAGGTGATCTCTTATGGAGTACCGGTGAAACAACTGAATCCATCACAGTAGTTGAAGCAGGTCTTTATACGGTAATTCAGACTTTAGAAGGATGCGTAAGTCCTGAAGGAAGTGGAGAAGCTGTTCCTAAGGTTATTCCTGAAGCTCCTGTTGTAACAGTAGCCAATGAATGCGGCTCCTCTGTACTGACGGCTAGCGAATACACGGGTGAACTTTTATGGAGTACCGGTGAAACCACTGAATCCATCGAAGTAACAGAAGTAGGTGTTTATACTGTTAACCAAACTGTTGAAGGATGTGTAAGTCCTGAAGGTAGTGGCGTAGCAGAGCCAAAAGTCATACCTACAGCGCCTGTTGTTGAAGTAATAAACGAATGTGGATCTTCTGTACTGACGGCTAGTGAATACACGGGTGATCTCTTATGGAGCACTGGTGAAACCACTGAATCCATAATTGTTACTGAACCCGGAGTTTATACTGTTACTCAGATTATTGAAGGATGTATAAGCCCTGAAGGTAGTGGCGAAGCTGCTCCGTTAGTAGTGCCTGAAGCCCCTGTCGTTACGGTTGAAAACAATTGTGGAAACTCTGTTTTAACGGCAAGCGAATATACTGGCGCCCTGTTATGGAGCACTGGTGAAACAACTGAATCCATCACTGTTACTGAAGCTGATATCTATACAGTTGTACAGGAAGTTGGAGGATGTGTAAGCGCTGAAGGTAGTGGCGAAGCCGCTCCCAAGGTCATTCCTGCCGCTCCTGTAGTAACTGTCTTTGACAATGTAGGTTATTCATTACTTACAGCATCCGGTTATACCGGTGACCTGTTGTGGAATACCGGCGCTACTACCGAACAAATTACGGTAAATGTTGCTGGGACCTATTCTGTAATACAGACTGTTGAAGGATGTGTAAGCCTACCTGGTTACGGCGAAGCTAACCCCATCCCGGCTCCTGCTACCATCGCCGGTTATGTCCAATACTTTAATCCGTATCTTACAGGAATGAATGGCGTAACTGTCGGATTGTACAAAGACGGTTTACTGATTGCCAGCAAGGTTTCCGCTCCGAATATGAGCAGCGGTAAAGCTGGTTACTACCAATTTGAAGATGTTCCTTCAGGCGCAGAGTATCAGTTGCGCGCCAATTATGGCGGAGCCTGGGGCGGTAACAATGCAACAGACGCTTTATTAGTCGAGTTGTATGTATCCGATCCGGTAACCTACCCGTTAACGGGCCTGAAGTTAGCCGTTGCTGATGTAAGCAATGAAGGCAACATTTCTGGTCTCGATGCTTTGTATATTAAATCGCGCGTTGTTGGCACAATTTCAGCATACCCATCCGGTGACTGGAAGTTCGACAACCCAACCTTTGACATTCCGTTCGGTACCACCGAATTCACTCAGAATACTGAAGGATTGTGCTTTGGCGATGTCAACGGATCGTATGTTCCGACCGGCGTGAAGGAAGCTTCATTCCTGGCAGTTGTTAACGATGGCGTTCAGAATGTTGAGGTCAATGAAACCTTTACTTATGATATCCGGAGCAATATGGTTGCCGACCTTGGAGCTATGACCCTCTTTATGAGCTATGACCAGAACCGTTTCGAAATCGAAGGTATCAATACTTCCCTGGAAGGAATGAAGTACCGGATTGAAAATGGCGAGGTTGCTATGGCATGGTCAAATACCAATCCTCTTATGACCAGCGATAATGATCCTATCCTCTCGTTGCAGATGAAGGCAAAAGAAACCATCACTGAACCCACACAGATCTTTACGATCAATCCGGGAAGTGAATTCGCCAACATTAAAGCGACACGTTATAACAACTTCGACCTGAAGATGTCTGACGTTGTTGCCGGTGCAACCAACAAGGAATTCTCCATGTCCAACTATCCGAACCCGTTCAAGAATACAACGGAAATCGTGTATGTGCTGCCTGAACAGGCTACGGTCACGTTAATGCTCTCCAATATGTTTGGTCAGCCGATGCGTACGCTGGTTAATACTACCCAGAATGCTGGTACGTACCGTGTGATTGTGGATCCAGTCGATGTTAATCTGATGCCGGGTGTTTACCTGTATACGATTAAAGTAGATGGTGTGACCACGTCCTTTAACAAGACCAACAAAATGTTGTTCACACGATAAATACGGATGATGAAAAGGAGGCGCCTGATTATCACGGTGCCTCCTTTTCATTCTTAATTTTCAAATGATATTAAATCTACACTCCAGCTACCAAAAAAATGAACAGGGATTTTTTTTTAATGATCTTTTTGTTCTTTTTCGGCGCTGCCTTTTCTGCGCAAACCCAGAGCCTTACTATCAGTAAGGTTCCGGGGTGCTCAGAACAGGAAGTTTTACTGCCGGTTACGGCAAAAAACCTATCAGATATCGGATCCATTACCTTATTTTTTAAATTTGAATCATCCAATCTTACTTATATTTCCTTGCTGAATATCGACCCCCAGTTAGAAGAATTAATCCATTATAATTATATTTCAAATCCTCCCCGCCTTAATGTGGTGTGGAGTAATACCGATCCCGCCAATTTTTACGATTCTAAATTTTTTGACCTGAACTTCCATTATACGGGTGATTTATGCCCGGTTACTTTTGGAGAAGGATGTGAAATTGCGAATACCTCCTTTGAAATACTACCTGTAACCTATATTAACGGGCAAGTTGAGCCAGGGGATCCTGTGATTACATATCAGCCCGGGAATATTACTATAAAAGCTGGTGAAAATGCCTCTTTTCAGATCGTTGCATCAAATGCTGATGGTTATGCCTGGAACGAAAGCAAGGATCAGGGACTAAACTGGAATACGCTGGAAGATGGATCGCGTTATATGGGGACAAATACCCAACAGATGACCATTACCGGAGTACCGGTTTCTTACTCAAACAATCAATACAAATGTATTATAAACCATGCTGATTGCAGCAGGGTTTCTGAAAATGCCATTTTATCAGTTGATTCGAATATGGCAATCAATGAATTACAAGGCAACGGGTTATGCCTTCTTCAAAACAAACCCAATCCGTTTAGTGAATCGACAATCATTGAATTTTATTTGCCCGAAGATGGGATTGTTAAGCTGAATCTCCTGAATCCATTAGGAAAATTGCTCGACGTTTTGATGGAAAGTATATTAACAAAGGGAATGTATTCCATCGCGTACAATGGATACACTTTACCAAAAGGCATTTATTTATGCCAATTGGAATTTGATAATGAATCGACACACAAATCAACCTATCATAAACTCATTAAAACATAGCAAAAAATCAAACCATATATACTCCTGTAACTTATTATAAATGAATTTATACATAAATCTATGAAAAATAAATTGACTCTTTTAACAGTTCTCTTACTCCTGTTTGGATCTGCTTCGTTTAGTCAAACGGTGAAGCTGGATTCAGTTTCGGCCTATCCGGGTGAAAGCGTTATTGTGCCCCTTTCAGTGACCGGCTTTACGGGTATCGGATCAATCACTTTTCACATCCGTTATAAACCCAGTGTCCTGACTTATACCAATTTCACTTCCACTTATTCTGGATTTACTGTTGGCGCTACCGATTCAACAATTCATATTGTATATGTTGCGCCAGTGCCTCCGGGAAGCTTTAATTTTTCGGATGGGATTCTGCTGAATTTGCATTTTAACTATGCCGGGATGACTAACAGCCCCCTGAGATTTTTAGGGTCATGTGAAGTCACAAGGGGATTTACCCCAATCTATCCGGCTTACACCAATGGCGCGGTACTTTTAAATACCGAACCAATCCATAAAGCGACCATGATGAATTCAACCGCAGACCCGGCTGGGAATGTTGCGGTTCCTTTAAATTATGAAGATTTTGATGCCAATGTTGGTTCCATAACCCAGGAAATTCATTTCGACGCCGCTAAACTTGCTTTTGTTTCCCTGGAACCCATTGGTAATTTAGTGGGAGCCACAGCCAATGCAGTAGGCGATGTTGTGACTATTGTATGGACTGATATAGATGGAAAAGATATTAATTTTCCGGATAATGGATTTATCCTTCATTTTGGATATACACAAAGCCGGACTGAAACAACGCTGGAATTTTATCCGGGATGTTCTATAACAACCAACACCGGAGAGATCCTTCCGGTAACCTATCAGAATGCCATTGTAAATCCCGGGGAGGCTACTTCCTTTGCTGAAATAGGGTCTTTCGCTGGAGTACAACAAGGACAATCGTATGATGTACCTTTACTATTTTCAGATTTTCCAAGTGGAACCAATGGAACCGGCGCCGTGACAGTTTCCATCCAATATGACCCGACTAAAGTTATTTTTTTAGGGGAAACGGATAATATTCATGGAGCTATGGTCAATAACATAGGGTCCAAAGTTATGATCGTATGGTCGGATATTTCCGCTCCGGACATTAACGGGGATTTTCTGAAATTAAAATTTCAATATATTGGAATTACCCCTGCTGACTTTACTTTCGGAAATGAATGTGTTTTCTCTTTAATATCCGGCGCACCGATCGTTGTAGGTTATACTGATGGAAAAATGGTACCGGGCGAAAATAACGCGAAAGCGATTATCGGGAAACGCGACTCGCAGGCAGGCGCCGAGGTGTTTTTACCTGTTTATTTTTCCGGGCTCCCAGCCATGGGCGCCGCGACCATGTATATAAATTATGATTACGATAAACTGACTTATCTTGATGTCCCTGATACCTGTAACCCTTATCATGCCATGGTTGCTATTGATCCGGTAACCCATAAGCTTTCAGTGGTTTGGTCAGGTCTTAATACGGATATTAACGGAACATTCCTGAAATTTAGATTTTTTGTCAATATAGGCGGATTTGCGCCTGTCACTTTTGCTGAAGGTTGTGAATTGGCCAATGGTATTGGTCAAATCATTCCAACAACCTGGATCAACGGTGGGGTAAACTGTCCGCCTTTTGTTCCTGGCGCCATAGAAGCTTCTGAAGTTGTTTGCTACGAAGGAACATTTGCACCGATGACAGGCGTTGCGCCTACCGGTGGGACACTGCCTTATTCTTATCAGTGGCAAAGTTCTGTTGACGATGTTGAATTTTCAGATATTCCCGGAGCTGTTGAACTTAACTATGCCCCTGAAGGAACTTACACATCTACGGTTTTTTACCGGTTAAATCAATATTCGGCTCATTTTGAGGATCCAATGGTGACGACAAACGAAGTAGAGAAAGAGGTTGCCGGTGATTTCATGCCAGGAACCGTATCGGGTGATCAGACTATTTGCTATTATACCGCCCCTGAACTGCCCCTCACATCTGAAGGTATTACGGGAGGAATTGAACCTTACAGTTATCAATGGTATAGTTCAACCGACGGCCTGGAATGGATGCCTATTGAAGGAGCGACAGAAGATACTTATCAACCTGACACATTGGTTGAAACTACCTATTTTAAACAACTTCAGACATCTTTTGGGGGATGTGGTTCTGAATTTTCAACCAACATGGCTGTCATAACAGTCAACCCCTTACCCACGGCAAATATCAGCGGCACAAACAGCATATGCTACGGATTTGGCGCCCAACTCACTGTTGACCTTACCGGGACGGCGCCATGGGATTTCACCATATTTGATGGGGTAACTTCTTATGAAATAGTAGGAATTACTGAAAATCCTTATCCTTTTATTGTTTATCCTGATGGCACGACAACCTATACCATTACAGTAGTATCTGATGCCAATACCTGTTCAAATATAGGGACGGGAGAAGCTGTTATAACGGTAAACCCCTTGCCCACGGGCATACTCAGTGGGACATCTACCATTTGTGCCGATGCTGTTCCGGTTGACCTCACTGTAGCGTTGACGGGTACAGCGCCCTGGAGTATTACCTATTCCGATGGTTCCGTTTCTACAACTATTGAAGACATCGCTGAAAGTCCTTTTACTTTTGAAGTAGCTCCGGCTGTTACCACAACCTATACTTTATTAAGCGTAAGCGATGCTTTATGTACAGCGGTCGGCTCCGGCGAAGCAGTGGTTACTGTTAACCCATTGCCCACAGCGGCCATCAGTGGCACAACAAGCGTATGTTACGGATTTGGCGCCCAACTAAGTATTTATTTTACGGGCACGGCCCCATGGGATTTCACCGTATATGATGGTGTAAATTATTATCCGGTGGTGGGGAATATTGAAAACCCGTATACTTTCATTGTCTATCCTGATGCAACATTGACCTATA
>JALNWE010000061.1 GCA_023231065.1 Bacteroidales bacterium
GAAATCATAAGTGTTTTATATGGAAATTCCCCGTAGGAATAAAGATTTTATAAAGACGCAAAAAAATCAATACACCCCTTTTGCACTTTCTGGTAACGCCACTCAATCTTTACACCTTGCGGATTTAAGTCGCAAACTTCACTTTTTTGATGTGGGAGAAGGATTTAATCGCTGACTTCCTGATTTGTGAATAATCAGATTGTAACTCCGAAAACCACTTTTTACCGCCAAGTCGCTAAGGCGCAAAATTTAAATAATTGGATATGATATATTTGCGTATTTGCGTCTTCGCGGTAAAATGAAAGACTTGACTTTTCGGAGCCAGCTCAAAATTAAAAACGTTATCCGAATTCTGGCCGGAAAAATCAAAGTCAAGCAGGAGGGATTTAACAGCCATATAAATTAATAAACCCTGCAAATTCTCAATTTTCGGATGTTGATGTTCTTGAAGTACTTACTGAGAGTATAGATCCACAATCTTACTGGCGAAAGTTGGTTCAGGGCGCATCGATGAAATTGAAGATCCTGAAAAAGGAATTGACCGGTTAATGGAAACCTATCTAAGAAACCCGCAGGGTTTAAGAATAATCAGAAAATTGCATGGCAGGGTGGAACTATTGCAGGAGACACGCGCAGGGCAATTGAGGAAAAATCCGGAAAGAAAATAGTTACCCGCCAAAATGCAAAGAAATTGTCCGCCGGGAAAAACAAGAGAATTGGAGGTTTTGGGCAATGCTGGGCAACCCGGCTTGTTTATACGTATTTTTCGCCCTTTTCCAGCATAACGTCGTTGACGTATTGCCTGATTTGCTGTTCATCAGTTTTACGGCAAATCAGTAACACGTTGTCGGAATCAACCACAATATAATCATTCAGGCCTTCCAGCACGACCACTTTATCGTTGGGCATGTTGACTATACAGTTGGTAGATTCATAGGTCAATACATTTTTTCCGACGATAGCGTTCCCGTTGTTGTCCCTGGGCCTGTTTTCGTACAAAGAGCCCCAGGTCCCCAGGTCGGACCATCCGAAATCGGCAGCCAGAACATAAACGTTCGAAGCCGATTCCATGATCCCATAGTCGATGGAAATACTTTTACAGATCGTATAGGTATTAGAAATGAATTCTCTTTCGCCGGGGGCGCCATATTTACCGATACCTTGTTTGAAAAGGACATCCACTTCTTCCAGATGGTATTCAAACGCTTTCATGATACTTTTCAGCGACCAGATAAATATCCCGGAATTCCACAGGAAATCACCGGATTGAAGGAAGGTATTTGCTAATTCGAGGTTGGGCTTTTCGGTGAAGGTCTTGACTTTTTTAATATGAACTTCTTTTGGATAAACCGGAGTTTTCCCTTCTACATATTGGATGTATCCATATCCCGTGTCAGGCCGGCTGGGCCGGATACCAAGGGTAAGGAGCCAATCGTGTTCGGATGCGGCCTCAAGGGCAGACAGGATGTTCTTCAGAAAAAGATCTTCATTCAATATGATATGGTCGGAAGGGGCGACTACAATCCGCGCTTCCGGATCCCTGGCCAGGATACAATAATTGGCATAAGCAATGCAGGGGGCTGTATTGCGGCGGGAAGGCTCCAGGAGGATCTGGGGAAGTTCCAGGCCTGGGATTTGTTCACGGACCAGGTCTTTATAGAGCTCGTTGGTCACGACATAGATGTTTTCTTTGGGACAGATCCGTTTGAAACGCTTGTATGTTTGCTGGATCAGCGTTTCCCCTGTACCGAGGATATCGATAAATTGTTTGGGATGGGAGGTTCGGCTCATGGGCCAAAAACGGGCGCCAATGCCCCCTGCCATGATCACGCAAAAATTGTGTTTCGTCTTTGTCATGCCATCGGGGTTAAAATTTGTACAAACATACGAAAGTAAGATTAAATGTCAGAGGTTAATATTAAAAGGTCAAAGTGGCATTACCGGCGCATTCCCGCTGACCAGGTAAATGCGGTTGGTTTTCATGCAGATGCAGCGGTAACGGGTCCTTAATTTTTCTTTTTTCCTGAACATCCGTTTCCCATTTCCATGAAGGCTGAAAATGGCATCTGGTGGCAGTTCCTCCAGCCTGATGGCAGGACCGGCAGGATCATATTTTTGCAGGGCTAAGGCAAGGGGTTTGTCAGCTGATGTAGAGGCTTTTGGATTTTCAAGATACCGGCATAATATCGGCAACAGATTTTCCGGAAATACTTTTTCAGAAAGAAAAGGTCGCATCAGTTGGCGGAAATTGTTTTTCCATTCGTTTCCATGAGGTTGAGGCAGGGGATGGCGGCGTATTGTAAACGTTTGTTTAACCTGTTGGTAATCCATCCAGGTTTGGTAATGGGCCATTTCGTGGACAAAGGTGACCAGAAAGGCATAAGGGTTGAGGTTGTCGTTTACCGTAATACGGGCGGGATCAGAATTGTGTGCCGCCCTGAAATCACCCGATTTGGAAGAACGGTGCCGGGTTGTTTTCAACTGCACGGATGTTCCCTGCATCAGGTTGAGAAAACCAGGAATTGCCAGTTCCGGGATTTTGGAACAAAAAACGGACGGGTTCATCCGGAAATCTTTATCCGGAGGAGGTTTTGAGGTGTGGCTTGGTAACCGAAAGAGGGACAATTGCACTTTTTAGGATGGTATTTGTTATGTGACGGGTAGTGCTTTGAACTGCAGGATCCGCCAACAATCAGTATCATGGAAGCAAAGATCAATAAAATAAGCGATATCCGAAAAAATTTCATAGTAACCTTTTATCGATCTGACCGGCCCATCTCATTTTGTAAGGGCAAGAGTTATTTCTTAACAATAAACGCAATTTTATGGAAAATTGGTATTTTAGCAAAAACATTTTATGTTCAAGGCGTTCGGCAATATCGGGGATTATGTGGTTCTCATGAGGCGGGTCTTTACAAAGCCTCAAAAAAGGACTATCTTCTGGGATCAGCTGATGACCGAGATCAACGATCTTGGGCTGGAATCCTTTGGCATTGTGGCATTTATTTCGGTATTCATGGGCGCCGTCGTTGCCATTCAAACGGCATATAATATTGATAGTCCGCTTATTCCCATGTCGATGGTAGCATTTACGACACGCCAGAGTATCATCCTCGAATTTTCTCCGACCGTGATCAGCCTGATCCTGGCGGGGAAGGTTGGTTCGCGGATCGCTTCTGAGATTGGCACCATGAGGGTAACGGAACAGATCGATGCATTAGAGATTATGGGGGTTAATTCCGCCAATCACCTGATTTTCCCCAAGATCATAGCTTCAGTTTTCATCAACCCGGTTTTGATCATATTCAGTATTTGGCTGGGGATCTTAGGCGGATGGGTGGCTATGATGGCTACCGGATTGGTTTCATCAACTGATTATGTACAGGGGGTCAGGGTTGATTTTGAGGCATATATCATTTTCTATGCCCTTATCAAAACAATCTTTTTTGCTTTTATCATTGCCTCTGTTTCGGGGTTTTATGGCTACCAAACCAAAGGTGGTGCGCTGGAAGTCGGCCAGGCCAGTACCAAGGCTGTCGTTGTCAGCAGTGTCCTTATCATCTTATTCAATCTGGTCCTGACGCAATTGTTACTTACATGATCGAAGCGGTTAACATCGACAAGTTTTTCGGGGAACATCATGTCCTGAAGAATATCTCCTGCCGGTTTGAAAAAGGGAAAGCAAACCTCATCATCGGGCAAAGCGGTTCGGGTAAAACGGTGCTGATGAAATGCCTTGTAGGGCTATATGAAGTTGATAAGGGCAAGGTTATCTATGATGATCGTGATTTTACCCGGATGAATTTCGAACAGCGCAAGACCCTTCGCCGCGAAATCGGAATGTTGTTCCAGGGAGCGGCCCTTTTTGATTCGATGAATGTGGAGCAGAATGTCATGTTTCCCCTGAATATGTTTACCCGTCAACCGCTGGAAGAAAAACTTGACCGGGTCAATTTTGTCCTGAACCGGGTGAACCTTTCAAATGTCAATCACCTGATGCCTTCCGAACTAAGTGGCGGTATGCGTAAACGAGTAGCCATTGCCCGCGCCATTTCCATGAACCCGCAGTATTTGTTCTGTGATGAGCCCAACTCGGGGCTTGATCCCCAGACATCCGGAGTTATTGATCATCTGATCCTGGAGATCACCCAGGAATATAATATTACGACCATCGTCAATACCCATGACATGAATTCAGTACTCAGTATTGGCGATAGCGTGGTTTTTATTTTAAATGGCGAGTTATGGTGGAGCGGGGATAAAGAGACCATATTGAACACGGATAACCCGGAGTTAAATGAATTTGTTTTTGGCACAGAATTGACCTCCAGGCTAAAAAAATAGCGCATGCCCGCCATGAACCTGGTCGATCTGATCCTTCTTGCATTCTTCGCGGTTTTCATCATTGGAGGCTACCGCAAGGGAATTATCGTCGGCCTTTCTACCATTGCTGCTTTAATCCTGGGAATATATGCGGCTATTCATTTTTCGAATTTTCTTAATGCCATCTTAGCCGAATGGTTTAATCCCTCACAAAACGCCCTTCCTGTTTTATCGTTTATATTTACCTTTCTCCTCGTCGTTATTGGGGTTATCCTTATAGCCAGGCTCACGGAGAAGTTTGCCGATGTGATCGGGCTTGGGTTTTTTAACCGGTTAGGCGGCGCTATTTTAGGGTTGATCAAAGGGGTGATCCTGGCCAGCCTCATCCTTTTCTTTTTAGCTTTTGTAGATCCGAAAGAAGGTTTTATCACCGCGAAAGACAAGCAAGGGTCCTATTTATACACAAAGGTAGCTTCGGTTTTTCCAAAGATGATGAAACTGTTCGGCGGGGAGATTAAATTTCCGAAATGGTGAGCCTTTCCGCTACTGATTCCGGGGAAATATCCCGGATACATTGACAATCCGTTGTTTTGCGGCAGTCCCGGCATTGTTTTTCAATGACCAGAAAATCAGCGTTTTTACCCAATGGGGCCCAGCGCGTTGGGAAAATGGGCCGCATGGGGGCATACAATCCGATTGCATGGATCCCCGATGCCGCGGCCAAATGCAGTGGCCCGGTACTGGCTGCCACCAAAGCATCGGAGTTATGTATCAGGGAAATAAATTCAGCAAGGTTCAGTTTTCCGGTCATATCCTGGACCCTGTCATGATATTTCTCAAGAAATTTTCTCATCATGGCCCCCTCCTCTGTAGTGCCGGTAACCATGATATTGAATTTTTCTTTGGGCAGAAGATCGATCAGTTTTGAAAAATTGTCCAGTCCCCATTCACGGGCGCTGCCTTTGGATTTGGGGTGGAGGATAAGGTTCAATTTTCCGGGCGCTGGATGCTGGATTGGGATATCGGGTAAGGCAGGGAGGAAGCCGTATAAAGCAGGAATTTCGGATAAGGAAAAGGTACGGTTGATTCCCAGGGGCCCCAGCATTTTCAGGTTCAGTTGGGCTTCATGGAGATCTGAATTACGCCGGGGAATATGCAGCAGGCGGTTACAGGTGAACCATGTAAAATAGCGCCTGGCCGTGGCGATGCGCAACGGGATCCTGGCTTTTTTTGCCGTCCGGCAGATCTCTTTTACCGGGAAAGCATGGATGATGGCCCCGGCTTGGAGCGAAGCTAAAAAGGATATGGGATCCGGGTCGCGGGATGCATCATCCCAGCTTACAAACTGATCAATAAAGCGGGAGCATTCAATAACCGGGCGGGTATAATTCCGTCCGAGAAAGATGATCGTACAATCCGGGAATTTTTCTTTCAGCGCACCGGCCATAGGAAGTGTCAGAACGACATCCCCGATACCATCCGTTCTGCTGAGGATGATCCTCATTCACTGAGGATTGCCTGGATACCCGGAAGGACTTTCCCTTCAATATATTCAAGCATGGCCCCACCACCGGTCGATACGTAACTTACCTTATCGGCCAACCCGTATTTATTGATAGCGGCGACGGAATCACCACCCCCGACAAGGGTAAAAGTGCCGTTGGCTGTTGCTTTTGCCAGCGCTTCAGCAACAAAACGGGTCCCCGCTTCGAAGTTATTCATCTCGAATACGCCCATAGGCCCATTCCAGAGGATTGTTCCCGATTGTTCAATGGCAGTTTTGAATTTCTGGCAGGACATAGGCCCGATATCAAGGCCCATCCACGGAATCTGGATATCGTATGCACTGCCGGTTTTTATATTGGCATCGTTCGAAAAGGTGTCGGCTAATACAGCATCCGGGGGCAGATACAGATTAACGCCCATTGACTTCGCCCCTTCCACAATATTTTTCGCTAATTCCAGATAATCTTCTTCGACCATCGAAGCGCCAATTTCCCCACCCAGGGCTTTGATAAAGGTAAACATCATCCCCCCGCCGATAATGAGATTGTCAACTTTATCCATCAGATGGTTGATAATCTCAATCTTAGTCGATACTTTGGCGCCACCCAAAATAGCCGTGAAGGGACGTTTTGCTTCTTTAAGGCATTTATCGATATGAATGATCTCGTTGGCCATGACATAGCCAAACATTTTTTCGACCGGGAAAAATTTTGCAATGATTGCAGTGGAGGCATGGGCACGGTGAGCTGTTCCGAATGCATCGTTCACATAAACATCTCCCAGATCGGCCAGTTTACGGGCAAAATCTTCATTGCCTTTTTCTTCTTCCTTGTAAAAACGGAGATTTTCAAGCAACAGGACTTCTCCTGGTTTCAAAGACGCGGCCAGGTCCCTGGCAGATTGCCCGATGCAGTCATCGGCAAATTTTACAGGAACCTTCAGCTTTTCAGTCAGGTAAGGTACGAGATGGCGAAGCGAATATTTTTCTTCAGGCCCCCCTTTTGGACGGCCCAGGTGGGACATTAAAATAACGGATCCTCCATCGTTCAGGATTTTTTTGATGGTAGGGACAGTTGCATCGATACGGGTAGTATCGGTAATGTGGTATGATTCATCCAGGGGCACATTAAAATCAACCCGGATCAACGCTTTTTTATCTTTAAAATGATAATTATCAATTGTTCGCATAGATAAATTTCTTTTGGTTTCGGAGACAAAATTAAAATATTTACCAACCACAATGCATATATTTCTAATTTTACCTTGATTTTAAAATTAGCGCTATGCAAGATCTAAAGGTTTCAATTATTCAAACAAACCTGTTCTGGGAACAGGTCGATAAAAACCTGAAGCAGTTCAACCGCATAATCCGGCAGATCAAGGAGCCCACCGATCTGATCCTCATGCCGGAGATGTTCAATACCGGTTTTTCGATCAATCCCGGACTTTGTGCTGAGACCATGGATGGTATCTCAGTCACATTTCTAAGGGAAAAAGCAGCTGAAAAGAAAGCGGTCATCATGGCAACTTTACTGATCCGCGAAGGGGATTCTTTTTTTAACCGTCTTATCGCGATGTATCCCGACGGCCATTGTGCGACATACGATAAACGGCATCTTTTCCGTTTAAGTGAAGAACCCAAGATCTTTACCGGTGGAAAAACCAAATGCATATTTCAGGTCAACGGATGGAAAATATTACCCATGATCTGTTATGATCTCCGGTTTCCGGTATGGAGTAAAAACACCTGGCAAAATGGAAGTTATGAATATGACCTTCTCGTTTATCTTGCCAACTGGCCGGCCATCAGGTCTTATTTATGGAAAACCTTATTGCCGGCGCGTGCCATAGAAAACCAGGCATGTGTGGTCGGCGTTAACCGGGTTGGCAGGGATGGTCATGGGACCTTGCATTCCGGTGACTCGATGATGATTGACGGAAAAGGGCTATTGCTCTTTTATGCTGAACCGGGCGTCCAGGTTATCCATACGCATACTTTTTCAGGCCAGGACCTTGAATTGTACCGAGAATCAATTACCGTTGGAATGGATTGGGACCGGTTTACGATTGACGAAAAACAATAAAATGCCCCGATTATCGGTAGTTATCATTGCCCTGAACGAGGAGAAAAACATCCTCCGTTGTCTGGAATCGGTAAAACCGGTCGCGGATGAAATTGTGGTGGTCGATTCCGGTTCGACGGATCGTACTGCCGATCTTTGCAGGGAGTTTGGCTGTCGCGTTTTTCATCGTACTTTCGACGGATATGGAAAGCAAAAGCAATTTGCTGTTGATCAAGCCGTCAATGACTGGGTTTTCTCCCTTGATGCCGATGAAGTGGTTACCGCTGGGTTAAAAGAAGAGATCCTCGGAATTTTCTGCCGATCAGAAAACAATCCATCCACCCACCCCTCTTCCACAAACCCGACGGTTGAAAACCTGAAGCATCTTCCGCATCCCGCATCCCGCGATCAGGTTTCAGGTTTCCGGATTCCCTTTTCCCTGTTTTTCATGGGTCGGATTTTAAAACATGGAGGCGTTGGGAAAGAGTATCATTTACGGATTTTTGACAGAAGAGAGGGAGGCTTTACCGGAGCGCCGGTCCATGAGGGCATTGAAGTAAAAGGCAACCTCAGCGCGATGCAGGGTAAAATCATCCATTATTCCTATCGGGACATCAGGCATCATCTCGAAAAAATAAACACCTATACCTCTCAGGCCGCAGCAGGTTATCATGCCAGAAAAAGATCCTTTTCAAAATGCTGGGTGGCTTTAAAATTCCCCATAAGTTTTTTTTCTTTTTATATCATCAAGCTGGGATTTTTGGATGGTTATCAGGGGTTTATGTGGTCATTCCTGGCTGCCGTTTATGCTTCCCTCAAAATTGCCAAAACCATTGAATTAACAGAGAAACCATGTTGATCTATTTAATCATCGCGGGTGTAGTTTGTGTGCTCATCCTTGGGTATCTGGTAGTGGAATACAGTGTCCTTATCCCGGCGCCCAATGGGCTTCCCATTCTCATGTATCATAAAGTTTCGGAAAAAGGGGCTGATGGATTGACAGTCACTCCGGACCAGCTGGATGAGCATTTCATGTACCTGAAGGAAAAAGGGTATAAAACAATAACATTCAAAGAATTAAAGATCCTGGATGCAGAAAAAGATCCCTTACCTAAAAAGACCATCATTATCACCTTTGATGATGCCTATGTGAATTTCCGGGATGGGGCATTACCGGCGCTGAAGAAATATAACTTTTCGGCGACCCTTTTTATCCCGGTGGCTTTTATCGGGAAAACGAATATCTGGGACCACGGGAACGATCAGATTTTAGCGGCAGCAGATCTGAAACATTTGGCGAATAATGAACCGGTAGAATTCGGGATTCACTCCTTTCTGCATAAGAATTACAGGGATATGGCCATTGAAGATATGGAGGAAGACTTGAAAAATTGTCGCGAAACCCTTGATTTTTACGGAATACCCTTTGCGCGGGTTTTAGCCTATCCTTACGGGGGATATCCCGGGAAAGACCCGGATTTAAAGGGCCCGGCTATCCGTTTGTTTGAACAGGCCGGCCTTGATTTCGCCCTCAGAATTGGTAACCGCATAAATCCCTGGCCGATCCGGAACCGGTTTGAACTCAAACGGATTGATATACGGGGCACGGATAGTTACCGGGTGTTCAGGATCAAAATTAACAAAGGCCGGGCTAAAATTTTTGCTTAAAACCACATGAACCTGACCTGGAAACAATTCTGGCGGTACTACTATATTGCGGCATTGTGCATTATAATAGCATCTCTTCCCTTCTCAAAATTCGGGCAAAGTTTGGGACAGTTCCTGATTGCCGGTGGTTGGATCGTCGGGCGGTTCGATACGCGTAAATTCAAACTGTGTTTGCAACGGCATTCGAAAGGCGGGAAAATATATACTTTTCTGCCCTATTCAGTCTGGATTTTATTGGAAGGGATCGGGAAGGGGTTTGTGCAGTTCTACCGGAACAAACCCGCGTTGATTTTCAGCTCGATCTTACTGTTCCATGTTTTAGGACTTTTCTATACCACCGATTTTGATTATGCCTTCAAAGATCTTCGGACCAAACTGCCACTTTTCCTCCTTCCTCTTTTTATCTCAACTTCCGAAGCCTTCGATAAAAAAGGATTTTACCGGTTAATGTTTTTATTTATCCTGGCGGTACTGGTCCGTTCGGTTTATAATACCTGGGTTATTCAATCAAATCAATACATTGATATCCGGGATGTTTCGCGAAACATATCCCATATTATCCTGGGGCTCCTGATCACCACCGGGATTTATTCATTGCTGTATTTTTCCCTGATCCAAAGAGGTTTTTCCCTTTGGGCCAGGATTATCTGTATCCTGCTTGTTCTTTGGTTCCTGAGTTACCTGATCCTGTCTCAGTCCTTTACCGGTGTTGCCATCTCGCTCCTGACCTTGATGGCGCTGCTCCCCATACTTATTGTTAAAACCCGGAAAGGCTGGATAAAGGTCTGTCTCCTTGTCCTGATAGTTTCTGTATCAACCGTGATTTTTCTCTATTTCCGGGCATTGGTCAATGATTATTATGCCATCAATCCGGTCAACATTAACATGCTTGAAAAATATACTTCACGCGGGAATAAATACGATCACGACCTTTACGCGTCGCTGACCGAAAATGGGAATCAGGTATGGTTATATGTTCAGCGGGACGAACTCCGGGCATCATGGAACAAGCGAAGTAAGATCCCTTTTGACAGCCTGGATAAAAAAAAGCAACCGATTGCTTTTACCGCGATCCGATTTTTAACCTCAAAGGGCTGGAGAAAAGATGCCGATGCTGTTGGAAAGCTAACCCCTTCTGAAATAGATGCGATCGAAAAAGGGGTGGCCAATGTTGTGTTCCTCAAAAAGTTTAGTATCCGGGGCAGGGTTTATGAGTTTCTGCATGGTTATGATACTTATCTGGAAACAGGTAACCCTACCGGTTCAACGCTGATGCAGCGGCTTGAATTCTGGAAAGCCTCGCTGGGATTGATCCGTGACAACTGGTTAATGGGGGTAGGGACAGGTGACATGAACATGGCCTTTCAGAAGCAATATGAAAAAATGCATTCCAAACTTGCGCCCGATCAAAGATGGAGATCGCATAATCAATTTTTCTCCATCACGATAGGTTTCGGAATTTTTGGCCTGTTCTGGTTCTTATTTGCGATTTTATATCCTCCCTTTCTGAAGCGCTGGCAGGGCGACTATTTTGTCATTATTCTTTTGATCATTTCCCTTCTTTCGATGATCACCGAGGATACTATTGAATCACAAACAGGCGTGGTATTTTTTGCCTTCTTTTACTCTTTTTTCCTGTTTGGACGAAAAGAAAGGGCCTTTTTATAGATAAAATGTCAGCAAGAGTTTTTCACGGGAAGCAAATACCGATTTTGAACCCCACGAAATGTAGTGGCACTTTATAGTCAACCGGTGTTTTTGTCTGAATGGTCCCCGTATCGGTGGTCACATCGTTGATCCGGAAATAGGTGG
Organism: Bacteroidales bacterium; assembly: GCA_023231065.1. GTDB lineage: Bacteria > Bacteroidota > Bacteroidia > Bacteroidales > FEN-979 > CAIVAT01. The sequence continues at coordinate 11,373 of JALNWE010000061.1, forward strand.
ATTCCACTGCCTGGTATTTATAAAAGATCTCATACATGAACCGGAGTTTTTTCGAAATATTCATCTGGTATCCTAATCCGATGCTCAGGGCAAAGGCGCCCTTGCCTTGTTCGTAATAGGTGGAGGAATATCGCGTACCAATGCCATATCCCAGATAAATATTACCAAAAAAAGTATTTCCTTCCGGCTTCAGGGCATACCCCAGGTATCCATAAATGGGCCAGAACAGGCCATTTTGCCATTTTTCCACCCCCACGCTGACCCCCAGACTGAGTTTGTTCATATACCTGAAGCCATTGATTGTCTGAAAAGTGATCACAATCTCATCGTTTCGGATCTTTTTTTGGATCCCATTGTAGATGTTGGTTTTGAAGGATCCGACTCCAAATGAAATTCCCCCCTCGGTCTTGTTGAAATAGGTCAGGGATTTATCACTGCTGTTATATTGGGCATTAACAGGGAACCAGGAGAAAAAGAAAATCACGATGATTGTTAAAACTCGTTTTTCCATTTCAGTTTAATCTTTGGAGGAGGAAATTACAAATCTGTTATTCACGGATAAAGGTATTACAATTAGTCCAAAAACAATTAACTTGCAGCTCGATTTTTATCCAAATCAGTTTTATATGCCAGAAACACAACTGATCTCCCCTGCTCAATGGCTTCTCATAGTCAATCCGAATGCCGGCATTAAAAAGGGGGAAAAGGAATGGCCAAAAATCCATAAATATCTTCAATTGCAGGGATTTGATTTTCACTGTGTTTTTACCGCGCACCGGGACCATGCCATTTACCTGGCCATTGAAAACATTGAAGCCGGATACCGGAATATTGCCGTGGTTGGCGGGGATGGCACCCTGAACGAAGTAATGAATGGCATTTTTATGCAGCAGACAATTTCCCCATTGGATATTACCCTCGGGATGATCCCCGTTGGGACTGGCAATGACTGGTGCCGGATGTTCGACATCCCGTTTGATTATAAAAAGGCAATTGACATTTTAAAACAAAAACACCCTTTCATACAGGATGTCGGAAAAATCAGTTATTATGCAAAAAACAACCTGACCATCCGCTATTTCATGAATGTAGCCGGGATGGGTTACGATGCGTTGGTGGCAAAAAAGACCAATATGATGAAAGAAAGGGGAAAAGGGAATCCGCTGACTTATCTTTATTTTGTTTTTGCCGGTCTTTTTCAATACAAATTCATGGAAGGGGTGATAGAGATAGATGATCATATCCTGTTTAAAGGAGAAATTTTTTCGATGAATGCCGGCATTTGTAAATTCAATGGAGGAGGGATGAAACAGGTGCCTTATGCTATTCCCGACGATGGCCTTTTCGATTTTACGCTCATCAAAAAAGCCTCCAAATGGATCGTATTCCGATATGCCCATAGACTTTACAACGGGAAACTCACTGAAGTCCCGATCGTAAGCGCTACAAGGGGGAAGGTCATCAGGATCAGGTCGACCGGAAAAATTTATCTTGAAGCAGATGGAGAATCATTGGGGCACACGCCCTTTGTATACGAGGTTCTCCCCAGAAGCCTGAAGGTTATCGTGAACCCGAATTTTGTGAACGGGAAATGACCGGATAGTTCTCCCTGTATGATCTGGTTTCAGGGATCGATCCAATCTCCGTGTTCGCGGATCAGGTTGATGAGTTCATCCACGGCAACGGATTCATCAACATTCTTTTTCACCGGTTCCTGGCCTTTATACAGCGTCACTTTCCCTTTGCCGGCGCCGATGTATCCATAATGGGCATCAGTCATTTCACCCGGGCCGTTCACAATGCATCCCATGATGGCTATTTTCATTCCCCGGAGATGGCCGGCGCGGGCTTTGATGTTCTTCACTGCCTCCTGAATATTGAAAAGCGTTCGGGAACAGGAAGGGCAGGAAATAAATTCCGTTCGGGAGATCCTGGCTCCGGCAGCCTGTAAAATACCATAAGCAACCGGAATTTCAAATTCAGGATTTTCGGTAAGGGAAACCCTGATGGTATCACCGATACCATCGGCCAATAGGCTACCGATCCCGACAGCAGATCTGAGGCGGCCATCTTCACCCGATCCGGCTTCGGTCACACCCAGGTGAAGGGGATAATTCATGCCATTTTTTTTCATGGTCTCCACCAAAAGACGGTTGGCCCTGATCATCACCTTGGGATTGCTGGCTTTCATTGCAAGTACCAGATCATGAAACCCATATCCTTCGAAAACATGTACAAATTCCATGACCGACGCCACCATCCCTTCCGGGGTATCGCCAAACCGGTCAAGGATCCGACGGGAAAGCGAACCATGATTGCTGCCAATTCGTATGGCAGCGCCATGTTCCTTGCAGATCCTGATCAGAGGCCTGATCCGTTCTGCAACCTGTTCCAGGTCTTTCTGGTATCTTGCATCCTGTATTTCGCATCCCGCTTCCCGTATCCCGTATTCTGCGCCCTTCATCCTTGGTGCTTCATCCCGACCTGTTTTTCTATCAGCATAGTTTCCCGGATTGATCCTTACTTTTTCAACAATAGCGGCAGCCAGTTCAGCGATTTTTGGATTAAAGTGGACATCGGCAATCAGGGGCGCCTTATAACCCCTGCGTGATAATTCTTTTTTGATATTCCTAAGGTTTTCTGCTTCTTTTAAACCTGGAGTAGAGATCCTGACATATTCACAACCGGCATTGATCATTCGTATGATCTGGTTCACAGTGCTTTCCGTATCCAGGGTATTGGTATTGGTCATTGATTGAACGCGTACCGGATAGTTCCCTCCAAGTGGAAGATCGCCAATATTGACAACACGGGTTTGAAATCTTGAATATAATAACGGATTGGCCATGGTTCGGTAGGGTTAAACCAGCCCTTTCACCCGTGGTTTCCCGGCTATGAAATCTTTCAGGTAAAAAGGTTCAAAACTGGCAATGTTTTCGAAATGTTTTCCATTGAATTTTTCTTCAGCAAAGGCAGCCATAAATTGTGCTGAGGCATTAAAATCTTCAAGAAAAAAAGCATTTTGATAACCGGAGAGAAATGATTTACACTTTGCGGCCCCGGTTCCGGCAAAAAATAAAAAGTGGGTAAACAGATTTTTCTGAAAAGTGGTTTCGTCGATGATCCGCGCTTCTGTTTCCCTGACAGTTTGTAATTCCATATTATAAATCGCGGTATAGACCTCCATCCGTCGGGCATCGATCATAGGACAAAGCAAAGAGGGGCCAGTTGAGGGATAATGGATGGCAGATAATGAATTTTTCATACCAAGGGCCATGGATTGAAGGGTGGGGATCGCAATCAATGGTTTATCCAGTGAATAACACAGTCCTTTGGAGGTAGAAACCCCGATCCGGATCCCCGTATAGGAACCCGGGCCCATACTGACTGCCACGGCATCGATCCCGGAGAGATGATGAGCCGCGGAGGTCATTACTTCTTCAATGAACAGGGTAAGCCGGGACGAATGGACGTTGGGGCCGGAAGATTCCCTGAGGGCCAGTATCCGTCCATTCAATGCCAGGGAAACAGAACATACTTCAGTGGCGGTTTCCAGACACAGAATCAACGCCATGTGCTATTTCTCCTTGCTGAACAAATCTTTCTTATCGACTTTTTTTACTTTGTCGCCATCTTTCAGGGTCTTGGATACAACCGTAAAGGGAGATGTAATGATTTCATCGCCCTCTTTCAGCCCGGAAAGAATTTCAATATAAGTATTATCCTGGATGCCGGTCTTTACATTTACTTTTTTGGCAAGGTCTTTATTGAGGACAAACACACATTCCTGGATCTTTTCGTTTTTCTTCTGAGAAGTTACCATTTCCACGCGGCTATCTTCATTTTCGGTTACCGGTTTCTTCTGTTCTTTCAATTTTTCAAGACTATCCTGGGTAAGGCGGGTTGTCACAGCCTGGATTGGAACGGTCAGTGCATTTTCTGCAATTTCGGTCTGGATCTCTACTGTACATGACATGCCAGGACGGAAAGGAGAAAAATCGGGACCTTGTCCAACGAGAAGGTCTTTGTAGGAATCTTTCAGGATATGGATCTTAACGTTAAAGTTTGTGACCTGGTCAACGCTTGTCCCGGTGGTGTTGGCGGAAGTCGCTATTTCTGTGACGATTCCTTTAAATTTACGGTTCAGGTATGCATCCACCTCGATCAAAGCAGTGTCGCCCATTGAGACCCTGACGATGTCGTTTTCATTGACAAGTACCTGTGCCTCCATTTCATTGAGGTTGGCGATCCGCATGATTTCGGTGCCACTGGAGAACTGAGAAGCGCCGGTTACCCGTTCGCCTTTGAGTACACTGAGTTTGGAAACAGTGCCTTCGTTGGGGGCAAAAATGGCGGTTCGCGTAAGATCTTCTTTTGACCTTTTTAATGCGGCCTCGGAGCTTTTAACCATAAATTCAGAAGCTTTGATATCTTCTTCGGCAGCATCAACCTGGGCCTGTGCAACCTGAAACGAAGATTTTGCCTGGTCAAAGTCTGCTTTTGAGATTACATTTTGCTGAAATAATTTTTCCTGACGATCGTAGGTGAGCCTTGAATTTTCGAACTGGGCCTTCATTTGGGCGAGCCGGGCCCTGGAATTGGCCAGGTTGGCTTTTTGTGTATTGAGGGCTGCTTCGCTTTGATCGAACTGGGAAATATAAATTTCCGGGTCAATTTTCGCCAATAAATCCCCCTGTTTTACCTGTTCCCCTTCTTTCACATAAAGTTCAACCACCTCACCGGAGATATAAGGACTGATTTTAATATCTTTTTCGGGCTGAATTTTGCCATTGGAAGAAACGGTTTGAATGATCGTCCTCCTTACCACTTTTTCTGTGGCGATTTTAACCCCTTCATCACCACTCCCTTTCTTAACGGCAATAATTACTATGATAACCAGCGCCACTACCGAGGCGATGATGATCCACATTTTTTTTCTGGATTTTTTAATGGCCATGGATAAAAGGTTTAATGCAATTTACTCACGATTGATACGGATGGGATTCCCCATATAAAAATCGAGAATGGTTGTCTTAAAAATGAAATCATATTTAGCCTGAAGCAAATCGGATTGGGCTTTGGTAAGATCTTTCTTACTGTTGTTGTAATCAAAGGAAGTCATCATCCCCACGTCGAATTTCTGTTGGGTATATTTGAAAGATTCTTCCTGTGCCGTGACTTTTTCCTCGGAAGAGTTGTATTTCTGAAGGGAAGCAACCGCGTCAGCATAAGCTTGCTCAATCAGTTTACGCAGATCCCTTTTTTTAATACCCAGGTCGAGTTCGGCCTGGGAACGGTTAATTTTTGCCTGGCTTATGGAATTCCGGCTTGACCAGCCATTGAAAATGGGGACCCGTAAATAAAATCCCAGGGATTGGTTTTCATTCTGATGAAGTTGATCGCTGAAAGAGGTTATACGCGTTGAATAATTTCTGTAATAACCCAGAACAGTATCTCTCGAAAACTGGGTAATTCCTATTTTCTCCATTGTAATTACGGGCGCAATAGTGGGGTCGATCTCCTGTGCGGCGCCTGAATAACCAGTGCCCCACGATCCGGCAAAAGTGAGGCTGGGGTAGAGGGTCCCCCTGGCAATAGCCAATGTTTTTTGAGCGGATTGAACGCGCAACTCTGCTGCCTGAACTTCAGGCCTTGCTTTCAGCGCATGTTCATAAATAACCTCCGGGGTGATCAGCCCCTGGGGCGCCTCTACCAGTTTCAGGGCTGGTTTTTCAACCTGAAAGTTGTGGGTAACCTCCAGGTCAATCAGTTGCTGCAAAGAAAGATAAGAAATATTTAACTTGTTTTCGGCTTCCACCAGAGAAAGTTCTTCAGCCGCTTTTTGTGCCTGTATATTAAGAAGGTCCCCTTTTGCTGATGCGCCGGCAGCGACCATTTTATCAATACGGTCAACCTGCGATGTGGTAATTGCCAATTGTTGCTTGGCTACTTCCTGTAATTCCCCGTTGAATAAAATATCAAGGTAATATCCTGCAACTGCCAATGAAATGTTGTTTTTCATGACATCCAGATCATATTTGCTGGCAAGGACATTGATCTGATTCTTTTTCAGGGTGTTGATTTTTTGTAAACCATTGAACAGCGTGACTCCGCTTTGAAGGTAAAAGTTGTTGGAGCGCACGGTATTGGTGGCAAAGGTGTTGGTATACTGGTCGATGGTTTGCCCGAAATTCCACACATTGGTCCCATTGGCGTTTAAGTCGGGTAACATACTGAGGGCGCTTTGTAACAAGGTTTTTTTATTGGATTCGACCATCAGTATTTGTTTCTGAATATCAAGGTTGTTTTCCAGGGCATAGTTGATACAATCCTCCAATGTCCATATTTTTTGTGCTTGTACTGTTCCTCCCCCCGAAAGAAGCAGGAAAAGAATAAAGGTCAATGACCAAAAATACAATCGATGCAAAAACATCATACAGAATTTTTTTTCAATGGTTGTTGGCTTCATATAAGCAGGCTCAAAAGTAATGATTTTAACCTTTTACAGAGCATTAAGACGTAGAAATAGTTATTTGGTTACAAAAGCAGAATAAACTATATTTGCTTATCTAATTTCCTAAACGTTATCCCATGAAAACAAAACTTCTTTTTATTACTACGGTAATCATGATTGCCGGGTTTCTTGTCCTTCCTTCCTGCAACACGCCGGAACCCATCACAGGGACGTTGACCATTACTGTTTATCAACCCAGCACCGGA
>JALNWE010000062.1 GCA_023231065.1 Bacteroidales bacterium
AGACCTGATAAACAAGAGACGAAAACTGATGAATTTGATCAGGTACCCCTATCTTCTGGGATTTTAATCCTGTTGTGATGAAATATAAACCTCAATTAAATATTTTATTAACAATTAAATTTAAAACAATGAAAAAAGCAATTGCAATCACGCTATTATGCGTATTCAGTGTGTTTACGGGATTCTCCCAAAACAATGGTCAGATTGTCATCCTCAAAAAAAAATTCTACCAGGATGACAAGCAGCTATCAAAGAAGGAATTAAAATACATCTTGAAGAATGATCCAGGAAGTGCAGGGATGTACAGGAAATCACGAACAAATTTAACCATCGGTGCGGTTTTAATTGGTGTCGGGACCGCATCAGTGCTGACCGGGGTACTTGTTCGATTTGCTTCAAGAGTAGATGAGGCTGAGAAAATTAACAATGGGAAAAGTACCTCGACCAACTCCTCTTTAGGTTTGATCCCCACTTTAGTCGGAGCAGGTTTGGTAATAGTATCGTTACCATTTGAAATAATTGGTAATAAACAGTTCAAAAAGTCCATTAATCTGTATAATTCGAAAAATAAGACAAGTTCCTCCATTCAGCCAAGACTGGACTTTGGAATTTCGCCTACCAATGTGAGCGTGAGTGTGAGGTTTTAAGAACAATAACGCTTGTTGTTAAATGCCCGGGAGGTGGGACAATTCTATCACCCGGGCAGCTTTACCAGGTTTTTCCCTGTATTGCAAGACACTCAGGGTACACAGGCACGGGTTTTTCAATACAGAACCCTACTCCGGAAAATTGATTTTAACTTTTCCGTTTGAATTGATGAGCTGCCATTTTGTAAACAGTGTTTAAAAGAATGTGAGTATGAAAATCATTACTATACTTGCACGGGCTGGATGCCTGGAAGAAAGTGTATCAGGATAACTATGACAAGATCATCTTCCTTGGGGATTATGTCGATTCCTATGATCTCGAAGATAAGACTATTCTGAGGAACTTTATCAAGGTGATTGAATTCCGTCTGAAATATCCGGAGAAGGTCATTTTGCTAACCGACAATCATGAGGTCGGGTATCTTAATTCAAAATACAGGTGTATGGGATACCGTCCTGAGATTGAAGGAGATATAAAAGCCCTTCTACAGGAGAACGGATCCATTTTCCGGGTTGCCTGGCAATATGGAAATCACCTGTGGATGCATACCGGCATAAACCAGCCATATTTTGACAGGTACATCAGAGATAAAGTAAGTCCGGCAGCCGGCGCCAGTCTTGCCTCAACCCTAAACAATCTATATGCTGAAAAGTACGATCCGCTCTTCGAGATCGGCAAGGAGAGAGGAAGCGACAGGAAAGCCATCGGTGGCCCATTCTTGCTCCACCGTACCATCCTGGCTGCTGCGTCCCTCAAAGGCTAAAATCAGATCGTGAGCCACACACCAGTCAGAATCATTGAAAGAGCAGGATTCTCGGATGACCCGGCAAACTCAATAACCTTCCGCGATTGTATCGAACATGGTGACGGGTCTTTTATGAAATTGAGATAATGCCTATGTGAAGCTCATGTCCGACGATCAACTCTTTTCCGGAAAGTCGAATGATTATTTATCTAAGATTTCATCAATCCGGTTTCACAAAAACCACTGAAAAGTCATCCAGTGCTGTTTGCAACCTGACTACATAGCCTCCAGGCGCCAGCGTGTCAACCGAAAATTTCATTGCAAAGTGACCCTTCTCATTCATTCCCTCTTTGAGTATCCTGATTTGCCTACCATTCCGATCATTCAATGATATGGAATATCCGCTTTCCCCGCAAATGGAATATTCAATTTGTGCAACTGAATGGCAGGGATTCGGGAAGATTTTCAGCCGGCTTTTTCCCACTCCCGATGTTTCCTGCTCCTCTATACCGGCAGGGGTAGCTCCAATGAAATAGTTATCCTGGATCAATCCTGAATAGATGTTATAACCTGAATCAAAGGGGATTCTCCAGTCGGCGACAAGGTTCTCGAAATTGTGGGTAAGGCTGCTGAAGCCCTCTTCATGTTTCCTGACATTAAAGAAGATGATCATATTCAGGTTCGGATACTTCGATTGAAGGGAATCCTTGTTGTAGAGTGATGCAATCCACTCATTCTTCTCTGCTGACTGCTGTGTATTGGAAAGAGGCAATCTTTGCCCTGAAAGAGTAGGATCCCGGTTAGGGTCAAACAGCGAATTTTCCCCAATCATCATGGGTTTGTTTTTACCTTCGGAAAATGTATGGTAAAAATCCAGATAACTACTTGCAGAATCAAGCTGGTTTTCATAGAATTGGTTATTCTCATCATAGTCCCGGTCATAAAGGTTCAGACCTACCCAATCCACGAAACTGTCGCCAGGATAGAAGGGTAGATAGGCATTCTGACCATATGCTTGTATAGCCACCCAGCACATACGAATATTCGGTGCTAACGGCCTCATCAGCGAACTGACATGCTGAAATACGCTCACATAATCTGATGCTGTGCCGCCGAATGGATTCCATGAGCCGTTCATTTCATGCCCAAACACTAGATATACCGGACCATCCAGGCCCGCGCATGAATCAGCAAATCGCTCTAGTGACGCATCCCTTGCCCCATTGGCATAGTTACCCAAACCCCCGAAAGGCATCAGAAAAAAGACCGGATTTGCCCCAGCCAATTTCAGTGTATCCGCCCATTGCCAATGTCCAGAGTTCAGAAGATCGTTATCATCTCCTGCGTTAATATAACGCGAGAAACAATAATGGTTCTTCCCGCTGATAGCATTGAAAGCAGCAGGCGAGTTGTAACTGCTGTCCGGTGCCCCGCGACCCAGGTAGGCTCCGATGTAGCAGCCGTTCATGGTTTGGGTCTCACCCGGGTTGCCAACGAATAAAAGAAGTCCCCAAAGCGCCGGATACATGACTTTCATTAAAGTCCTCATTGCTCAATGTTTTAAATGAATGTGCATCTTAATCATGCTTATTCCGAATAGTATCCTATTACCTGAAAATGTGACAATGCTCCTCATAAAAATCATAAGATTTACGATCCTGTCATAAAAAACTGATGGTTGGAGTAGCCCTGCGATCTGTATAGAATTTATTGATTCCTGTTCCAAAAATGATGATCCTGATTGCATCGCCCAAGGTTCTGTCAAAACCATTTCCCCACAAAAGGTCGCGTGGAATGGTGGCGCTTTTTTTAAGAAATTCCGTGACTTCATAAATCTCATCCATGGTAATCTCTTCATGGCCGGAGGAAAAATACAGCAGAATATCATTTGATTCATTTATGTCATATCCATTGAGCAATGGGGAATGCAGCGCCTCTTCAGTTGCGCGTATGGCTCTTGAATGACCTGATGCCGTTCCCATTCCCAAAACACAGAGGCCACTGTTTTGCATAACTTTTCGAATATCCTCAAAGTCCATGCAGATATATCCCACAACCGTGACAAGTTCCGAAATGCTTTTGGCTGCCTGTGCCAGAATCCAGGATCCAACTTTCATGTCATTAAAAAATGATGTACTCTGAAATTTTGACAAAATCCCAAAATTGATCAGAAGCAGACTGTCTGTAAACTGTTCAAGTTGTTTTGGATCAAGTGTTAGTAAAGGACCCCATTGCTGTTGTGTCGGAATGCCCATAATACCTATAAGGGCCAGTGTCAGAATACCTAATTCCCTGGAAAGTTTAGCATAATTGATTGAATATACTGAATCGGTTGTTTCCTGAAAGCAGGCAATAATGATCAATAATTTTGAGCCATTGTTTAATATTTCGCGTGTTGCATTCACATGATCGGTTAATGAAAAAGGGATGTTTACATCAGCCCACTCATTTATGTTGTTATCAATTGGGAACATAAAGGTATTCTTTGTTTTCCTGAATGGTTTTACACTTTTCAATGTCTCATCAGGGTCACAGGTAAACAATTCTACACCACAGATAAATAATTCATTCAGATACATGACAATATTGGTTCCCTCTTTGCCGATGCCTATTATCTTGACGACATTGCGTGATTTTTTCGGGGGATCAAAGGATAATAGTTTGAGGTTCATTTGAATAGTTTAATTCTGATAGACCATTGATATCTAATTGATTACAGTGCATTGCAAACATTACCATTCAGTGTTCCTATTTTTGGCTAATTTCAAGTTCATCATCAACATTTTCGATGGCATAAAATGAATCGTCTTCCGACATATAAACATAAGGGATGTGCCCATTCCCCCGGAAAATGGAATATTTGCCGTCAAACATGCTGTCAGCCTCTTCCTCATCTTTGACCAGGTTAAAAGTCTCATCCACAAAGTCCGGTCCGCCGCCAAAGTTAAAGTCTTCAAACCAGGAATTGTAAAACAGCCGTCCATACTGGTCCTCTAACAGTCGGATGATATGGTGATCGTCACACAGATACCACTTTATCACTTTCGCAGATATGAGTACATTTCTGGAGTATTCATCTCCCAGGAAGATAAATTTTTCATCTTTTTCAATGGAGGTCCTTTGTAACCGGCCTTTTTCTTTGTTGATGTAATAATAGATTTTTGACATATACGATATTTTATTTTTAGATCATAGGCCAATTAGAAATCACCCTTCAAGGGATCCACTACCATTACTTTTCTCGATCGGGTGGATGCAATTTTTTTCCATCACAGCTTGCCTTTGAAAAACAAGTGGTATGCCATTGCTGTGGTTTATCAGTGCGTAAGACATTCTTGCCAAGGTGTTTTCTAGTTATTACGGATCGTAATGACCTTGGCCGTTTAATGCCAATTCCGTGCCAATGCCCAAAGGAGTGAATTTAAGATGCAGATGATCTGATCTTTGAGGTATTTATGGATTGAGTAAGAGAGTTGACTTGGATTGTTTTACAGGGAACACAATGTGATTGTCTTTTTGAAGCAATGGACCATATGAACCTCACGGAAGGGACTATCGTCACTTTTACATACGAAGGATGATAAAATGGATAGAGGCTGCATAAACAGCAAGGCTGATGCCGGGATATTAATGCAGTTAGGGTTTACACAAAATTCCTCACACAATCGTTCTTCACGCCATCAAAGCAAATTTTCAGGTTGTGATGTCTTGGCTATCACTGATTTCCAAAATATTCCATCCTTGTGTATTTTTTTACAACCCAGAACAACCAATTCCAGAGGTACCAAACAGAATTCAGTCAACCATTGACTAATCATAAAATCTTTATACCCTGCCAATGCATTGTCAACAGCTAATGTGGCTAACCTTGATCCGAAAATGATATCGATCGGACTTGGGGGAACATCCCTTATAAGATGTTTAGGTTCACATATTAACACTTCAGATCCATGCGGTTTCCCAGTACAATTCGATTGAAGATAATTGGCAATCAATTTTAAAATTGCATGGCTCAGGTCTTTATAGCTTTTTCCGATGTAGTATTTGCGTTGAAGTTCTTTTCTCCCTTCTTCGTTTTCGATAGAAAGCTTGGTTCCTTGATTGTCAATATTTCCTGATGTTTCAATTAGAATTCTTGTAGCAACTCTGCTTTTTCCTTCGTTGTAAATTTCAATTGCCTTCTTAATTAATCCTTTTTCATATTCTGAAAGATGATAACTTTCACCTTCATAATGATCCTGAATATCAACAGGAAATGTCGTTTCAGATATTACCACCATAGATTTTTTATATTTTTGTAAATTTTCATTGACTCGTTCTGCAACTGATTTTATTGAAAAATCCAGTTCAGGAATAATTGCCATATCACAGGTATTTGATTTGGATCCAAGAACTGCATGGCTTACAACGTAACCCGAAAAGGAACCATACAGCTGTACTACACCAATCCTGTTATTAGCATTTAACTCATAACTAATTGTATCAATAAATTCAGTTGCTTTATTTACCGCAGATTGGAAACCAAATGTATGCCATATCCAAAGAACATCATTATCAATAGTTTTAGGTATGGCAATTATTGAAAGTTCATTATAAACATTTTTATTATTATCAGCTAATTGTGACAGTGCCCGCGCTGCTTTCATACTACCCTCACCTCCAATAATATACAATATTCTTATTTGGTTATTTTTCAAGTTGGTTAGAATGTTATTCAGCAATTTAAGTCTTTGTGTGCTATTAATTAAATCTTCATGTCGGCCAACTTCTAAAATGCTACCTTGCTTATCAATGTATTTTGATGTAACTCTGTACTTACGCTCACTACTTCTGCTAATATCACTATCCTTCCTATCCCTTGAATCATACAATAATCTAGTGTACTCTTCAAAAAAATCCTGATCTAATTGTTCAGGTTCAGTTGTTAAGGGTGAAAGCCCTTGCCTAAACCCGATAATTTCAAGGTCGTATTTTGAACTCTGATTCTTACGTTCATCTTTTTTATAACTATTCCTAAAAGGGTCTGAATCATAGTATAGAAAATGGCGTTGAACAATTCCATTGATTACAGCATTAATACCGGGAGCAGTTCCTCCTGAAACAACAATTCCTACTCTGAATTTTTTTGGCTGTTTACTGTTTCCATTCTTTCTAATTATAGAGATTGGAGAAACAATTTCTTTTCTCGGACCTGCTTCAGGAAACGTAAATTCAGTTTTAAGTGGACAGTAAAACATCTCTCGATTTATTTTATCTTTTTCAGGGTCTATCCATTTCAAATACTCAAATTCTGAATGAGATTTTGTAAGTGAATCACACATAACCCTATTTGTTTTAAAATCTCTTGGTTTTCCAACTTTGTCTAATATAAGATTGGGCATTCTATTTTTCACATTTGTGAACAGTCCATTGGTCTTAACTTGGGGCCATTCCTCCGGAAAACCATTATTTACAATCATTTGAATTCTATCCTTTTCCCTAAGATATTCTGTATGAAAATTCGATTTTACAAATTCGGGTTTTATGGTATTAAAGAAATATATTTTATTATAGACATTCAGAATTGTCTTCTCGTAATCAAACAAATACGGATCATAAGGCAAACCATCAGAACATTTTCCGACATGCTTAAAAAGAGAATTTCTAGATGTAAAAAAATCACTGAATTGAATTATTCCTCCCGCCTTTTCACAAAGTGTTTTATAACTTGCAACAATTTTATGTGGATGGTTTTTATCAGTAATGTTATATACAAATATTGAAGGTTTCTGGTCTTTCAATATGTTTGCCCTTCGTTTCTCATTTATAATCTCAAACTCCTTTTGTTGGCCTTTTGATAACGACTTTCCCAGAAGAAAAACAACAATCTCGGATTGATTCAATTGTTCTTTATAATATTGCCAACCAAAATCCACATCAAAATCAGTAAAATAATCAAAAACTGTTGCACAAAATTGTTTTCGTAATATTCTAACCAAGTTATCTTTTAATTGGAGTCCTGTTTGAATTGGATGTTTCGCTGGATTCGAATTTGATAATGAATCAAGAAGGCCAAGATTTTTAATCTTTGACATTTCTTTAAAACTATAACTAATAAATATTTTCATGTTTCTTTAATTTTTTTATGATTAAATGTAAGATTCCACATTTCTCCCTTGGTTAGCCGCCAGGGCTGTTCAACAAGTTTGCGGATGTTAGGTTTCTTCTGGGTGGGTTGATCCAGATACAAAGGTTTGCTTTTGAAGTAATCAGCAAGAATTCTATAATATTTTGTTTGATTTTCTATTTTATTCATCATGTAGTCTCATGATGTATGATAAGGATCAATGTGTAATTTTATTTTCATACAAAAGATATGATATTTACTTTGCTTTCACGATCATTTTTCGAGGAAACCCGCGTCATTACTTTCGGAGGATCATCACAATTTATTGAATGTAACCAAATTACAGGATGACAAGACTCCAGGGTATGTGCAACGACTTGGGCTGTTCCGCCTGTTCCTTTCGCTGGTTTCCCGTTCCAAACAGCCACCAGGATGTCGGATGTTTCAACCACTTTTTTGCCTGCCAACAGGTAACCTGCTGATTTATCTGATAGGGGAGGGTATCTCTCGAAATCGAATTCCGGAATGTGGCCGGAAATTTCCAGTAGCGCGTTGAACTCTGCCAGTTCGGCTTCGGTAAAATCTTTCCGGTATTCCTCAATGCAAAACGGTAATATTACTTCCAGCTTTGCATTCAGAATCTCCAAGGCACACCTAGAAGCTATCATGTCGGAACCGGTTGCGAGGGATGATATGACTAAATATTCTATTGGATGGTCTTTGCCAAAATGCTTGCATTCCGTTTCATTACCGGCTAAATCGTCCTTGTTCTCCCTGATGGTTTCGTGGTGAAAACTTGTTCCTTCGGATGTCATGAGATCAGAGGGATACCAATCCTGTCTCTGGTTTTTTTGAAGAAACTCTGCCCGGGATTTTATCAGCCGGAAAACCATTGATAGTTTGTTTGTTATCAAAGCAGGGTCATCAAGAACGCGATGTCCTGTTATTCCGATTCTCAACAAATATTTATCAGGAGAAGCGGATGTGGATTCCATGGATAATGACGGGATCTTACCTGTTGTGTCCATGACTGATCTAATGAAACCTTTAGTTTTATTGGTTTTCTATTCAGGTACAATGCAAAAACCGGCCTTGTCAAGTATTCCCCAATACTTTAAAACCTGTGACCTATCTTTGTCTTTTTCTGATTCATTCAGTCTGGGGTCATTATATGGGACAAGACAATTGTGAAGTTTCAGGTAATCGATACGGTTCTCACTATATTTCCAGTCGTTTTGATCATAAAATTCCATCCATAGCTGATGCTCCTCAGCCGACATCTTTTCAAGTATCTTTCGACTATCTTTATTAACCACAGTTTCGTAATCCAATTTTGATAAAGAATCCGAATGTCCCTTTTCCGCCATTCTTAATCTGGCTTTTGCCAGGACTTTCGGGATCCGCAACGCTGCAGCCACATTGCTTGCCTTGATGAATACAGGCAACATGTTGAATTCTTTTGCATAATCCGGGTTCATGGTCTTGGCATGATCTAGATAGGCGCAGTGGATCGCTTCAGCAATTGCAAAGGCATGTTCTTCATCAATAAGATTTTCATTCAGCAAACCGAGGAATCGCTCCTTATTTTCAACCATAAGGCTGATAATGGAGTTGGAAGGAAGTCCCGACCTCAGGATCGGTTTCCCATTCGCACTGTATTTTAAATATTTAAGAATGTTTTCGAGAGACCTTGATCCGTGTTTGAATTTATCAACCTTGATCAATGCATTGAGCAAACCCCAGTCAATGCTTAGTGCCTCATTATCCTTCAAACCAAGTATTGACCGGATGAAAAGCGCCCTTCGTACCGGGAAACAACGGTCACCAGGATCCACTTCCCATGCTTTTGTTGCTTTATTGTAATAAAGTCCCGGATTTGGTCCGATGATATTGATATATCCATTTATCCTGCTTTTAAAGTCCGGACCTTTCATGAGTTTGAAATCATCCTCCTTTATTCTATCTCCGTCAAATTCGCCAAAAAACTCCATTTTATAGCTTGTCCCACCAGCAAAGACCATGATACATTTCCCAATTGTATGCGTTACCTGTCCCTCCTGGAAAGTTCCATCCTGCATGGGTGCCAAAAGATATTGCAGCCAAAAGTACTTTTTTGAGTCGAATTCATCCCAAAAAACCAACGGTGTCGAACCTTTCAGTACCTCATCCCTAACCTGATGAAATGCCCCGATCAAGTCAGCTGCTCCATCGAACTGAGAAAGGTTAAATTCAAGGATTGGTACATCCTTCCCTAAGACCCCTTTTCCTATCTGTTTGACAGAAAATGATTTACCAGATCCGGGCATACCAAATACCGCTATCGATAGGGGGACTTTGACATCTCTTTTCTCGCGGTACTGTTCAATGAGCAACTTGATATTCCTGAACTCTTCAATCTCATTCCTGTCAACGGTAAACAGATTTCCCATACTGACCGAGGGCACATTGTTAAGAACCCATCTCCCTTGAGTGACAACCATCCTGGCGAGTTCAAACATCGGACCAGGAAATTTACTGGAGGAGAAAGAGGGATCGATATGATTTCCCATCATGATGGTCCAGGGTGTTTGAAGATACCTCGATGGTTCAATAAATGGGGGAATAAAAGCTGATGTGTAATTTAGAATATTTTTGTCGGTAGCGTTAACAATTTGATCCAACGGGAGGTGAATAGTGTCGTCAATCGGTTTATAACCTGTTTCATAGAATCCACGAACAGATGCCAATCCTTTTATTGCCGCCTCGTCCGCAAAATAATCTTTATTCGGGTTCGAAAGGTCGAGACTGGCGGCAAATGCAGCTGTAAAACAGGACATACATCCAATCATGGTCCCCGGATACCTTGCCTCGGTTTCTCCTTCAAGTGAATCAGGCTCAAAAAAGATTCTGGAAACTTCCTGATTATTGCTTTTCCTGCAAACCAGAATGGCTCCGGATGATCCGAAAGTGACCACAAGTATCCGACTTTTTAAAAGTCCCGAGAGGGCGATTTTTGTATGAAGTTCGTGTATCAGATCCAACGCTGATTGTTCCCATGATATCCCCCGTGATACACGGGCTTCAAGTTTGCGGATATCGTTGACCGATACAACAGTGATCAGCTTGATCTTATCTTGGTTTGAAAGCTCCAGAAGTTCCTTCCAAAGATCACCTTTCTGAAGATCACCACTTTTTTTGCAAATGATAACCCGGGGTACATTTACTCCATCTTCTTTCTTCAATTCAGAAAGGAATGACCATGTTTTTTTCTCATTGATTTGAGAGCCGAACGACATTCCTGCGTCATCCAGGATAACCATATCATAGCCTTCTATTGTACTTAATGGATGGAAGGTATTATAATCTATTGTCCCTTCCATCTTGCCGAAGCCAAACTGCCCGGAGATCCTCCATCTTTTCTCCTTGATTTCTTTTCCTTCTATAAATTCGGATACCGTAGCATAACTGTTGTTCTGAGTTGGCAAGTGGTCGAATATTTTCAAGTCCAACCCGAAATCTGCATTTTCTTTTGGATGAAAGGCTGTGAGAAACTGATGGACAAGCCCGGCCCCTCCGTTAATCCATGAATAGGATGTTCCACTGATAGAAGCGGATGAATCAGAATAAAATCGTTGTCCGAGACGGAAATAATGATCTCTGGTTACATCACCTGTGACAAGAATTCTGTTTTTATTTCCCATGATGTTGATTTGTATTGTATAGCGTTTGACTGTAAATGTCTTTGATCTTGGTTTTGGATCAGAATTTAATAAGGTTTGTTTGTAACTGAAAAATGAAGGTTAAATATGGGTTATTTGTAAATATAAAAAATATTTCATCAGAATTAATGATCCGGGATGTCGACTTGGCCGTACCTCCTGTAAGCTTCTTCGTGATGTGTATTTATGGTTCATTTCAATGATTGAAACATCCTGATCGCTTCTAACTTGATTTTCTCTAGTTTATATTCTTCAGCAACTTGGATAGCTTCTTTGAGCAGGCTTTTTGCTTCCTTTACTTTTCCAAGTTGATCAGCAAGAATTTCCGCCTGGCTGAGCAAGCTGTCGGCATAATTTTCGTTAAGACCATTGCGAGCGCATAGTTCCGCCTGTGTCTGATAGTTCTGCAATGCTTCCTTATATCTGCCCATTTTTGAAAGGATATAAGCCTGATCGCCTATGTTTTTCTGAAATTCATCAGGATTGTAACCCCTTTTTCTAATGCTATTCTCTTTCTCAATTAGTTCATTTAATCTTCTTTGATAGTTTTCAAGATCATTTGAAATTCTATTTGTCTGTTGCTCTTCTTTTTTTATGGTAGAATTATTCTGTTGTTGGTAAGGCTTGTTTTTTCCTTCAGAATTATTATCATGAAATTGAGTAGGGGTTTTATATTCTTGACTGATCCAATGGTTAAATTCAGGATTATTTGGAAATGTTAAAGCAAGAATTTGGAAAATTTGCTTGAATTTTCTGAAGCATTCCAGGCCTTTGGTATCATTATTTATCTCTTTATAAATAATTGCGAGCCTGTAAAAAGAAATTCCTAATCCCTGAAAAGCCTGTAAATCTTTCCTGTTATTATCATAGAGTTCCGAACAAAGTTCATTAAACTTTTCGAAATATGACAATGCTTTTATTTGATTTCCAATCAATTGGTTCACAACCCCTAATCGTTCATTCAAAGCGGCAAAACCAGTTTTTGTATCAGGATTATTACTATTTTCCTTAAAAATTGGCTTTATGAAATTATAGAAATTTTCATAACAGATGAGCGCTTCTTTATAATTGCCAAGAGATTCATGCATATTTGCAATTTTTTCATCCAGACCAGCAAGTTGAGCTTTGAAATTAACGTCATTGTTATTGTTTTTTTTATCTTTCGTAAGTAATTGTTTCAATTTATTATAATAAATAACTGCGTTGCTAATCTGGCCATTTCCTTCGTATAAAGCTGATAATCTTTCTGCTGAAGAAACTATGCCGAAAGAACCAATTTCGTTGAAAGAGTTAGATTGATATAGTATATCGCATATATCATGCAAATGCTTATAATACTTAATGGCTTCTCCAATATTTTTTAAAGATTCATAGTTGGATCCTATTCTGCTGTATATTTTGGCAAGGCTTTCTTTTAATGATTCATTCGCTAAGTCTTTTTCTATAAGTGGAATAAATATCTTTTCCGCATATAAAAAATACTCAAGGGCTTCCTGGACAAGACTATTTTGAGTACAAAGATCTCCTAAGGCACCAACTTTATTAGCCAGGTTGATCTTTTCATCGAAATTAAGAGAATCGTCGTCATAAAGCTCTTGATAAATAGTTATTTCAAGTTTTGCATATTTTATGGCGTTTTCAATGTTATTATCTTGTAGGTTAGCTGAGCTTAATCTTTCATACGAAATAGCTAAATTGATTTTGCTTAATTTGCTTTCGGGTGTGGATTTATTAATTTTTTCGGAAAAGCTATTATATTTATTATATGCTATAAGAGCTTCCTCTGTTTTCCCAATAGTAGTATAATAGTCTCCTAATAGTGCGTACAAATGACCTAAATTGTTTACATTGTCATTTATTTGTGGGTCTGATTCGAAATACTTTGTGAATAGTCTTATTGCTTCAGTAATACACTTAGAAACTTCATTTAATTTATTTTTTTTTATGTAAATCTCGACAAGCTTCCGATAGGAATTGGCCAAACCATTTTTTGCCAATAAATTGCCAGGGTTTACATCAACAATTTCACGCATTAAGTTGTTGTACTTCAGGATATTATTTGCAGATTCCTCTAGCTTATTCAAACGGAAATTTATGGAACCACATTTCGCAAAGGAATTAGCGAAATAGGTTTTATAAAGTTCATTACTTTGGTTATTTTTGTATAATTCACTGGCGATTTCTGCATTTATTTTATAGATTCTATCAGCTTCATCAAGGTGGTTCATTGATTTATATACATCGCCCATTTTATCATAAGAAGTGACAAGACCTAATTTGTGCTTCACATTACGAGGGTCACCCTGGTATAAGGACTTAAACAGTTTGTTTTCACCTGTAAAGAACTTAAGCGCCTCTTCGAACTCTCCGATTTCTTCATAAATGAATCCAAGCCTTTCCATTGATGCCGCATAGCCTGCTAAGATAGATTCATCATTCGGGTAAGAAGTTAAAAGTGCAGACATCAGTTTGTTACTCTTTAAATAATACTCTAACGCTGATTTTGTTACGCCAATAAATCTATAAAAATCGCCTAACATTAAGTTGGAGACAGCAAATCCATTTCTAATAGACTTGTCACTTGGATTATGAGTATATAAGTTTTTATAAATATTAAAGCATTCTTCGTAACAAATTAATGCTTCCTTTTTATTACCCATTGACAGATGAATAGAGCCAATATTTCCCAACGATATGGCACGAGTGATCTTATAGGGTTCAGTTTCATTTATAGATGAGTCATACATTACATCAGATTCCATAGAGTCAAAATACTGTAATGCTTCTCCTGATTTACCTACCTCTTGGAGTAATTGTCCGAGAGCAGCATCTAAACTGATTTTAGTGGCTTTCCAAAATAATTTAGTATCGTTCTTGCTAAAAGCCAGAACAGAACCTTCTATTTCCCCTTTTTTCTCATAATCTATTCCTAATTCTTCGAAATTAATGTTACTGTTGAAAGTGAATTCGGCTTTTTTATTAATCATAAAATATTCCCGATTAATAATTTCAGAAAGACGGGATAGAATACTCAACCTAATATTTAAGTTCCCATCCGTTTTTAAGATGTTATTTAAGGGGAATATATATTTCAGGGAAAGGTCTCTCAATAGATTGTCATCATTTACCACCAATTTCGGAAGTGAAGAAATGATTTCTAACCCTATGTTGTCATAAATAGCAATTTCAGCAAGGCTTTTACTGGCTTCGGCCACTGACTCATCATTCAAATCAGAAGCATAATATTGTATGACCTTTTCTTTCTCATTAGCTTCCATTAAATGGAACACAGAATCAGTAACTTTTAACTTATCAGAATCCGGCAATTTAATCAGATACTCTGCAATTGAGTTGTGTAGTTTTTTCTTTGCCTGATCTGGTAAGTGATTTAATAATGCCTTTTTCAGGGTATTATGTCCTATGTTCCATTGCATCCCCTCCCCACTTAAAGTCAAATGACTTTTAAACCATCGGCGCAGGTTGGCAAACTGCAAAGAATCCCATGCCTTATAAGGTAAAAGATTTTTCAAGTCCATTTCACGCAACCCATTGCGGCTTATGGCTATGTAATCAAATACGTCTTTTGTAAAAGATGTTCCAAACACAACACCTGCCTTTTTGGTTAAACTGATAAACAAGGGGCCAGGCAACGGTGAGAAATCGTTTGCTATGCGATCAAGATATTTTTCTATTTGCTCGCTGCCGCTGCCTTCTAACTTGCTTATCTTTTCAAAATCATCCTGATCAATAGCCATCAGCATGTTCACAGCCAGACTCAGCCACAAAGGACTGGATGTAGCGGATTGTCCATCGGCACGTTTCTTATCGAGGATAATTTTCTCAATCTTTACGGGCAGGGTTTTGTGTTGCCGCAGGCATAGAGAATCCAGCATTTCTTTGGCTTCTGCTGTAGTAAATATATCAATGTTTTTTACTGTTAAGCCTTTGTGGTATCGCACCGCCTTAAGTTCGGCACCGGTAATGGAGGTGAGGAGTAAGCGGATATTTTGGGGCATCGGCGAAGGCAGCCAACTCAAGTGTTGGGCACGGGAGGTAGGTTCAAATCGATCGAGCGCATCTATCAGAAGCACTACCCGTTTTGTGGTAGAAATTATACGTAAATACTTCAGGTATTTCTCCTGTAGCTTTTCAATTGGTGTAACGGGGGCTTTCCCTTGTTCGCCGCTTAAGTGGGAGGAAAGGTCATGGGCATTATTTGTAGAATCATTCAATTCTTCTTTAATACCGAGGTGGTCAGCTAATTGCTTGTTCCAAATCTGTAAAAGGCCGGCCACGCTTTTTGCCCTTGACGATAATTCTGCAGAGTGGGCAAGAATAAAGCAATTTTCTTTTTGCATGGTTTTAGTAACCATCGAAAAGACGGCACTCTTCCCCGAGCCGCTCTCGCCGGTGAGGACTAGTCCCCAGTTTTCAGCGTCATCAGATAGCAGGTGTTTCTTCAGCTCTTCCAGTAAAGGTTTGCGCCCGCAAAAGGTGGGGACATGTTCTTTGCCTTCGGGTGTAATAAATTCGTTTACATGGGCGTGGCCTTCAATAAAGGCATCCAATAAATTCAGTTCCTGCTCCATCCAGTCTTTGGGCGCTTTGTCCCAGGTATCTTTGGCATAGCTCTCACATTCGGTAAGGATGGCATCATACACCATTTCGCCCCAGGATTTAAGGCCAGTCACCTTTCCTGCAGCTTCGTCCCAGGTGACCGAATAGGATTTAACCTTGCCGCTTAACTGTTGCTTTTCAAAATGGAGTCTTATCCTGGCTTTCAGCTTTTCGAGGGCGGTTTTTCGTTCCGCTTTTTCAAAAGCGGAAAGCGCGGAGTTGTGTTTATCGCTGAAGAGGGCTGCCCTGGCAGGGTCAAATGTGTCATAAGGCAGTGGATCTCGAAACCAGAACACCGAGTGGGTGAGTTGTTCCTTGCTGGCCAGTACGCCAAACTCAATCTCAAGGGCGGTTACGCTTTTGCCTTTTTCGGGTTTAATGTGTGCTTCGCCAACGAGGGCATCCTGCATCCTCTTTTCAGGAGGCACCCACCCGTAGCGGTCGCCTAATAAGCCAATGAAAAACGGTCTGCAACGCTTAATTTCATCTATGCAAACTTTCAACACGTTGGCTTCGCGCTCGTCTTCCTGTGACATGGAGGTGGTGTCAATACCCCAGCGAAGGTCAACGATTTCGAGTTTGATTCGGCGTTTTTCCAACTCTTCTTCAACAAGCGGAAAAACCACATGTTTTAAATAGTCGCGCTCTGCCTGCATGTCGGCAAAAGTGCTGCTGATAAAGATGGAAAAAGTACGCCAGGGTGAGATGGGCGATGCCATTGGAGAATTGTCAGGAACTGAAGAAAATGTTACAATGAAATAATTCCGAGGTAAAAATACAAAAAAAAGTATTTAATAATAGAAACCTTGCATTTGGCAAGTATTGAATCAACCCAAAACCCTCATCAACTGCCCCAACTCAATAGGTTCATCTCAACCAGTTTCATTATAACACACTAATAGCAATGGCATTAACAACACTGTCATGCATTGTGCATTCAATTGGTTCAGCTGAGATAAAAAGTTGTCAATAAACAAACAGAATATGAATACGGAAACATGCAAAATCATCCTGGGAACAAAATCGGTTTTCATAAGCGAACCCTTCTTTCCACGCCACATGTTTATTGGTGATTTTATCGGTCGCGAAAAGGAGCTGATGCAGATCACGGCATCATGGATTTCTGGCGACTGTTCTCTACCCATGAGCCTTTTGCTGATCGGGGAACCGAAGATGGGAAAGAACCGCCTCATCTATCAGCTTGCACAAAAGACCGATCGTGAATTCTATATTTTCCAGGGACATGAGGATATAACAGTCGAGCCCGCTCCGAAAACTACTTTCCACCGCCAAGTTGCTAAGGGGCGAAATTTAAATAATTGAATATGATATATTTGCGTCTTCTTTTCTTCGCTGTAAAATGAAAGATTTGATTGTTCGGGGCCGGCTCAATTAATTCTTTATGATTTTCGCTATCTCACTACGGTCGTTCGATCTCACGCGAACCATATAAATCCCAATGGGTTGCCCCGATAACGAGAACTGCCTTTTATGCTCCCCATTCATGGTTTGCTGTAAGATTGATTTCCCGTTCATGTTATAAATGGCCACGTAAGCCACAGGCGGATCGTTGCCCTGATTCAGCTCCAAAATGATATAATCGGTTGTCGGATTGGGATATATCTTTATCCATTGGCTTTGGGGGTTTTCA
>JALNWE010000063.1 GCA_023231065.1 Bacteroidales bacterium
CCATCGTTCATTATGACTATATTGCCGCCGGTTTGTTTCTCAAAAGTCCAATCCCCACGCGCAAAGGTGGTATCCAGCCCCACAAAACGCTTTTTAACTTTCAGCACATCAACAGCGCTGACCGAACTGGAATTATCTACATCGGCAGCAGTTTCCCGGATAAATGTTGAAAATGGCTCCCAACCGATTATGAAACGCATGATCTTTAGTGCATCGGTGCCATTGACCCCTGCCCATGGGCGGGCGTTGCCAGCGCTCAGGGTATAAGTTCCGTTGGATACATTTGAAAAGGAATAATTTCCGTTTGCCTGGGTTAAGACGGAGTCTTTTCTGATATTGTTTTGGCTCAGAAAAACCCAGACCGAATCCAGGGGCGTATTATAAATGTTGTTATATACCAGGGATCCGCTGATGGCATGAGAAAAAACAATGGATAGATTTCCGTTTTGAACAGCATAGAGAATGTTTTGCGATAAAGCATTCCCTAAGATTGCGTTGGTGAGGGTCAACGGTAACAAAGTATTTGAAGGGTCCTGTGTGTTAATCGTAAACGTGAGTGTCGCGATTGTCCCGGTATCCCCGGTAAATGGCAGTTGTGATAATGAAAATGAGATTAACCTTACAGCCGATGGACCCAGTATTTGCTCCATTAAAAGATGGCCTTGCGCCCGTGTTGACAAAACAGCGGAATTCGGCACATAATGCAGGATGGACGGAAAGTTCAGGTCAAATTGAAACCCCACGAATTCTTCAATATTATCAACCTTGACCGGGATCCGGATGGTATCGACGTTTTTGCATACAAGATCAGGAACAATCATATAATTCGGATTGAAAGCGTAGCCAGAAAGCGATACCGGTTTTGGATTCTCATAAGGTTCCGGGTCATTGCTGAAAATTTTCATAGTCCCGGTGGCCTGGCCTTCGGAAGGCTGATGAAAATCAACACGCAGATTTTTCGCTTCATATGGAAGGATATTTAAAGGCAGCGGGGTGGCAAGCGAAAACACGGGGTTTGTAAAGGTTACCTGGTGGATCTTTAAGGTGTCGTTGCCCTGGTTATTAACCTGGAGATTTTGGTGTCCGGTATCGAGAACGGAAACATCCCCGAAGGGGAGAGAGCCATTACATTCGATATCCGGAGCGGCAATCTGCAGGTAGCCATTGTAAAAATCCGACAAACAGTTTTCTCCCTCGATGTTCCCAATCACCACATCCGATAGGTCCAGCGGGTAATATCCTCCTGGTCCCACGATCATGAAAGTAACGGTAACAATATCACCTTCCGTTCCGGTAAATAGTTTCATCGTGGGAGAATAAGCAATGACGCGTAATTTATTTCCCGCTATCATATTAGCTGAAACCACATGGTCTGTTTTCCGGTTGGTAAGCGCAGCAGAACCGATAATATAGGACATGGGCGCAGGCAACTGCAGGTCAAACTGAAAACCGGTGAAGGGTTCCATATTGTTTATTGAAAGATGGAGTGTACCCTGTTGCCCTGAAAAAACCGACAAGGTTTCTGCGTGCAATTCATTTACCGCGTAAGCATGCGATTGAAGGTTGACCGTGGTTGCAATTTCATCCGGATCGTTGGAAGCGATGGTCATCATATTATTGTAAAAGCCTTTTACAACGGAGTTAAACCGGATGATGACATTGGCCGATTGGCCAGCCCCGATGGAGAAAGTAGAGTTTCCGACCACTTCAAAATAAGGGGAATCAAAGGTGATTGAGAGAATGTTTAACGGCTGGTTCCCCAGATTGTCGATCTGAAAAGAGCGGGTTGTCGATTGTCCCAAAGGTGTACGGTCAAAATCAATCAAGGTGGCTGTAATATTGATATCAGGGGCTAAGACAGTGGCAATCCCATTAAACGACCCGGTGAGGATATTAACCTGGTTGATATCACCGATGATGGGCCCTACGAGGTTTAGTGGAAATTCGCCGGGCATTGTTCCTGATTGTAATTGAAAGGTCACAATGGTCCCGGTATCACCAAGAAAAAATGTATTGTTAAATGAAAAACCAAAAACCCTTAATGTATTCCCTGAGATCAGTTCAGCCTGCAGTATATGCCCGTTTGACCTTGAAGGGTTCAGCGCCGCAGAATTACCGACATAGGAAAATCCTGCCGGGATCGGCAAATCAAATTGAAATGCCACAAACTGGCTGCTGTTGTTGATACTGACCTGTAAGGTAAAAGGTTGCAACGGGCCCATGGAGGCGGAGCCCATTTGCATGGTATTAGCGGCATGAAGCCCGGCGTTAGTCAACAACAGCAATATGATAACTATGACGGCTCTCCGGATACTGATAAGCTTTTCCATTTTATTGATCAATTTTATTTTAATTTTCAATTCGTATAATTTTTACTATCTGGTTACTTAAATTTCCTGTTTTTGATTTTCCGGACAGTTCCAGACAATACATTTTTCCCGGTTTAAGTTGTTTCATCATTTCGTTGGGTATTACCACTGCGTGACTGCCTTTCGCAAAATTTCCGACATTGGTTGCGAAGCGTTTTTTACCATCCTGGTCAAAGAGGATAAAGGTCACTTCGGAGAATTCAGCTACAGTGAACAAAATTTGAGTATGACCGGCTACCGGATTCGGAAAAACAATCAATGCATCCCTGTCATTCTCTTTATTTCCCTGATCATCCTGCCCAAGCGGGAAAACCGATAGTGTTCCGTTTTCGACACTTGTCAGGATATTGGCAGACAGGCTATCCCCGATGATGCCGTTTTCGAGGATCAGGGGGAACTCACCCCGGATATTACCGATTAACAGACTGAACGACACCACCGTACCATTATTTCCACTGAAGGCAGAGTTGCCGGGTGAATAGGAAAAGATGCGAAGTTTATGGGAGCCAATTATATTTCCTGAAACCACGTGATTGGCCCTCCGGTCGCTCAGTTGAAGGGAATAGTCAAGGTAAGAAACGTTTTCAGGTAGTTGCAGGTCAAACTGAAAAGAGACGAATTTGTCGGCATTTGTAATATCGACCCAGAGCGTAATAGTATCTCCCGGCCGTGTCAATGCATTGTGAATGATCATTAGATTTTGGGCAAAGGAAAGTTCTCCCATGAAAAGAAAAATCACACATATATTGTATCTCAAAAGTTTAAACATGACACCCTCTCTATGATCAGGAAACTACTTTATCAAAATGATCTTAACCTCTTGCTGGATCTTTTTCCCTGCTTGCGTAGTTACTTCCATTTTGCAGAGATAAGCGCCCGAAGGCATCAGGTTACCATACTGGTTGCGTCCGTTCCATTCAAGCTGATGGATGCCTGCAGGTTGATCTTTCGATGAAAGAATACGGATCAATTGTCCATTCATACTGACAATCCTGACAGCCGTTTTCGAACTTTCCGCAAGGCTATACTGTATGCTGATGTTCTCTGTAAATGGGTTCGGGAACGCCTGAAGTTGAATATTATCGGCGATGGGCTCCCTGAAATTTTTTAGTACAGTGACCTGACGGCCTTCAGGATCACCTGCGGTGACTTCTCCCCAGGCAAGCGGAGAATTTTTCCCATCGATGCCAACCAGTTTGAGCATTCCTTCAGGAATGGCGCGGTTTTCGAGGTTATAAATGATGCCGGAGAGTTTGCCTTTTGAAACCCCGGTGGCTAATTCAAATCCCTGTTGCTTCAACAAAAGCCTGATCCGATCAACATTTTGGCCGGTAAGTTCAAATTGCAATGCGGCCACCTGGCCTTTGCTGCTGAAAGAAATGGAGTTGGTGTCGAGGTAAATATAAGCCGGGTTGGAATTTACTCCTAAATCAATACTTCCTGCTTTTTTATTTCCGTTGATGAGGTTTACAAGCCCGATCACATCCAGTATATTGGCCACATGATCGCCATTAACATCCGCCGCATCGAACAGGAAAGGCTGGGGGTCCTGTCCCAGCATATAAGCAATCACACTGGTGATATCGAGCACATTCACCGCCAGGTCGCCATTGGCATCGCCGTTGGCGGCAGCAAAGGGGACTGCAACAACCATCTTGCTGCTGTCACTTTCGGCAAGGTCGGTACCAACGATCTTGTAATAATAGTGGTAAGTGGTATCGGGAATGACATTAAAGTCGGTAAAAAGGGTATCGGTGATCAGCGAAGTATTGATGCGAACTGGTGTTGTGTAAGTTGAGTCATTGATATTATTGAACCGGTACATATTATAGCCCAGTGCATCTTCAGTGCCGGCACGGTTCCATTCCAGGAAAACCTTGCCAATTCCCGGTGTGGCCATAAACTCGATCGAAGCCGCTCCCGCTGCCTGGATCACAAACTCAAACCGGGAATCTTCAATTGGGATTTCGAAATGTTCATTGTCCTGCGCCCCCTGGACCCTGACACGCTGAATCCCATCGCCGGTTTCAATGCCAATATTGTAATAGGCAGTCCAAATGGTTGAATCAGCGCTCCAGCTTGCCGAATCAGTAACAACTTTCTGCGTAAAAGGTTCACGGACCCCAAAGGTTAAAAATGGAGTGACTGAAACATCCATGGCCCTATTGAAATAGACATCAAACCGATGTTGGCCAGGACCGACGATTCCTAAACCGTTTTGTGAGTTGTAAGGGTTGTCGAATTTGTTCACATCTATACTGTCAATGAGGATTTTCCATATGTGACCATGACAAAGAGGAGAGGGTGCGGTTTGAGAGCTATTGGAACCATCAACGATCCCAAAACTGGAATTTTCAAAGAAATCCAATATTGAATGTTCTATGGTTAAACTGTCGATGGTTCCCCAGTAGTTTGGAGAAAGTTTTGTGATGCCCCAAGCCTGTTGCCCGCAATAATTATATACAGTATTGCCAAAAATGGAATTATTACTGAATCCGGTTGTTCCAAAATATTTTAAAAATGTAGGATTATTTTGTTGATTGCTACTGTTTCCTATTATAGTATTATTTTGGAAAATATTAACAGAACCAAATCCTGCTGATGAGAAATTAATGAAATTTTTTGTCAATAGACAACTCCTTAAGCTATCAGCGTTTAATAGGAAGTCCATGTATAGCGCCCCATAACGAAAAATGGAATTTTCAATTGTGAAACCATCCAAATGATAAGGAAAGGTTCCCCCCGAAGACCCAAAGTATTCAAAAATACAATATTGCATTGATTGCGGGCCATTGCTTACATTTTTGATCTGAAGCCAGTAACCAGTCCCGTTTTGCGTGAAAACAATCATGGAATCAGGTCTCCCGTCACAAATCATTTTGGAAGAAATGAAAATGGATTTTCCATCACTTATTTGTATTCTGGTTCCGGGGTCAATTATCAGGGTGTCGAAAACAGCATTGGAGGTGACAAGATAAAGCTTGTCGGGATTCAGATGCTTTGATCCGTAATATAGGCCGCCAAGCTCTTCACCATTAGTCACCGTAAGACGGAAAGCGCCAATATTTCGTTGGACCGTATTTTTCGCTCCGATCTCGTATTGAAACACGATATCCCTATTATTGGCAGTTGATTGTTTTATACAGATTTTAAAAGGATCCGTCTGCCCGGTCATTGAAGCGTAAGTTGAAATATCCCCAATATAACTTGTGCTATCAATAATAGTGGCGACAGTCGTATCTTCATACGGTGCAAAACGGATTTTTGACCAGACGCTGTCTGCAAATCCCCCCGCATTTTTAACTTTCAGATAGAGTTGAATGGTTTCCCCTGCATCCGGAACTGCATCACGGTCATCACCCGGCAAAGTATCTACAATAGTGTTTGAAGCATAGTTTAAATCCGGAACCAGGGTGTAATTAAGGGCATTGTAAACATCAAGAATACCATTGTTGGCGCCCTGGATCAACCGTGCAAAAAGTTCTTCCGTACTTAAGGTTGGATTATGGGATTTGATCAAAGCAACGGCTCCGGAAACAATGGGCGCCGCCATGGAAGTTCCATTTAAAACGTGGTAACCACCATTAGGGAAGGTACTCAGTATATTCACTCCTGGCGCTTTTATTTCATAATTATGGCCAAATTGATTAGGGGCATCAATTGGTCCGGATGGATCAAAATTTGAAAATCCAGCAAGAGAACCATCAGGAGAAGATGACATTATGCCAATTATCCAAGGATAACAAGCTGGATACAGAGGGGCGTATATTGGCGCCGGTGGATAAGGAGGGTCAATTTTATACCCATTATTCCCTGCTGCCGCAACAATCACCGCCGTTGAATAAGCATTCTCAAGGGCTGTTTTTAAAGTTAGTGATTCACCATAACTTCCAAGGCTCAGGTTTAAAACTGTGGCGCCGTTTAACCGGGCATAGTTCACCCCATTGGCAATATCCGAGGAACTGCCATAACCGGAACTTTGCATGACCTTGAGGGGCATGATCCGGGCATTCCAGGCAATTCCGGCAATGCCGATGTTGTTATTCCCTCTGGCCGCAGCAATGCCGGCAACATGGGTCCCGTGGCTGTTGTCATCCATGGGGTTGTTGTCAAGGTTAACGAAGTCCCATCCCCTGACATCATCAATGTATCCATTCCCATCGTCATCAATGCCATTTCCGGGGATTTCGTCCCGGTTGGTCCAGATGTTGGGGCAAAGGTCGGGGTGTGTCCAATCCACACCAGTATCAATGATCCCAAGAATCTGTGTTGTATCTCCGGTGGTAACATCCCATGCATTTTTTGCATTTACCCCCGGGAAAACACCCAGATACCATTGCTGGGATGCCATAGGGTCGTTTGGTTCAGTAGCCTGGGAATAGAAATAGTAATCGGGTTCGGCAAAATCGATCAGCGGGTCGCTTTTGAACTCCTCCACCATCTTCTTTACATCTTCCCTAAAATCGGTAGTGAATTTGTAGATGTTGAACATCTGAGAAATTTCCTTATTCACACCATCCGGTGTGGTCATATACTTTTTTACCGGTTGTTTCTCTTCCCTGGTAAATACCTTTTCAACCGATTTTACTTTATGCCGGATGATAAATTCATCCACGCTAACAATACCGGTTTGCAATACCGATTTGGTTTTTTGGATCCGGACAGGCACATCGTCTTTGAATTTAACCAATACAACCCCCGGGGCAAATTCCGGGTTATAGGGATCGAGGTTAGGCAGGTTGGCATATCCGGGACCCTGGGCAAACAACGCCGTTGTGAGCAAGCAGGATAAAACAAGAAGGGTTATCTTATTCATGGCAAATATTATATGTTTCTGGTTTCAGGTTTTTCACTATTAGTTGTTAGTTATTCGTTATTCACTAATAACCTCCCAATGGCCTCCTTTGTCCGGGCCAATACGTTTAATTATATGATGGTCTGTTAACCATTTAAAATGTTCTTTGATAGTATAAATACTTTTCCCCGTTTGAGTTGCAATAAATTCCTGTGTCGCAATGGGTTGTTTGGTCAATATTTCAATGATCAGCGCTTTCGTTCCTTTCAGTGGGGTTTTCAGTGGGGTTTTCAGTGGGGTTTTCAGTGGGGCGCCTTGCGGGTTGTCTTGTGGGATAAAATCGATTCCCGTTCTGGTAAATTCGTTAAAAGATTCGAGGACAAAATGAAGTTCCGGGTAATTTTCCATCTCTTTTCTGATCCTGAAGAAACCGGTCCCGAATTTTTCGATATCGCCACGCAGGTAAAATGCTTCCGCCAACAGTTTATTGCGGTGTATTGCAATATAGTCGCCTTTAAGCAGATCCTCCGGCTTTAGGCCTCCCATCAAACTTCCAGGGTTAACAATCCGTATATGATCGTCAAAAATTTTAATAATTATATCTGTTGGGTTGCGATAATCTTTATGTATAACCGCATTGAGGAGAAGCTCTCTGATTACGGGCAATGGATATTGCCATGTTTCTTTCCTTCGCAATTCACCAGTAAAGTCATATCGTAACGATATATTCTTTTTGATAAATGTCATGGCTTCGTCAACTGCATCTATGAGAGGTGATTTGATCAATATATCATCAATGATCACATCGGGCGTTTTAAAACGGCCAATATGAATCCCGGTATTATGCTCACCGAAAAGTAACAACGCGGCAAAGGTCAGATGGCCATCTTTTATCAACCCAATTTTTTTCAGGTTCATCAACGGATCTTCATATAGTTTGATCCGGCCTGTATTTCCAAGCTGTTTAAAGAATTTTTCGGTCAACTCCGCCTGAAGATCCGATATCGTTTGTGGAACGGTAAATGAGTCAAATGAGCTGTTGAGACTATACAATTGCATTTCAACGATTTTGTTTACCGTTATAAGATGATTAGAGGCGCCGGTCCTTTTGTAAAATTTTCCTTTGCAACTGACCGGCTTTACAGGATATTCCTGAACAGTTATCGATACAATGGTTTTATTATGAATCTCGATAATGTTGATTTGCGTGAAAATCTGTGGTTGAGTGGCTTGTTTTATTTCATTGGTCCATTCTTTGATAATCTCCTCAGTAACCGATATACCTTTAACGCTACCATTCTTATTAATCCCGATCAGGATCATCCCTCCCGATGAGTTAGAAAAGGCGGTAACCGTTTCAATGGCCTCTTTCCCAAACGACTCTTTGAATTCCAGTCGCTGGGATTCTCCGCTTTTTAATATTTCATTAATTGAGGATAGCAAAGTTTGGTTACAGGTTACAGGTTACAGGTTTCTAAATGAAATGTTACTTGATATAAATCACTTTAATCTCCTTGTTAAATGAATTCCCCGCCTGGGCCTTAGCCTCCAGTTTACAGAGATAAATGCCTGATGGTAATGGCCTGTTATTCAAGCTGGTCCCATTCCAATCGATCCAATGCATACCTTCTTTAAGCCCCTTATTGATCAGGATATTTACAAGTTGTCCACGGAAGTTGAATATTTTGATCATCGTTTGGGCATCCTCGGGAAGGCTGAAATTGATGGTTACGCTTTGTGAGAAGGGGTTTGGATAAGCCTGGAGGAAAAATTGATCCTTGGTTTTTTCGGGTGTGGACTCTTTCAGAATGGGTACAATCCGTCCCAGGTTATCGCCTGCTAAAAGGGCGCCCCATTCAAGTGGGGTATTATTTCCGTTGAATGTCAGTAATGTTATAGTACCCTCCGGGATATTCCTGTTATTGGATGAATATAGTATCCCCAGAAGTTTCCCGTTTACAATGCCATAAGCCAGTTCAAATCCCGCCGGGGCCAATGCCAGTTTTATTTTTTCAAGGCCTTCGCCGGCTAACTCGAATTGCATCGAAGCAATCTGCCCCTGGCTTTGCAATATAATTTTATTCTCTTCCAACCTGACGTGGGCCGCTACCGGGTTTGTTTCAATGGTTGTGGGAATCGATTTCATCTTTCCGGTAATGATATTCACCACCCCGATCACATCCAGGATATTGATAACATTGTCATCATTCACATCGGCTGCATCGAAGAGAAAAGGCTGAGGATTCTGATTCAACATATAGGCAATCAGCGACGTAATATCCAAAACATTAACCGATTCATCGCCATTGGCATCGCCCATCGGCGCGTTGTAGGGGATGGCATTGACCAAATTCGACGAATCACTTTCCCGAAAATCGGTATTAACGACTTTGTAATAATACCAATAATGTTCCCCGGGCGTAACTGCAAAATCGGTATAAGTCGTATCAGTGATCAAACTGTTATTGATCATCACCGGGGTTGAGTAGGTTGTATCGGTAATATTCTGAAACCGGTACATGTTGAACCCCAGCAAATCTTCAATGCCTGCATTGTTCCATTCAAGCTTCACTTTGCCGATTCCTGCTTGTGCCATGAAATTGGTGGATGCCGAACCGGCGGCAGCAATTACAAATTCAAAACGCATATCTTCTACAGGGATTTCCCAACCTTCTAAATCCCTTGCTCCGGAAACTCTTAAGCGATTGATGCCATCGCCGGTATAGAGTTTGATGCTTTTGTAAGCTGTCCATATTTTATGATCGACTGACCAATATGCTGAATCGGTGACTATTTGTTGTGTAAATGGGTATCTGACCCCAAAAGAGAGTTGGGGCGTATAAGCTATATCCATCTGGCGGTTGAAATAGACATCAAAACGTTGGGGGGCTATACCCACTGGATCCACATACTCATCCTGGGCGTCTTTGCCATTAACAAGGATTTTCCAAACTATTCCATGACAAGAATCAGGCGGGGAAGATAGATTAGGTTGAAAAATTGCCTTTGGCCATGTCGGATTTTCCATAAAATCAGTAATATACTCTTCAATTTTTGAAGAATCATTCGTGCCCCAATATTGATACTGAATGTATTGAAAATCAGATACGCTTTGATAATAAGTTGCATATCTATTTTTGATATTTTTATCACAAATCCATGAATTACATAAATCATTATTAGTATTTGTGTATTGCATGGGTGGCATAATAAAGTTAACGAAGTTATTATATTTGAACAAATTGGAACCATAAGTTACATATGTTATGTCATATTTTGAAGGACCTATAAAATTATTTTTATAAATATATCCAGCGCTATAAAGAGCTTCACCATTTGAATAGTATAAATTATTAATCACAGAATCAACAATACCAATATCATTTACATTGTAAAAAATGCAATTAAAAACACTAGCAGGGTTCATATAATTATCACTGCTTAAAGGCCAGTTTAAATTTTCAAATTTACAATATGAAACTCTATTGTGAATTGATGTTGAATTTCTAAAAGAAAATACAGTCCCGGCACCTATTCCGTAACCAATGATATTGATTAAACTATCAGGTTTGCCATCTGCAATTAATCTACCACTAACAGGAATGGTTTTTCCAGGGTAAACAAGAATTTTTGTCCCAGGTTTAATGATAAGCGTTCCGTCGACTCCTACCTTAAAACTATTATTTACGAGATAAAGTCGATTCGGGTATAACACTTTTGTAGTAGCTAAAACTCCTGATAGTTGTTCACCATTTTCTACTGTTAATACAACTTGTTGAATTGTAGTGTCTGCACATCCTTTAAACCAAAATAACAAATCAAAAACAATATCCCG
Source organism: Bacteroidales bacterium (assembly GCA_023231065.1). Classification (GTDB taxonomy): domain Bacteria; phylum Bacteroidota; class Bacteroidia; order Bacteroidales; family FEN-979; genus CAIVAT01. The sequence goes on from JALNWE010000063.1 coordinate 11,000, forward strand.
GTCGTGGGCTACATTGGAAGAAATATGGATTTTCATGGGGTCGAACTGGCTGGTGCGGGTAGCATAGGGGCTCATGCTACCTATAAAAGAGATGGGTTTAATAATCTGTGCAGTGGTTGTGTCTTCAAATTCATGAAAACGAAGCTTGAACCAGGTACTGTCGCATTGCCCACCGGTATTGCGGGCGGTAAACCAGAATTGTATGGTTTCGCCGGCATCCACCCTGCCATCGTTATCATCGCCGGCAAGGGTATCTACCATGGCTTGGGATATCAGCCTGACTTCAGTGGCAGGGATTTTATTTAAGGCTTCCTCAATATTCAAAAAGTTAGAAGTACTCTGGATCAGTTTTACCCACATCAGTTCCATGCTTTCTTCGGGTCGCAAGGGACGGTACATGGCTAATGAACCGGATACTACCGGCGCAGCCATCGAAGTTCCCTGGTAAACACGATAACTTCCATTAGGTATGGTGCTGATGATATTGGTACCCGGAGCTTTCATTTCGTAGTTTAATAAATCAGGAGTTGCACTAAAGGTTGGCCCGTTACAGTCGGTGTTGCTGAAAGCTCCATCTGGCGCCTGCACGCCCAAAACAAAGGAAAGCGCTGCGGGATAAAATGGACCGGACGGAATACACTGGTCAACATCAATTCCATCATTTCCGGCAGCAGCGACTAAAATAATAGTAGCATAGGCATTTGCCAGCGCTTGTTCCATCGTTAGAGAAAGTGCATAACTTCCAAAACTCATATTAATTACCGTAGCTCCTTTTTGGGTGGCATAAATAATTCCCTGGGAAATGGTAGCGGCATCGCCCCTTCCGGAGCTCTGAAAAACTTTAAGTGGCATTATCCTTGCCCCATGGCTCACACCACTGATGCCGATGTTGTTATTGGCTTCGGCGGCGGCAATACCGGCTACATGGGTTCCATGGCTGTTGTCATCCATCGGGTTATTGTCGTTGTTGATCCAATCCCAGCCTAGTACATCGTCCACAAAACCATTGCCGTCGTCATCTATGCCATTGCCGGGTATTTCGCCGGAATTTGACCAGATCTTATTCTGTAAGTCAGGGTGCAGCCAATCCACGCCGGTGTCAAGGATACAGATCACCTGGGTGGTATCTTTTCCATTTATCGTATCCCAAACGGCATCGGCATGCACGGCCGGGATATACCATTGCTGGGAGTATAATGGATCATTGGGTATTGATTTTGGCTCCGGCGGGTTTGCAGGAGAAGAAACCGGCATCTGGCAACTGGGAACGGCCGACTGCTGACTGCCGGTTGCCCACTCCTTAACTTCCGATTCGCTCAAAACAGGGGAAACGGCTTTGTCATCGGTAATAGAGAGGATATAATTGGGTTCGGCATAGACAACGTTAGAGTCTTTTTTGAGTTCTTCAATAGCCTGAAACATATCGGATTCCTGTGGCAGGGTTAACTTATAGATGTTATGCAAACTGGGTTGCTCAAATTCCTGTCCATTGAAACTTCGGAGCATGGTTTTACTTTGCAACCGTTTTTCCTTAGGGAAAAGCCTGCCGGCATTGCTGACTTTTTGCCTGTTGAAGATGGAATCGATGGACGCCAGTCCGGTCTGCACGATCCCGGAAACCTTCAGATTAGATACCTGAACTTCATCCTTATATTTGATGAGGATTTCACCGGGAACGAAATCGAACTGTTGTGCCCGCGGATCAAGTCGCACAACGGAATCTTTGGGCTGGTCGGCGAACAATGGCTTTTGGCCATAGATGCCCCAACTGTAAACAGTCAGGCACAAAAGAATGAACATTTTTTTCATGGTCTTATTTTGTCGTTTATTTGTTTCATGCGTTTTCGTGGTCTGCTTTTAATACAGGCGCTGCTTTTTGATTGTACATCAATATTTTATTATCTTGTTTATTTTTATGAAGTTATTTTCTCTGATGCATAAAATATAAATACCGGGAGGCCTGCTCTCCAGTGAGAATTCATTCTTTGAAACGTCATTGATCAATTCCTGAAAAATCATTTTTCCCATGTGGTCGTAAATAGTCAGGGTATAACTGATCAATGGGTTTTCAGGAGGAAAGGCGATAGAAAATTTTCCATTCGTCGGATTTGGGAAAACCTTATAGAATTCCTGTTTTATGTCTCCGGTCCCGAAGGTTTTTTCCACGATTGAAGTGTTGGTGACTATTGGTTGTTGGGGGTTTTGACAATAATCGCCGGCAAGGGTTATATGTCCCCGTAAATGCCCGCCAGGATGAACAATAGCGCCCTCCAGTAAGCGGATGTTTTTTCCCGCGATCATGGTTGCCAATCCTCCGTTTTCTACGGTGAAGGTTTTGCCTTGTCCTCCTGCAGTAATGGTACTGGTCGCGTTGAAGCATATCGATTCGCCATTGTAAACCGTGTAAGAAGGGAGTTGGAGCAATGGTGGGACAACAGGATTGACCGTTATACTGAATTCTTCAGACGGGGCTCCATAACCGCAATCATTCCCTCCGAAAACCGTCATGATCCCCGATTGGGCGGATGCGGAAAAATTAACGACAATGGTATTTGAACTATCGCCGCTGATTATGGTTGCCCCTGAAGGCAGGGACCAGAGGTAGAAAGCCGAATTTCCAATAATGTCAATGCTGTATGGGACATTGGTTTGCCCTTGTTGGACTTCCGATGGGCCACTGATCATTCCGGCATTACCTGGTAAATGGTTCACGAAGACGGGGAAAGCTTCTGACACCGCACCGTTTCCACATTTATTTGTTCCGTAAACTGATATATTCCCTGATTGCGCTGTTGATTCAAAATCAACAACAATATTGTTTGAATTTTCTCCGGATATTATTGTAATCCCTGCCGGCAGGATCCATACATAACCGGTAGCATTCGCGATCGGCGGAACATTGTAATTGACCCCCGGCTGACCCTGGCAAACCGTACTTGGCCCTGTTATGTCCCCGGACGGCCCGACCGTTGTATGTATTTGCCCGTCTGTATAATAAGAACCTGTGGGGATGTCGTTCAACGGATCCCCCTCCGCATCAGTATATTCACACTCAATACCTCCGTTGGCCGCGTTATTGAAGTGAACCGCTGCAGCGCCAGTCAGATAGGTGAATTTCAAATCAAACAATTTTGCCCCGTCCGCTAAATGAACAGGGGTAATATTTGCCCAGACAATCATAATCTTACGCTTTAAATCATTAACGGGATTGTCATGGAACTCCATTCCTGTTAATGATTCATTGATATTGGTCCCTTCTATAAAAGTCAATAATGCCGGATCATACTCAATGCGTAATGAGATAGAACCAATAGCTGTGAAATTTGATACTGTTACGGGCATCAAACACTGCTCTGAAGAACAAGCCAAAATATTTCCCGCAATAGTGCGCGGCGCATTTTGGGCATCCATACGAAAAACAAAAACCAAAAGAAATCCGGTTAGCGAAATGAAAAAGACACTATTTTTTAACATCATAGGGATCGGTTTGTTTGGTCAATAACATAACATTTATATTTTCTTCAGAGAATGAAAATTGTAAAAATAAGAAATATTTATCATTAATAATAAGCTAATCACATTTTTATATAAAATCCTTCCTGATTAAAAAAACATGAAGCCATCCAAACATAATCATAAAGAATGATAACCCGGACAATGGTATGCTTCTTTTTCGTGGAAAAGAACTGATCAATGAGGAAACATTGAAAAATGACCAAAGATATTCATTCCTAAGCTGATAAAAACTTGATGAAAACCTTTAGTATGAGCATCTTTCTTAGTACATTTGTAATGATCGATTCCAATATCATGAAAAAAATGATCTTTACCGGATTTCTGGCAGTCATGCTGGGATCCATTGGCTTTATGGCCAAAGCACAAACAAACGCTTTTTCACAACAGCCCAGTTCAACCAATCCCGACAGCTCTTCCTGCGGGATCCTTGATTACGGGGGACAGAAGTACCGCACTGTGATCATCGGTTCACAATGCTGGATGAAAGATAACCTGAACATTGGTAAATGGATCGATGAAAGCCAGACACAGAAACAGACAAATAATAGCGTCGTCGAAAAATATTGCCTTGGCAACGATTTTACCCGGTGCGATCAGTTAGGTGGGCTGTACCAGTGGGAGGAAGCGATGCAATATGTCCAGACGGCCAACGCGCAAGGGATCTGTCCTGATGGCTGGCATATTCCTTCGAGCCAGGACTGGAAAACATTGATCCGGTATCTTGGCGGGGATGACATGGCAGGTGGCAAAATGAAATTTACCGGATCCAACGGCTGGCAGAATCCCAATGTCGGGGCAACCAACAGCAGCGGGTTCACCGCGCTGCCGGGAGGGTACTTCGACTTCATGGCCCAGCAATGGCACGACCAGTACCGTTACGGATATTTCTGGTCGTCCCAGACCATCACCCAGGGCACTTCGGTCGCTATGTCGCTGAGCTACAGGACCAGCGATATTGATCTTTACGAGGAGTATATCCCCAGCGCCCTGTCGGTCCGCTGTATAAAAAATGAATGATCGCCGCGATCTTCCCTCTTCTTCCTTTTTCTTATCTTCGCAGCCCAAAATACGCTTGTTATGGCATCCAACGAAGACCTCTTTAAAAAGATCATTTCCCACGCTAAAGAATATGGTTTTGTATTTCCTTCCAGTGAAATTTATGACGGGTTAAGCGCCGTTTACGATTACGGCCCCTTTGGCGTTGAACTGAAAAACAACATCCGCGAATACTGGTGGAGAACGATGACCCAGTATCATGAAAATATCGTGGGGCTCGATGCCTCCATTTTCATGCACCCCGCGGTGTGGAAGGCTTCCGGCCACGTGGATGCCTTCAGCGACCCGATGATCGACAACAAGGATTCGAAAAAACGGTACCGGGCCGATGTATTGATCGAAGATCATATCCAGAAAATCGAAGATAAGATCATCAAAGAGGTTGAAAAGGCGCGTACCCGTTTCGGCGGTTCCTTCGATGAAAAGATGTACCGCGAAACCAATCCGCGCGTAAAAGAGCACCAGGAAAAGATCGATGCGATAAAACATCGGTTTTACCCGGCATTGGAACGCAATGATCTGGAAGATGTACGGAACCTGATCGGGGAACTGGGAATCGTTTGTCCCGTTTCTGGGACCAAGAATTGGACGGAAGTAAGGCAATTCAACCTCATGTTCTCTACCCAGATGGGATCGGTGAACGAAGACGCTTCTTCCATTTATCTGCGTCCCGAAACCGCCCAGGGGATTTTTGTCAACTTCCTGAATGTGCAGAAATCGGCGCGTATGAAGATCCCCTTTGGGATTGCCCAGACGGGAAAAGCTTTCCGCAATGAGATCGTAGCCCGCCAATTCCTATTCCGGATGCGGGAATTCGAACAGATGGAGATGCAATATTTTGTGAAACCTGGCGAAGAGCTGAAATGGTATGAATTCTGGAAGACAGAGCGCATGAAATGGCACCTTTCTTTGGGGATCCCGGCTTCGAAGTACCGTTTCCACGACCATGACAAACTGGCCCATTATGCCAATGCCGCCGCCGATATTGAATTCGAATTTCCCATCGGCTTCAAAGAACTGGAAGGGATCCACAGCCGCACCGATTTCGATCTCAGCGCCCACCAGGCCCATTCAGGCCGCAAACTTCAGTATTTCGATACCGAAACCAGCGAGAGTTATGTGCCCTATGTGGTCGAAACTTCTATTGGCCTCGACCGGACTTTCTTAGCCGTCCTTAGCCATGCCTACCGCGAAGAGAAACTGCAAGATGGCAGCGAAAGGATCGTACTTGGTATCCCGGCAAAACTGGCCCCCATTAAATTAGCCGTCCTTCCCCTCGTTAAAAAGGACGGGTTGCCCGAAAAAGCGCGGGAGATCATGGATGTCGTCAAATACGGTTTCCGTTGCTTCTATGAAGAAAAAGATACGATTGGCCGTCGTTATCGCCGTATGGATGCTATTGGTACGCCATACTGTATCACCATCGATCATCAGACCCTGCAGGATAACACCGTGACCATCCGCGACCGCGATACCATGTTGCAGGACCGGATCAGCATCCCGGAGATCCCATCGCTTGTCCGCGAAAAAATTGGATAAAGGCTGGAAATTTTCATTCATTGC
>JALNWE010000064.1 GCA_023231065.1 Bacteroidales bacterium
AGATAAGTTATGTATCGACAAAGTTAAAATCACCGGGTCAAAGCGGATTAAAAAGCGTCCAGGCCACGGTCCCGATGCAATACAACGATGGCGATCAATTGATATTTAAATGTTTTTCAGGGATATACAAAACGGTAATTCCTTTAATACCCGTTCAAAGCCAAACGGTTACCTCCAATTTTGTAGCCTGCACCGATGCAGATGATAACAATTATGCTACCGTTACCGTGGGCTCCCAGGTATGGATGGCAGAAAACCTGAATGCCGGAACAATGATTCCCGGAAGTTCACAGCAAACAAACCACAGTACAGTTGAGAAGTACTGTTATGATGACGATGAAGCGAATTGTAACATTTATGGCGGCTTATACCAATGGGACGAGATGATGCAATATGTTGTCACCCCCGGCATAAAGGGTATATGTCCCGAGGGATGGCATATCCCGACCGATGGGGAATGGTGTACAGTAACCCAATACTTAGATCCGACCATTGATTGTAATGATTTGGGTAATAGCGGCACCAATGCCGGAGGCAAGATGAAATCGACCGGGACGATCGAGGCTGGCGCCGGCCTGTGGCACGGCCCAAATACCGGGGCCACCAATGAAAGCGGGTTTTCTGGCCTGCCGGGCGGCGACCGGGGCGACGATGGCGGTTTCAGCTATCAAGGCTACTACGCCTACTTCTGGTCGTCGTCACAGAACGATGCCACGAACGCGTGGATCCGTAGCCTCATGTACTGCTATGAGGTCGTGCACCGTAATGGCATCAACTTAAAGACTTACGGCTTTTCTGTGCGTTGCCTTCGGGATTGACAATATGGTTATTTCATAGGGTAGGCCTGCGTGTGGGCGGGAAAATGATTTTGGATTTCGCGATGTACAAATGATAAAGCCGGATCGGGATACTGTCAATATGAATCAATAACTTTCCGAACACGGGAACTGGCTTTTACCCATGCTGATGAATAGGCAGATGAAAGGTATAGATAATTGGGACGATACGTTTTGTTGATGATGTATATCAAGAAAATGGTAAAAACAGTTACCTTTTTAATATGAAGGCAGAAGTAAATGTAAATGCAAACATGCTTACCTGGGCTTTGGCCCGGGCAGGTTACGAATTGCAAACATTTAACAATAAATCCCCAAACCTCCGAAAGTGGTTGGACGGAGAAAAAAAACCCACGGTCAAGCAATTAGAGGACTTCTCTAAGAAAGTTTATTTGCCCTTTGGTTTCCTTTTTTTACAGGAGGGAATTTTTACCCCACTGTTCGCAAAAGGTTGAGCATTACTTATACATCCCATATAAACAATGCGATAAAGTCCGGCAAACTCTTGTACCGGGATGCCTATAAACTTACAGGTTTGAAAGGTGATACTTTTCAGACATTTTTCTCGGAACACATATAATCACCATGGGGATATATGTAAAGGATACATCGCCAATGATGTCTGAATATAGTCAAATATCAGATTGGGAAATGCCGGAAGATATTCGACTAACTTTTGGCGCTGCTGATCTGCTCTTCAAGAGAAGCAACTTTCGATAGGAGCATTATTGACCGGCTCAATGTTTGTTAAAAAAGTATTAAAATTCTACGTGTTGGCTCACTTTATTGTACTGAATTATTATATCTTTATTGCCCTCCAACATATCGGATATGATAACTTCTTGGCGGCTAATTTGTTTTTTAATAATCCTGGTCTTTTCCTGGCCAAGGCTTTATGCTCAATGGATCCCTGTTCAGGGTATGGACGGCGGGGCTGTCAGTGATATTGTGACCAAAGATTCATTGGTATTTATTACGTTTTCCGAGACCGGAGTTTACGCCAGGAACATTTATTCCGGGTCATGGCATCGGGTGTTGTCAACACCTGTCGTTTCCCTGAAAAAAGCCGGAAATTATTTATTCGGGCCCGACGCTTACTATTCCTCCATCTTCCGTACCAGTGACCTTGGCCAGAGCTGGGATACGATTTTCCCTCCCGGCTTCTCAGCCAATAATCTGGTATCCATTGATCCTTTATTGTTCATTTCCACAGATAATGATATCAAACGATCTGATGATTATGGCGATTCCTGGTATTCTGTTATGAATAACATTCCCTCGCTGGATTATTTTAAGTTATTTGCGAATGGTTCAACTTTGATGGTTCTCAACTACGATCCCTTTAAGATATATATTTCCGGGAATTACGGAATGCAGTGGGATACTTTGTCCACGGCTGGATTGGGAACAAATCCCTGGAATTTATTAGATATTTATCAATTTCAGTCAAAAATGTGGGCTTCACTGTATTCCGGCATCTTTAAATATGACGAAAATTGGAAAACCTGGCAGAAGATGAATGACACGCTCTCATTCAACAGTTTTGGTGAATATAGGGGCGCTCTTTATGGATGTGGAAAAGGGATTTACCAGTTGGAAGATAGCGGGAATACATGGATCCCCAGAAATAATGGATTGGACGCGCCGGATGTCTTTACAATGGATTCGATGGATACATTATTATTTTGCGGCACGGACCTGGGGCCTTACAGAACTTCTGAATCCCTGACATGGCAGACATACTATGATGGTTTGCATGGGGGAGGGATCAATTCTATATCCTGCAATGAAAACGAAATATGGGTTTGTTCGGAGTTAGGAGTTTATAAGTCTATCGACAATGGCGCTTCATTTTTGAAAAAATCATACCCAAATACAAAACCTTTCGGGAAAATAATTATTACTGATTCTCTTTACTTTGCCGTGAACAGCGACTTCTATATCTCTTATGACCATGGAGGGTCCTGGATAAAACAAACAGATGGTTTACCAACCGGATATTCTGCAAGGGACTTTACGCTTGGCGATGATTATATTTTCCAAATCTATAACAGTAAAATCTACAGGTCCCATTATTCTCCGGTTTATTGGGAATTACTGCCAATAGCCGCTTCTCCCTTTTACGGTTCTTTAGTTGCAAATGGGTCAACTTTTCTTCTCGCCAAAACCGGCAGCAGCCAGGTCCACCTCCCGGTGATGATATCGCATGATAACGGGAATACTACTGAACCTGTGACGATTTTTCAAGATGGATATTGGCCTTTTTTAAAGCATGAACACAATAAATTCTTCCTTTGCGAACACAATCCATTATATTTTTCTGTTGACGATGGTTACGGGTGGGATTCCATATCCATGGCTATATATGGCTACAATGGTACCGATTGCTCGGAGAATGATGTGGCGCTTGTTGCAATTGGGTATTCGAATTATATATATCCGTTTTCACCACTTGTGTACATCACCTATGATCAGGGTATAAACTGGATCGATGTAGCAGACAACCTGACTGACTGCGGATCAAATTCTTTTACTCGCGTTCAGATCAATGGCAACAGGATCTTGTTGGGAGCGCAATCAAACGGATTGTGGCGCCGCGATGACCTGATTACAGGGATTAAACAGATACCCCCGGAAAAGAATAATTTCCTGAAGATATTCCCCAATCCTGCATACGACAAACTTTTAGTCACTTTCAACCTGAGCGAAGGATCAGATGGACGGATTGTTATTCATGATCTTTTGGGCATAACCCGTTATGATCGGGGGATCAAGCATTACCTGAAGGGTTTCAACAGTGAAATAGTAGATGTCCAAAGCCTGCCTTGCGGAGTTTTTATCATTTCCCTGTTAAAGAATGGAAAATCCTTCAATCAGGAATTTTTCCATTCAACGATCCGATAGCCAAGTATTCCGTGCAGGCAAGTCAGGAGAGACCTTACCTGATTACTGCCATTTGCTGGCTTCTTTGTGATCCCGGCGCGATTCGAACGCGCGGCCCACAGCTTAGAAGGCTGTTGCTCTATCCAGCTGAGCTACGGGACCAATTTTTTGGACTGCAAAAGTAACAAATATTAAGTTGTTAACAAATCGTCCGGGCTTCCTCTGGAAATCATAATTTGAGCAGGCTATGAAATCTGGTTTTCGGAGTGGGCCCTGATTTTGAGGTCTTTCTTTAAAACAAGTCAATCGGGTAATATGAAAAGAAAATGGATTTATCTTTACGTATTGATACTTCACTGCGGCTTTGCCTGGGAGAATGCTGGTGAAGGGATAGAAAAGGGTTAGAGGAGACTTAAAGGAGACTTAAACAAAATCGGGCCAATGGGAGGGTTGGCTGGCCCGGAAAACAATTTTGTTTTATTTCCGGAGAAGAGAAAATATTTATTGAACCTGTGTATCATCCGGAATTGAATTGAGGGATAAATGTAATGATTTTTTTGCAATAATGTCCTGCATTAAAAAAATATTTTATGAAATAATCACCGGTTGACCAAAAGGTAATACCCTTACTAATATTAAGACTATTTATTGGCGTCTTTGCGGTTTTATAAAATGTCATGAGTGAAAAGTAGCCCATCATAATAGGCCCAAATATTAAATTGTTAACAAATTGTCCGGGCTTCATCTGGAAATCATAATTTTGTAATGGAAAACCGGCAGTCGGGACTTGCAGGCTTTTTTAGCAGTCCTGATGCCTGAATACTTTTTCTTATGAGAATACTTGTAGAAAATACCGCGGCCCTGATCATTGATTTTCAGGAAAAAATTTTCCCGATGGTCCATGAAAGCAAAAAGCTGGAACATAATGTCCCGCTCCTCATCAGGGGACTGAAAACCCTTGAAGTCCCGCTTTTCGCGACAGAGCAATATGTGAAAGGACTTGGGCCGACCATCCCAATTATCGCGGATCAGCTTGAGGGTTTAGAGCGGATCGGGAAAATGTCGTTCAGCTGTTGTGATGAGCCTAAGCTCATGCTCGACCTGGCCGCTTCGGGGAAAGAGTTCGTGGTGGTTGCAGGGATCGAAAGCCATGTTTGTGTCCTTCAAACCGTCATCGACCTGAAACACAATGGTTATTACCCGGTGGTTGTGGAAGATTGCATTTCATCGCGGAACCCCAACGATAAGCTGATAGCCCTGGAACGCATGCGCCATGAAGGCATTGCGATCACAACCTGCGAATCCATCCTGTTTGAGCTCCTGCGCACTTCCGGGAGCGAAAAGTTCAAAACCATATCCAAACTTGTAAAATAAATCTAAAATCGTCAATTAAAATAATGGACATTGATGAAATAACAAACGGCGACGGCCCGGAGCTTGAATCAGGTACTTTGCAGAAAACAGTCCACCTCTCGGAAATGTACCAGAGCTGGTTCCTCGATTATGCATCCTACGTGATCCTCGAAAGGGCTGTCCCGGAGGTCACGGATGGGCTGAAACCTGTCCAGCGCAGGATTCTCCATGCCATGAAAGAGCTGGATGATGGCCGGTATAACAAAGTGGCCAACATCATCGGCCACACGATGAAATATCATCCTCATGGCGATGCTTCTATCGGGGATGCATTGGTCCAGCTTGGCCAGAAAGATCTGCTGGTCGATACCCAGGGCAACTGGGGAAATATCCTGACTGGCGATAGCGCCGCTGCCCCCAGGTATATCGAGGCCAGGCCATCAAAGTTCGCCCTTGAAGTCCTTTTTAATTCCAAGACCACAACATGGCAGGCTTCGTACGATGGAAGGAATAAAGAACCGGTGGCGCTCCCGGCCAAATTCCCTTTGCTGTTGGCCCAGGGCGTTGAGGGAATCGCTGTAGGACTGGCTTCAAAAATCCTGCCTCATAATTTCAATGAGCTGATCGACGCATCGATAAAGATCCTTCAGGGAAAGGAATTTGAGTTGTTCCCTGATTTTGTAACGGGAGGAATGGCCGATGTTTCCAGGTATAACGATGGCCTGAGGGGCGGAAAAATCAGGCTCCGGGCAAGGATGGGGCTGGAAGATAAAAAGACCTTGGTCATCCGTGAAATTCCTTATGGCACGACTACCGGTTCCATCATTGATTCCATCCTGGCAGCCAATGAAAAAGGCAAGATCAAGATCCGCAAGATCGACGACAACACCGCCCAGAATGTTGAGATCCTGATCCACCTGGCGCCGGGTATTTCTCCCGATACCACCATGGATGCGCTTTATGCTTTCACGGAATGTGAAGTATCCATATCGCCCAACTCCTGTGTTATTGAAAACGGGAAGCCCAGGTTCATGGAAGTTTCTGAGATACTGAAGGCCAATACCCAGCGTACTGTAGAACTGCTGAAGCTGGAACTGGATATTTCCCTTCAGGAATTGACAGAACAACTGCATTACAGCTCCCTGGAAAAGATCTTTATCGAAAATGAAGTTTACCAGGGGATTAAAAAATGTAAGACCACGGAGGAAATAGATAATGCTATTTTCAGGGGTTTAAAACCGTTTTCAAAACAGATCATCAGGCCGGTATCGAAGGAGGATGTCCAGAGGTTACGAAAAATTCCGATCGAAAGGATTTCCCGCTATAATTCAAGCAAAGCCGATGAGGTTATCGGGGGGATTAAAATTGGGATGGATGAAGTGAATAACCACCTGGCCCACCTGATCGATTACGCGATAGAATATTTCATTCAGATACGGAAAAAATATGGTAAAAACCGGGACCGCAGGACGGAAATCCGGAGTTTTGATACCATTGAGGCCGTCAAAGTTGCTGCCGCCAGCGAAAAGCTCTATGTGAACCGGGAAGAGGGATTCGCGGGAACGGGAATGAAAAAAGATGAATACGTATGCGATTGTTCCGATCTTGATGATATCATTGTTTTTCATGATGACGGGACTTTTATGGTGGTAAAGGTTGCCGATAAAATTTTTGTAGGCCAGAATATCATCTATGTTGCCGTGTTCAACAGAAACGACACGCGTACCGTTTATAACCTGATCTACCGGGATGGAAAAAACGGAAAAGCCCGCATAAAACGGTTTAGCGTGTTAGGGGTGACCCGCGATAAGGAATATCATGCCACCAAGGGGACGCCCGGATCGAAAGTCCTGTATTTTACCGCCAATCCAAATGGGGAAGCCGAAGTCGTGCGCGTGGACCTCAGACCGAAACCCCGGTTGAAGAAAACTTCCTTTGATTTCAATTTTGCAGAAATCGAAATAAAAGGACGGAATTCCATTGGCAATACGCTGACCAAATACGCGATACGGAAAATTGAACAACGACAGGAGGGGGTCTCCACGTTGGGATCGCTGAATATCTGGTATGACGAAACGGTACAGCGGATCAATACCGATGAAAGGGGGGAACTTCTCGGCGCTTTTTCAGGAACCGACCGGATCGTGACTTTCATGAGCTCAGGACAATACCGGTTGACTTCTTTTGACTTGTCGACCCATTTTGATGAGGACATGATATGCATCGAAAAATATGACCCCAAGAAGGTTTACACAACAGTTTATCTCGAAAAGAAATCGGGAAATTATTATATCAAACGGTTCCTGGCCGAACAGACCGATAAAAGAGTTGATTTTTTGGAGAATGGCAACACTCCTGTTTTATTTACAGGAGAGATGAATCCAAAATTGGAAATTTTCTTCGATATGAAGTTGAAAACCAAAGGGACAGAATCGGAGGAGATCGATGTCGCTGAATTTATCGGGGTTAAAGGGTACAAAGCCAAGGGGAAGCGAATAACGCCTTATCCTGTAAAGAAAATATCCTGGCTGGAAACGGTTGCCATCGAAGAAGTCAAGGCTGAGGAACAGGAAACCGTATCACCTCCGGTACCGGATATCAGCCCTGAAACCGGAACACAAAGTAAAACGGAAGAAGAAGAAGTTCAGAAAAAACCACCGAAACCCAACGAAGAACCCGGCGATGCAATCCAAATGGAATTACCGCTGTAAAGGGATAAGGGATAATCAATGGTCAATGGTCAATGGTCAATGGTCAATGGTAAATAGTCATGCAGTATGTTGGATAATAAAGTACTAAAAGTGTCAGGGGATGTCAGTTGGATTGGCGTTCTTGACAGAAATATTGTAACTTTTGATATAGTAATGGAGACAAAGTATGGGACCAGTTATAATTCCTACTTTATCAATGCCACGAAAAAGACCGTGGTAGAAACGGTGAAGGAGAAATTCTGGGATACCTATTTGGCGAAGCTCAGGCAGGTGGTTGATCCTGCTGATATCGACTATATCATTGTGGACCATACCGAACCCGATCATTCGGGATGTATGGCCAGGTTGCTCGAACTGGCCCCAAAAGCGGAGGTGGTTGGCAGTGGCAACGCGATCCGTTACCTGAAGGACCTGGTGGGCCATGATTTCCCGAACAGGATAGTGAAGGATGGGCAAACCCTTGATCTTGGCAATAAAACCCTTCAGTTTATCAGCGCGCCCAACCTTCATTGGCCGGATACGATAATGACTTATCTTCAGGAGGATAAACTTTTATTTACCTGTGATATTTTTGGGGCCCATTATTGCCATGAGGGCGTTTTCGATGATATGGTCGGTGATTTCGACGATGCATTCAAATATTATTTTGATGTGATCATGAAGCCATTCAGCCGTTTCATGTTGCAGGCTATCGAACGCGTCCGGCCCCTTGGGATTAATGCCATTTGTCCCGGACATGGCGCCATCCTCAGGAAAAACTGGAAAAAATACGTGGATCTCTCCGAAAAATTTGCCGGGGAAGCAGTCAGGAACCCCAAACCAAACCGGGTTTTAGTAGCTTATGTTTCAGCCTATCACAATACCGGGACCATGGCGGAAAAAATTGCTGAAGGACTGAAATTAGCTGGTAATCTTGAGGTTGATCTCTGTGACCTTGAAAAAGTGGGGCTAACTGTCCTGGAACAAAAAATCATTGAAGCTGCCGCGATCATCCTGGGATGCCCGACCTTCAGCCAGAATATTGTGCTCCCCGTTTATCAGGTTTTTGCCCTGATCAATCCCATCCGCGACCGGAACAAGCCAGCAGCGGCTTTTGGGTCTTATGGATGGAGTGGCGAAGGGGTAAAAATCATGAATTCCATTTTTAACAACCTTAAGCTTAAAGTGTTTGATGAAGGGTTAACGGTGAAATTTACGCCACATGAAGAGATACTACAGCAATGCATCGACTATGGCCGGAAATTTGGTGAAAGTATGCTGAAAGAAGGATAAGAGGGAATGGTATCAAGATTGTTTTCATAGATGCCATGGCATCCCCCGTCCATAGATAATGAATCTGCAAAGCCCGCGGTATCTGAAACAGTGAAAAGAATGGGATTTTCTATCGTACCACTGGTATGGATCATACCCGGTGCCCTGATCTTGTAATGGCCCTGGAAAATAATCTTCGAATGAACACATGTACAGAAAAATACTAAATTTGCATATTATTAGTTAAACTCTATTGGAATCTGGTTCTTCCATGCGACATAACACCTGGCATATATCTTTTCTTCTGATCCTTCTGACAGGGTCTTTTTTTCTCTCATCTTGTCTGCCGGAGCGTAAGGTTGCACAGGTTTTTATCCAATCGCATAATGCCATCAACCTGCTTGTTTTTTCTCCGGATATGGTTTATAAGTACAATCATAAAGGGGAAACTATTCCCGGTTTTGATTCCCTGAAAGAAAATTCACAGGATTCAGCTTTATGGGCTAACAGCGCTTATATGCAATTTCTGAGCGACAGTCTTTTATTAGAAACTTACATGAACCGTTTTATTGGCGAGCTGCGCGCCCTGGGATTCAATGTCTATCTCAGTGATGCCATTGATTCGTTCCCCCTCAGTACGCCTCAATCATATACCATTGATGTTGCCCAGGTTCAGCTTGATGAATACCTTTATCCTTTAGAGGACGAAGAGCCGTTTGAAGATACCCTGTACTATAAACGTTTTGATCTGAACGCGGTTGACTTCAGTTGTTGGTTCGAACTGAGTAAAGCCAATACATCCAAGGCCCGGAAAACAACGCTCTATGCTTCACAAACAGCGTACGATTCGTTCGATGGTCAGTTTTACTTTGATCCCTGGACCAATAAAGTCAAATACAAATACCAGATCGACTCCCTTCATGTAAAGGACCTTTATGACCTGGCGGAATATTTAGGGAAAAAGCACGCGGGTTATCTGTATGATTATTTTTTAAACCAGTATATCGTCCAGAACCTCCCTCCCGATGAGGAATTACAGTATTATTATCACTATAACCGGCTGAACAAATCCCTTACTCCGGTGGATGATGAAATGTTTGAAGTGATAGGTACGAAATGAAACAGATACGGTTTTCGTTTTTCCGTTTTCTTTTGATCATAACTTCGTGACTGACATTCCCTTTATCCCCTTGCAAATGGCGCTACGGATTGGTTTGTGAAATCGCCCCTGAGGTATTTGAAATATCCCGCGATGGCTATCATAGCGGCATTATCCGTCGAGTATTGGATGGCAGGGATAAAAGTATTCCATCCATAAAGCTCACGGCCATCCATTAGCGCTTTACGCAATCCCGAATTGGCAGATACACCACCCGCGATGGCGATCTCGCGGATCCCGGTCTGGTTGGCAGCCATCAATAATTTCTGTATCAGGATATCAATGATGGTCGATTGAATGGATGCGCTCAGGTCGGCTTTGTTTTTTTCAATGAAATCCGGATCCTCTTTTAACCGGTCCCGTAAAAAATACAGGAAGGAGGTCTTAAGGCCGCTGAAACTGAAATCAAGTCCCTGGATAACAGGACGGGAAAAAGTGAACCGTTTGGGGTCACCCTGTTTTGCGAGATCATCGATCATCGGTCCGCCGGGATAGGGAAGGCCCATGATCTTGGCTGCTTTATCGAACGTTTCACCGGCAGCATCATCAATGGTTTGTCCGATGATTTGAATGTCGAAACCTTCCTTTATATATACGATCTGGGTGTGCCCGCCGGAGACCGTAAGACAAAGAAAAGGAAATTGCGGCGTTGGTTTCGTGTGCCCTTCATTGTTTATAAAATGAGCCATGATATGTGCCTGCAAATGGTTGACTTCGATCAGCGGAATTTGTAACCCAAGGGCCATGGCTTTCGCGAATGAGGTCCCAACCAGCAGGGATCCCAACAAACCCGGACCCCGCGTAAATGCAACTGCAGAAAGTTGATTTTTCTGTATATTTGCTTTTTTTAGGGCAGTGTCAATAACGGGAATGATATTTTGCTGATGTGCGCGGGATGCCAGTTCAGGGACGACGCCGCCAAAATTTTTGTGAACTTCCTGGCTGGCAATGATGTTCGAGCAGATTACATCGTTACGGATCACCGCTGCTGATGTATCATCACACGAAGATTCAATGCCCAGAATGTAGATTTGCATATTAAACGCAAAAGTACCATAAAAACTCTCCTGAAAATATTGTTTTACCTGCTGGTGGTCATTTTTTCCATCCTGATCAGCTTTTATTCAGTATTCCGGAGCGATGCAGTACAATCTTTACTGGTACAGGTCGGGGCGCACTATCTTTCGAAGGAACTTAAAACACAAATCCGGATCGGTGGGCTTGATATTTCTTTACTTCATGGGCTGGTGATCGAAGATATAGCGATCAGGGACAGGAAGAATGAAACCTTATTCTCCGCCAGGGCCCTGAGTGTTAAACCGGGTAAATTTGATTTTAAAAAACGGAAACTAAATGTTAAGGAAGTATTTATCGATCAGGGAATTATCCAGTTACTGACCCATCAGGGCGACAGCGTGCTCAACCTGCAATTTATCATCGATTATTTTGCATCCTCCGGTACAACCGTCAGGGCCGATACAACCCCATCTCCGCCATGGGACCTATCCATCTCCGCGGTGAGTTTAAGGGATACCCGGTTTCATTTCCAGGATAAAAATAAACCCCTTCTCCCGGTTGGGATGGATTATTCCAATATCGATGTTACAAAAATAGATCTGGATCTGACCGATATTGTTTTTGATGCAGATACCATTAATGCCAACATCCGCCACCTGGCAGCCCATGAGCGTTCGGGCTTCGTGTTGCATAACCTGAGTGGGGAATTCCAGGTTAGTTCCGCGTTCCTGAAAGCCCACAACCTGAAGATCCTCACCGACAATTCTGACCTTTCTCTCAGTTTCGATTTCCTCTACGATCACTGGGGCGCTTATAATGACTTTCTCAATAAAGTGACGATCCAGACGAAAATCGAACCTTCTTACTTTGACCTTTCGGATATCGGCTTCTTTGCGCCGGAGCTGATGGTTATGAAAGACAGGATCCGCCTTTCGGGTGATATCAAAGGTACGGTCAGCAATTTTAAAGCGCGCAATCTGAGGTTTGCCTATGGAAAAAACACTGTTTTCTGGGGAAATATAAGCGCGTTGGGGCTGCCTGATGTGGAAGAAACGTTCATCGATATGAATATCAAGGCGATGAATACCAATAAAATGGATATTGAGTCCCTGCGTATTCCGGGAGAAACGCGGACAGTGGAATTGCCCGCGATCCTTGGTAACCTGGGTATTATCAGTGTCAAAGGATTCTTCACGGGATTTTATAATGATTTCGTAGCCAATGCCCGCGTCAATACCGATCTCGGGAACCTTGTAACCGATCTCACGTTGAGACGGCAGAAAGGCAGCCGGGTAACCGCGTATAACGGAAAACTGGATATGCAATCTTTTGACCTTGGGAGGTTATTGGAAAAATCGGAAATTGTTGGCATGGTCACCATGCGCGCTAATATTGACGGGAAAGGGTTCTCATTGGAGAATGCTGATCTCTCCCTGAATTCCCAGATCGATTCAATCTGGCTGAACCATTATTTTTACAGGAATATCAACCTTACCGGGGCGCTGGTTGAAAAAAAATTTGATGGGCATGTGGGCATCAGCGACCCCAACCTGCGGCTTGATTTCAACGGGCTGATCGATATGTCAGATTCTATTCCTGAATTCAATTTTACCGCGAAGATAAAAGATGCTCAATTGTTTAAACTGCACCTCCTTGACCGCGATTCAACCTTATATCTTTCAACATTGGTCAGGACGGACTTTTCAGGTACAGGGCTCGATAATATTGACGGAGCGATAAACCTTGACAGCGCCATTTATGTTGAAGGCAAAAAGTCCTTAACGATGGATCATTTGTCCCTCCTGACCAAACAGGATACTACAACCGGAAAAAGTTACCATCTCAGGTCTGATTTTGTTGATGCCGACGTAACCGGTTCATTCTCCTTTACGCAACTGGTCCCTTCTCTTTCAACTTTTATCCGGAATTATATAGCATCGTTCACAATGAGTGATTCTTTGATTGCCCTTAATAAAATAACAAACCAGGTCATGAAATACAGGGTCCGGTTTCACGAAACCGGCGAAGTTACAGACGTTTTCTTCCCTTTTATTAAAATTGCGCCCGGGTCCACACTCTTTGGCTCTTATAATGAGGATATAGGATCATTGGTAATGATGGGTAAATCGCCTGCTTTGGATATTTATGGTATGGAATTGAATGATTGGTATATTGATGCCGAAAACATTAAGGATAAGCTGAGCATTCGGACAGGTTGCCAGACGTTGTATTTTAAAAAGGCTTCCAAACAGGATTCCCTTGAAGTCAAAGTGGATACATTCCTACTGGTATCGAATATAAGGCAGGATAGCATTTTATATCGTTTTTCATGGTATGACGACCACGTCCTAAGTGAGTTGGATGGTTTTACAAGCTTCCGGAACAATCCAGCGATTGATTTTAAGCTCAATCATTTACATGTTTATCTTGACAAGAAATACTGGAGCATCGACCCATCGAATTTCTTACAGATAGACTCCTCCCGAATCAGTATGAACAATGTGTCATTTTTCTCGGATGACCAATACCTCAGGTTGAACGGGAACTATTCTACTGTGCCGGGCGATACTTTGCAAATCGCTTTTAACAAAATAAATATTTCGCAGTTGGATAAGCTGCTGGGAAATATCAATATCGATGTCGATGGAGTGTTAGACGGGAAAGTGATGTTAACCAACCCGGATAGGAAATTTGCTGCGCTTGCGAACCTGAGGATCGACCAGTTCAAATTTAACAAGGAATTGCTGGGGGATGCCACGTTCAAAGTGACCTATGATGATCATGCTTCCCGGTTCGATGTTCTATCGCAGATCATCTATACCGGGAATGTGGGGACCAACATCCCGTTCTCACTTGAAGGCAGCTATTATATGGATAAACAAAATCCGTGGTTTGACTTTGATCTGGACTTAAAAAACCTGAATTTGAAGATGATCAATCCTTTTGTTTCCAGCTTCATGTCGGGTGTCAACGGGTTGGCCTCCGGTCATGTTAAAATAACGGGAACACCCGAAAAGCCCGTGATGACGGGTCGCCTTAAATTCATGAGAACAGAATTGAAGATTAATTATCTGAATGTGCCTTATTCATTTGCTGATGAAATCCCGATCGATACCAATGTTTTTCTTTTTAACAATATCACCCTCTATGATTCTTTGGGACATAAATCTTATCTGAACGGGAAGATCACCCATAAGTATTTTAAGGATCTGAGGCTGGGACTTACTATTGACATGAACGATTTTGCCGCCTTCAACAACACGAGGGCACAAAACAGCATATTTTACGGGAAAGCGCGCGGAACAGGAAAGGTGACTATTACCGGCCCCCCGGAAAACATTAAAATCACGGTTAAAGCAAGTACCGGGGGCAACACCCATGTGTTCATTCCCATCGACCTGACCGAATCAGTAGGTCAGGCCGATTACATCATATTTGTCAATCCCGTTACTGATACATCAGCTATTTCGGCTCAACTGGTTAAGAAAGAAACGACAGGACTGACCCTGGACCTGGGGCTCCGGGTCGATCAGGAAACCCAGGTGGATGTTCTTCTGCCAAACCAGTTAGGGAACCTGCATGCTTCCGGAACCGGCAACCTACTGATGGGTATGACGCCTACCACTCCTTTTACCCTATCAGGTACCTATTCCATTACCAAGGGGTCTTTCCTTTTTACCTTCAGGAATATTTTGCGGTTGCCTATGCAGATCAGGGAGGGGAGCAGTATCAGCTGGACCGGGGATCCGGCCGATGCCAATGTTACGGTTTCCGCGGTATACAAAACCAAGGCTCCGTTGAAAGGGTTGACAACAGAACCGGAACAAGAAGGGATCCGCGTACCGGTTGAATGCATCATCCGTCTTAACGGTAAGCTGGCAAATCCTGATATTTCCTTTGGAATAAACCTTCCCAATGCAGCTGAAGATATTCGCAGCCTGGTTTATTCCTCCATCGATACCAACAACAAAGTTGTGATGAATGAACAAACCATTTATTTGTTGGTGATGAACCAGTTTAAACCGGTTGTGTCCTCGGGTTCTACCGTGGATGTGGGATCAGCTGGTATGTCACTGCTTACCAATCAGTTCAATAGTTGGCTGTCGGGGATCACCCAAAATGTAAATGTGAATGTGAATTATAGGATGGCCACTGCCACTACTTCACAGGAATTTGACGTGGGTATCTCAACCCAGCTTTTCGATGACCGGTTACTGATCGATGGCACCTTTGGGATGAATTCATATAACAATGCTTCCATTAAACAATCCAGCGCCATCGTGGGTGATATCAATGTGCAATATATCCTGACCCAGAACAGACGATGGAGGGTCCATGCTTTTAACCGTACCAATACCCAGAATATACTTTACAATAATGCACCCTACACTCAAGGTGTAGGGATTACTTATCAGCGTGATTTCACTAACTTCGGGGAATTGTTTAAACCGGTTAAAAAATCATCCGGAAAATAATTTTATTAATGAACAGAAAAACCTGATATATGAAAAAAAATGAATTTTTGTACCCGCTATTTTGGCTTGCTTTGTTATTCTTTGTATTCGCGGATTTCAAAGCCATCTCGCAGATCGCGATCCACTCCTCGGATATGCCTCAAATTGGGGATACCTTAAGGGTCAGTATGACCGCCTTTATTCCCCAGGGTTATCAACAGGCCGGCATGGACACAACCTGGGATTTCTCATCCCTTGAAGCCCAGTCGCAACGGGTGGATTCTTTCGTGAATGTCAATGAAACCCCTATGGCCTATTATATTTATTTCGGTCTTTTAGGCGGCGCCAACCTGGCCTCTCCGATTTCTGCCATTCCGGGACTTCCACTTATGGATGGTTTTAATTTTTACAAGAATGAAAGCAGCTCCTATAATGATATGGGCCTCGCGTACCGTACGGTTGATGTCCCGATCATTCCTTTGAAATATGACAACCCTGATAAATATTACCAGTTTCCGATGACACCGGGATTGACCTGGTCGTCAACCGCTGGTTTTTCGATTTCTTTGCCGGGGGTTGGATACCTCTCGCGTCAGAAAATAAGAAATAGCGAGGTGGATGGATGGGGAATGCTGACTACCCCTTTCGGGACTTTCCCCACCTTGCGCGTTAAATCCTCGGTAGTTGAACACGACAGCATATATATTGATTCATTGGGAATGGGCTTCCCCATTAACAGGAATTTCACCGAATACAAATGGTTGGGCAATGACCAGGGAATACCTCTCTTACAAATTACAGAGGAGGGTTTTTTAGTGAGCGCAACATACCGCGATATATACAGAATGCCTGTTGTGCCGCTTTCGGTTACATTGGGACCCGATACCACCGTTATGCATGGGAACACCATCACGCTGACGGCCCATGTTACGGGCGGCGTCCAACCTTATCAGTATCTCTGGAACACCATGGATACCGTTAAATCAATTACAGTCACCGTGGAGGATACAAAGACTTATACCGTGTTTGTCATTGATTCACAACCGAACTTTGGATTCGCCCGGCAAACTATATTCGTTGACTTTCCATCTGACATTCCGGATTGCCGGGAGAAGTTGTTAAGCGTTTATCCGAACCCAACCGAAGGAAATGTCACCGTTACAATTACCAGCGATAACGGACCTTTATTTCTGGATGTTTTCAATTCAACAGGTACCAGAATAAAACAAATTCAATTACTCAACACCCCCTCCCCTCAGACAGTAAACCTCTCCGGGCTCCCTGATGGTATTTATCTGTTGCAGGTTAGGTCAAATAACAACACATACTCTTCTAAACTCATTATCCAACACTAATATCCATTCTGTGCCATTCGCATCCACCTTCTGTCATACCGTCGCCTGCAACCCGATTCCCACATCCGTCAAT
>JALNWE010000065.1 GCA_023231065.1 Bacteroidales bacterium
CGAATGTCCGTATGATGACAGGCCAGTCAAAGTCCATTGACCTGAGCGCCCAGCCGAAAGGGATCTATATGATCAGGGTGGAAAGTCCCAACCAGGTAATGACTCAAAAACTGGTTATCGGAAGATAAATCATAAGAATAATTTACTTTAATTGCTCAATTCAAAGAGGGCATCCCAAAAGGATGCCCTCTTTTTGATTGCTCCCAGGGAGGAAGCCCTCGTAATCGTTTTTTTTAATTGTATCTTTGCACCCTCAATGATCTCCATCAATAATTTATCGGTTCAGTTTGGCGGTGAATCGCTGTTTGATCACGTTTCGTTTTTTATCAATGATAAAGACCGTCTCGGGCTGGTTGGAAAAAACGGGGCCGGAAAATCTACCCTGCTGAAAATCATCAAGGGCATTCAGAAGGCCAACGAAGGAGATGTCATTTTTCCCGATGGATTTACCGTGGGTTATCTTCCCCAGGAGATGGAACCCCATAGCCTGAAGAATGTTATGGAAGAAGCTATGACCGCGTTCAGTGAAGTCATACAACTCGAGGAAAAAATTGCAGATTGCGAGCATCAAATCAGTCAAAGAACAGATTATGAATCAGATAGTTATCATAAGCTGATCAGGATTCATTCCGACACCCTTGAACGTTACCACCTCCTGGGAGGGCAAGCTATTCATGTAAATATTGAAAAAATCCTGACCGGGTTAGGATTCGAGCGGGATGAGTTCGACCGAAAGCTAACAACCTTTAGCAGTGGTTGGCAGATGAGGGTTGAAATTGCAAAAATCCTGTTACAACAGCCCAATCTTATTTTATTCGACGAACCCACCAATCATCTTGATATTGATTCCATTCAATGGCTGGAAGAGTTTTTGGCCGATTTTAAAGGGGCCGTGGTGCTGGTCTCTCACGACCGTGCCTTCCTGGATAATGTCACAAAGAGGACCATTGAAATTTCCAAGGGGAAGATCTATGATTATAAAGCAAATTATTCGGATTATGTGGTGATGCGCGAAGAACGGATGGAAAGTCAGATCGCAACGCACAATAACCAGCAACGACAGATCCGTCAGATCGAAAGGTTTGTTGACCGTTTCCGCTCAAAAGCCACCAAGGCAAAACAAGTCCAGTCGCGGATTAAAATGATGGAAAAAATTGATCTGGTAGAAGTTGATATGGTGGACGATTCGGGTATACGGTTTCGTTTTCCTCCGGCCCCGCATTCGGGGAAAATAATCCTCGAAGCTGAACATTTATGTAAAGATTATCCCCAGAAACGGGTTTTGAACGATCTGACTTTCTCCGTTATTAAAAATGACAGGATTGCTTTTGTGGGCAAAAACGGGGAAGGAAAAACGACTTTGTCAAAAGTGATTACCAATCAGGTTGACTATACCGGATCCCTGAAGTTTGGCCATAATATTGTAATAGGTTATTATGCCCAGGATCAGAGTGATTATCTGGATCCTGAGAAAACGGTTTTTAAAACCATCGATGACATCGCCGTTGGGGATATACGCGCGAGGATCAAAGGCATCCTTGGGGGTTTTTTATTCAGTGGTGACGATATTGAGAAAAAAGTCAAAGTCTTATCCGGTGGTGAAAAATCGAGATTGTCCCTGGCCAAATTGTTGCTTACCCCGGCTAACCTGCTGATCCTGGATGAACCGACCAACCATCTGGATATGCGGTCGAAGGACGTTCTTAAAAATGCCTTATTGCAGTTTAACGGAACCTTGATTGTGGTATCCCACGATCGTGATTTCTTACAAGGGTTGACCAACCGGGTTTTTGAATTCCGGCATGGGATTATGAAGGAATATATCGGGGATATTTACGATTTTTTGGAACAAAGGCGATTGAGAAACCTGGACGAACTGGCGATAAACCAGAAACACCTTGAAGCAGGGACCCGGGAAGAAGGCATCTCTCAAAACAAACTGAACTGGGAGAAAAAGAAGGAAAACGACCGGGAGATCCGGAAAATAAAAAGCCAGATCGCGAAAAGCGAGTCAGAAATCGAAAGGATGGAAAGAGAGATCAGGGAGATGGAGTCGATGCTTGGAAACCCTGAAAAGTACCAGGCCAAAATCCAGGATGGAAGCCTGTACAAAGAATATGAATCCCTCAAGGGATCACTTGCCCGTGAAATGAAACGATGGGAAGAGCTGCAATACGAGCTTGAAATTTTAGAAAACTAATCCTCATTTTTTCCGTCCTACCATTCCCCCGGCCAATCCATGGATCTCTTTCCTGAGCTCCTCTTTAACGTTAAGGGAATTGAATATCTGTGACGCATTCTGAAAATGCATCTCAATCTCCTGACGGGTATATTCGTCAATCCGGAGTTTTTGATAAATCCGGATAACTTTATTGGTCTTTTCAGCAGGTGGGATTTCAGGAGTATTAAACAGATAGGTCAAATGGGCCAGGTCATCCCCTCTGGCTACTTCAAAGGCTTTTAAAAACAGGAATGTTTTTTTATGGGTAATGATGTCGCCCCCGATCTCTTTTCCAAAAATGGCGACATCGCCAAAAGTATCCAGATAATCATCCTGAAGTTGAAATGCCAGTCCCAGTTCTATGCCGAAATCATACAATTTATTTGCTTCGGCAGGCTCAGCCCTGGCAATAATGGCCCCGAGTTTCAGGCTACAGGCAATGAGAACGGCAGTCTTCAACCGGATCATCATCTTATATTGTTCAATGGTGACTTTTTCCTGCGTTTCAAAATTCATATCATATTGCTGGCCCTCACATACTTTCCGGGCTGTATCATTGAAAAGTCGGAGAACTTCGGGAAGCAGCGCGGCATCTGTTTTGGCAACATATTCATAAGCCAGTACGAACATGGTATCGCCCGAAAGGATCGCCGTATTGTCATTCCATTTTTTATGAACGGTTTCCTGGCCCCTTCGTAAAGGTGCATTATCCATGATGTCGTCGTGCAGCAAGGTGAAGTTGTGAAAGATTTCAAGGCCCATGGCCGGGAAAACCGCTTTTTCAATATCACCGCCAAAAAGGTCACAGGCAAGGAGTACAAGGACCGGACGGATTCGTTTCCCTCCCTGGTCAAGGGTATAGCTGATGGGTTCGTACAATTTTATGGGTTCATGCAAAAACCTTGCATCAGCGAAAGCAGATGAAATACGTTGTTGAATAAAATCGAGTGAATACATAAAAGCTGGAATGAAAGTTATTCTGCCAGGCTCATCAGGTATTTGCCATATCCACTTTTTAAAAGGGGTTGCGCGATCTGATATAACTGTTCCCGGTTGATGAATTTCATCCGGAAAGCAATTTCTTCGATGCACCCGATCTTCAGGCCCTGGCGGTTTTGAACTACTTCAACAAACTGGGCGGCCTGAAGCAGGGATTCAAATGTGCCCGTGTCAAGCCATGCTATCCCGCGGCTTAATACCCCGACTTTGAGTGTCCCTTGTTCGAGATAATACCGGTTCACATCGGTGATTTCAAATTCACCGCGGGCGCTTGGTTTTATATTCCGCGCTACTTCAATAACGGAATTATCATAGAAATATAGGCCCGGAACTGCAAAGTTCGATTTTGGATGTTCGGGTTTTTCTTCAATGGACAAGGCGTGGAAGTTATTGTCAAACTCTACCACTCCGTACCGTTCAGGATCGTTCACATGATAGGCAAACACAACCCCACCATCGGGATCGCTGTTTTCCTGAACAATTTGCGTTAAACCTGTGCCATAAAAAATATTATCGCCCAGGATCAGCGCAACCTTGTCATTACCGATAAACGGGGCGCCAATGACAAAAGCCTGGGCAAGTCCATTGGGTATTACTTGTTCGGCATAGGAAAAATTACAGCCCAGCGTGTGGCCATCCCCAAGTAACGTCCTGAAATGGGGCAAGTCCACCGGGGTTGAAATGATCAGTATTTCCCTGATACCGGCCATCATTAAAACGGAAAGGGGATAGTAGATCATCGGTTTATCGTAGATCGGCATCAGTTGTTTACTGACTGCCAGTGTTAATGGATGTAATCGGGTCCCGGCGCCACCGGCTAAAATAATTCCTTTCATACGCGCTGTTATTATTTCAATGTGTTATCTCAACGATCCGCAAATGTCAGTTTTCGTTCTTTTCCTTTTCATGAAAATCCTCGTCGTCCTGGTCCACATCGGTCCGATCCTCATAAATGTCCACCAGGGGTTTTTCAAATGCTTTGGTAGTGCTCCATTTATCCAGGGTAAGCAGCATGGATGGAAGTACAAACATATTCAGTAGACCGGCGATCAATAAGGTAAATGGCATCAAAAACCCCAGCGCCTGGGTGCCCCCGAAGGTGGACAGGATGAAAATACCAAAACCAAAAAACAACACGGTGGATGAATAGATCATACTGTAGCCGGTTTCCCTGAGGGCAGAGAACACGGAAACAGGAATATCATGACCAGTGTGTTTGAGTTGCAACCGGTACCGCGACAAAAACTGGATGGAGTTGTCAACCGAAATCCCAAGCGCGATGGAGAATATCAGGATCGTGGAGGGTTTGATCGGGATCCCGGCAAAACCCATCAGGGCTGCTGTCATCAATTGAGGGATCAGGTTCGGGATAAGGGAGATCAGGATCATCCTCCAGGAAGTAAACAGGAACGCCAGTAATAGGGCAATGATCACAACTGCCAGGGCAATGCTTTCCCACAGGTTCCGGATCAGAAAATTGGTCCCCTTGAGAAATACCACACTCGTGCCTGTCAAGGTAACAGTGTACTTTGCAGGATTAAAAATGGAATCGATCTTTGGCCTCAGGCTTTTCTGAATGCTGTCGATCTTATTGGTCCCTACATTGGCCATTTGAACGCTGATCCTGGTGACCTGGTAGTTCGAATCAAGGAAATTGTTGAGTATGGATCGTTTGGCTGATTTAAACGTTGGAATATAATCTGCCATAAAGGTCAGCTCATTGCCATCCGGAAGGCTGAAATATTGAGGGTCCCCGCCATAAAAAGCTTGTTTTGCTGTTTTGATCACTTCAACAAGCGACAAGGGTTTCGACAACTCTTTATAGGTCTTGAGCGAATCCTGCAACCGGTCGATCCTTCTCAGGGTAGCCAGGTTCATGACCCCTTTTTTCTTTTTGGTATCGACAGTAATCTCAAGCGGCATGATTCCTTTGAAGTGTTTCTCGAAAAAAATCATATCCTTGTAAATGGGATCGCGCGTTGATATATCATCCACTATGGTCCCTCTTGTTTTAAGCCTCGATGCACCCACGATGCCCACAACAATACACACTCCCATAACTATATATATGGCATTCCGGTAATGTCCGACCCAATACACTGCTTTGTCGATCAGAGATTTAGCGAGACTTTCTTCAATATGCTTGGTGTACTTTGATTTTGGAGGAGGGAGGTAACTGAAAAATATCGGGACCAAAGTGATTGAAAGGGCATAGATAACCATGATATTAATGGCTGCAATCAACCCAAATTCAACCAGGAGTTTGTTGTTTGTGATGGTGAACGCGGCAAAACCAGCAGCAGTAGCGGCATTGGTCAATAAATTCGCAACCCCGATCCGCTGGATTACCCGTGAAAGTGACTTCGCCTGGTTGTGATGGTGACTGTATTCGTAATGATATTTGTTAAGGATAAAAATGCAATTCTCTACGGCAATGACGATAACCAGGGGCGGTATGATGGACGTAAGCATGGTTATCTTGTACCCAAATATAGCCATCATTCCCAGGGCCCATATAACACTGACGATCACAATCAACATAGGGAAAACGACCGCTTTGGCCGACCGGAAAAAGAGGTAGAGGAAAAAGGCAGAGACAAGCAAAGCCAGAACCACAAATAATTTCAGTTCACCTTCCAGTTTCTTGGCTGTCAGTGTCCTGATATAGGGAAGCCCTGAATAATGAACTTCAATCTTCGATCGTTCCGAAAACCGGTCAACCATAGCTTTGATATCTCCGATCAGCCGGACCCGATCCTTCGATTGGATGGTCTTTTTATCTAATGTCAGTCCCATCAGGTAAGCCGAAGTTGCCTTGTTATAGACCAATTCATCGTAAAACGGAAGTGAATTAATGACCGATTTAATAGAGTCGAGCGTATGCTGGTTTTTCGGTTCCCGTGGGGAGATGGGGACAAATTCGAATTTCTTCAGGGAATCGTTTTTTACAAGGGATACCAACCGGTTGATGCACAGTGCTTCGGCAACGCCTGGTATCTTTTTCAGCGAATCGGTAAGCTGATAATAGGCATTAAAATGGGAAAGACGGAAAAGCTGGTCATCAACAATTCCGATGAACATGATAGTCCCATCCTGGCCAAATTGCCTGACAAACTTTTGATAAACCCTGTTTGTTGAATCCTTTTCAGGAAGGACGCTGGCGCTTTCATATTGCATTTTGACTTTCGTTGCCATGAAACCCATGAAAACCGTAAGCAACGAAATGACAACAAGAATGGTAATCCTGCGACGCAAGATCATCCGTACAATTGAATTCCACACAACCAATCAGATTTGAGGACGAAATTAAGACTTTTTCACCATTTCACCACTTTACCATTCCATCATTTATCGATTTTCTTTAGCTTTGCAGGCTTAATTTCAAATTGTTTATGAGACTGGAAAACAAATTATTTCAGGGAAAAACCTTGGCGATCTTATCGGGTGGTGGCGATACCCCTGCCATTAATTCAAGCATCGAATGCATACGAAACCGCGCTTCGCTGCTGGGATTTAAAGTCTATGGTATCCTTCGCGGATGGAAAGGATTGTTAGGAGAAGGAGATGTGGTTGATCTGACCAATCAGCCTTATGATGGATATTACGGTGGAACTGCCTTACGCTCCAGCAGGACCAACCCCTTTCCCTCCAAATTGAACCGCGAAAGCCGGGTCCCCCAGGTATTAAGGAACCTTGAAAGATATAAAATTGACGTGCTTGTCACCATTGGCGGTGATGATACCAACGGGGCCGCCAAACGGCTTTTCGAAACCGAAGGGATCCCCGTTATCGGCTTCCCGAAAACCATTGATAACGATCTTCGCACACGGACCATTCATCGGTATAACGGAAGGGATATTGAAGCCGTACTTTGTCCCGGGTTCCCTTCGGCCGCCCTTTCGATGATGGAATTTACAGCCAGCATTAAAACAACCGCCGAATCCCATTCACGCATCATCATTCTCGAAGTCATGGGCCGGGATGCCGGCTGGCTCACCGGTACTGCTACTTTTGGCGGGGCATCGCTGGGGCTGGTCCCCGAATACGAGATCACCAAAGAACGGAAAGAGGTCTTTTTTGAAACGGTCAAAGAAGCTTACATGCACTCCAGGAAAAAATGCCTTGTCATTCCGGTCTCTGAGGGGATCCGCTGGTACGACGAAAAAACCAATAAGGTGGATGTCGTTTATGCCAGCTCTGAAGTGGATGAATACGGTCATCCCCGCTTTGGAGGGGTCAGCGGAGTCGTGGCTTCTGAAATTTCCCAAAAACTGGGTATCGAAGCCCGCGCCCAGATCAGTGGATATTATGCCCGTTCGGGCCACTGCCGCCATTATGACCGTAAACTTACAGCAACCCTTGCCGATAAGGTTGTTGACCTCCTTTTACGGGAAGAATACGGGCAAATGCCGGTGATGAAAATAATCACTCCCCATGTGGAATTGGAAGAATTCAATACCACATCCATCGATATGGGCGCAGTTGGCAATAAACCTTTATCGGATGATTACTACGATATCGGTAAATTCTCCTTTACCCCGGCCTATAATGATTTTCTGTCAAACATCCTGGAAAAACCTACGTATGATGAATTTAGGTATGACTTCCCGGTAGTTATCCCTTAAACAAGTACCAACTGCAGGGTTAACCTGCTTTTCTGTTCCATCAGGATTTTCCGGTTGTTTATTAACGCTTCGGCAGTTCCGGGTTGATAATGCCTTATGGTGATCAGTTCAAGCCCTTCATTATAGCGGGTTTTATAATCTTTCCGGAAATGTTCCAAAAGGAGAGGGATTTTTTGCGGATCATTATCAACGCAGATGGAAAAGCTGATGGCCGAATGTTGCATCACATTCACTTTCACCCTGTAAGTGGCAAGGATATTGAAGATCTGGCTCAGATTTTCTTCCATGATAAAAGAAAAATCACGGGAAGAAAGAGAAATAAGGACCTGGTCCTGTTTCCGTATAAAAACAGGAATATCTAAGGTCCATGATTCCAGATTTTCGATGGTAGTCCCTGTGCCATCAGGATCAGAAAACGATTTTACCCGGAGGATGATACCCGAATTTTCGAGGGGTTTAATGGTTTTGGGATGGATCACACTGGCTCCGTAATAAGCCAGCTCAATGGCCTCGCGGTATGAAAGCGTATCGAGTTTTATAGCTTCCTTTCTCCATTTGGGATCGGCATTCATCACGCCCGGAACGTCTTTCCAGATCGTCATTTCTTTGACCTGGAGAGAATAGGCAAAAACAGCAGCCGTGAAATCTGATCCTTCCCGGCCCAGCGTTGTGGTGTCACCATGCATATCACTGCCAATAAATCCCTGCGTAAGCGCTACTGAAACGCCGGTTTTCTCCCGGTTAGCCAGATAAGCGGGAATGGCATTCCGTATAAGGTTTGTGGTTACTTCCCAGTTAACCCTGGCATCGCGGAAGGTACGGTCCGTCTTGATAAGGTCCCGCACATCCTGATATACTACATGTAATCCCTGTTCCAGCAGGTAATGATACACAATCGCGGAAGAAAAAAGCTCCCCGTAACTGACAATCTGGTCATATTCAAAATCAAAATCAAAATCAGGGGTATGGCCCATATATAAATGGCCCTTGCGTATATAACCCCGGAGCTGATTGAAAAGGGAATCGACGGTTTGATAAACAACATGATCCTGATCAGAAAATAATTCCTCAAGGATGTTCCAATGATATTTCTGGACTTTTTCAAAAGCTTCAATGAGACTGACAGGATCTCCGTTGATATAATATTTCAGGACCTCCTCCAGTGCATTTGTGGTTTTTCCCATGGCCGAAACCACCATCACAATCGGATCATCTTTGTATTTCCTGAGGATCCCGGCCACATTCCGAATCCCGGATGCATTGCAAACCGATGCCCCGCCAAATTTAAATACTTTGATATCCATCGTGCAAATGTATGAAATAGCGGGGAAAATCGTAATTTTGCAAAAACTCCAAATACTACTCTCGGAGATACCTGGTTGAACCAACGTGAATTACTTTCGGCTTTTCAAGACCATTCAGGCGTAAAGGAAATTTTAAGCCTGGCCCATGGGGATATTCCTGATATTGACTGTAGCCCTTCGGAAAACAACCCTTCCGGTTCAAAAGATAACCATACCGGGGATCATCAGGATCCTTGTTTTAAAAAGTTCAGGATCCAGCTCAAAGGACTGGTTGGCTCTTCCCGGTCGCTGGTAGCTACCAGTATTTACGAACAAACTACCTGTATCCATCTCTTTCTGCTTCCTGACCGGGAAATGGCCGCCTACTTTTATAACGACCTCGAACAAATTGCCGGGGAAGAAGAACTTGCTGTAAAAAAGAAACGCGTCCTTTTCTTCCCTTCTTCCTTCAAACACGGATTCCAAAGCGGAGTTAAGGATAATCAGGGCTTGCTGGCCCATACTGAAGTCTTAAACCGGCTTAACGGAAAATCGAAAAAGTTGATGATCGTCAGCTACCCGGAAGCGATCTCAGAAAAGGTAGCAAACAAAAAATATCTCGAAAAAAACACCCTGAAACTATCTGTCGGTGAGCAGGTAAATATGGATTTTATCCTCGATTTATTGATCGAATATGAATTTGAACGCGCCGACTTTGTGGCGGAACCCGGCCAGTTTTCACTGAGGGGAGGCTTGATCGATATCTTTTCTTTCAGCAATGATTATCCTTACCGGGTGGAATTTTCAGGGAATCAGGTGGCTTCCATCCGCTCGTTTGATCCATCTACCCAGCTTTCCATCGAAAAAATCCTGAATATCAGCATTATCCCGGATATCCGGGTGAAATCTGAAAGAAAGATATCCTGTGAATCTGTTTTTTCCTTTCTTCCTGAAAGATCCATGATCTGGATGGATGACGTCGGTCTTATAGCCGATATCATCAACAAACAACCTGGTTCAGAACTATTGATCAACGGGGACGGCTTCCTGAGATCGTTACTCGACTTTTCAACCCTTGAATTCGGGCGCCAGTTTTATTTTAAAACAGCCCGGCCCGTGGTTTTTAACACCGCCCCCCAGCCTTCATTTAATAAAAATTTCGATCTGTTATTAGCTGATCTTAAACAGAATGAAGCAAATGGATTCCGGAATATCCTGCTGACCGATAACCCCAAACAAGCGGAACGGCTGAACAGCATTTTTGAAGAAATCCGAAGTAAATCAGCGGATCCTAATTTACCATTGGCCGATCATTCGTTGTCAATTGTCACCCTGAATTTCTCTCTCCATGAAGGTTTTATCGACCGCGACCTAAAGGTAGCTTGTTATACCGATCATCAGATTTTTGAACGCTATCATAAATTTCATCTCCGCGAAGGATATGCCACGAAAGAATCATTGACCCTTAAGGAACTATACGAACTACGGCCAGGTGATTACGTAACCCATATCGACCATGGAGTCGGCCGTTTTGATGGCCTTGAAAAAATTGTCAATAACGGCAAGGAACAGGAAGCGATCCGGCTGATTTATAAAAATGATGACTTACTCTATGTCAGCATTCATTCTCTCCACCGTATATCGAAATATATCGGGAAAGAAGGCACATCCCCTTCCCTGAACCGGCTGGGATCAGATTCCTGGAATAAGCTTAAAAACAGGACCAAAAGCAAGGTTAAAGACATAGCAAAAGACCTGATCAAACTTTACGCGGAACGCCGCGCGACGAAGGGTTTGGCTTGTGCCCCTGACACCTACCTGCAGGCAGAGCTGGAAGCTTCATTTCTTTATGAAGATACGCCCGACCAGATAAAGGCGACCCATGATGTAAAAAATGATCTCGAAGAAACCTATCCCATGGACAGGTTGATCTGTGGCGATGTGGGATTTGGCAAGACCGAAATTGCCATCCGCGCTGCTTTTAAAGTGGTCGCTGAAAGCAAACAGGTGGCAGTATTGGTCCCGACGACAATCCTCGCGCTCCAGCATTACAAGACTTTTGCCGAACGCTTGCAGGGATTGCCCTGCCGGGTTGATTATATCAACCGTTTTAAACCTGCCAAAGCGCAAAAAGAGCTGTTGAAGGATCTTGAAGCCGGTAAGGTGGATATCCTTATCGGGACCCACCGGCTTCTGAGCAAGGATATCGTTTTCAAAGATCTCGGATTGCTGGTCATTGACGAGGAACAAAAATTCGGTGTCGGGGCCAAAGAAAAAATCAAACAACTGAAGGTAAATGTCGATACCCTTACACTTACAGCCACTCCCATTCCCCGTACCCTTCAGTTCTCTTTGATGGGGGCCCGCGACCTTTCCATCATCAATACACCTCCGCCTAACCGGTACCCGGTTCAAACAGAAATCCACACCTTCAACGAGGAGATCATTAAAGAAGCCATCACTTTCGAAATAAGCAGGGGAGGCCAGGTGTTCTTTGTCAACACCCGCGTTCAGAACATCCTGGAGGTGGCTGGCATGATCCAGCGCATGGCGCCGCGCGCAAAGGTTGCTGTTGCCCATGGACAGATGGAAGGGCATAAACTTGAAAAAGTCATGCTCGATTTTATTGAAGGGGAATATGATGTTCTGGTTGCAACCACCATCATCGAATCAGGACTGGATATCTCCAATGTCAATACCATGATCATCAACGACGCCCATCACTATGGCTTGAGCGATCTGCACCAGTTGCGCGGAAGGGTTGGCCGTTCAAACAAGCATGCTTTTTGCTATCTCCTGGCGCCACCCATGTCGTCCCTGTCTGAAGAGGCCCGGAAGCGATTACGGGCCATTGAAGAATTTGCCGATCTGGGGAGCGGTTTCAACATTGCCATGCGCGACCTTGATATCCGGGGGGCCGGGAATATCCTGGGAGCCGAACAAAGTGGCTTTATCTCTGAAATAGGTTACGATATGTATCAGAAAATTCTTGATGAAGCCTTGCTTGAGCTGAAAGAAACCGAATTCAGGGATGTTTTTCCGGCAGAGAAGAAGGAGGTATATGTCTCCGATTGCGTCATCGAGACGGATCTGGAAATCTTAATCCCTGATCACTATATTACCAACTTCACTGAACGCCTTAACCTTTATAAAGAACTCGATTCCATCGAAACAGAATCCGGGCTGGAATCATTCAGGGAAAGGTTGATTGACCGTTTTGGGACAATACCGGCGCAAACCGAAGCATTGATCCAGACCATCCGGCTTCGCTGGGTCGCCCGGAAATTGGGATTTGAAAAACTGATCTTACGGAAAAACCGCCTGATTGCTTATTTTATCAGCAAATCCGAATCCCCGTATTTTCAGTCCCCCCAGTTTGCTACCATCCTGGAGTTTATCAAACATAATTCGACCGATTGCCGCCTGAAAGAGGAAAACAAAAAACTGTTTTTGATTTTCCGGAACATTCCCGGTATCGATCAGGCTATTGAACAACTTTCAAAAATTACCTAAAAAAAGAGCGGAAGCCATTATCTGCCCCCGCGCTTCTTCATGTATCGAAAATAACCTGGATCAATTAATTTTTACGTCCTGTAACTTTAAAGGTATCCACTTCCCATTTTGAAGCGGTACTGCTGGTTACTCCTGACGACCGGTAGCGATAAGCAATATATACAGGTTGATTGTAAGCCGAAAGATCAACATCCCCACTGGAGGTCCATACTCCGCTGTTGGCGGGCGATAGGGCACATTGAAGTGTAGTCCATGTTGCAACAGTCGGGTCGCCGCTTCCCGAATAGTTCGTCGAAATGTAAACTTCAAGTGGATTGGCCAGGCCGTTGTCGGTGTATTTTGTCCATGTCTTGAAAGTAAGGATGGGTTGGGAAACCCCGCTCAGGTCAATAGCCGGGGAGACCAACCATGCTTCACAGGGAACATCGCCCCCGTAACCATTTGCAACCATCACGGAATAAGAAGCATCCCAGGTCCAGTTTTTATTGCTTGTTTTAACATATTTAACCCAGTCGGGAGGATCGGCATCAAAATTTTGTTGGTAAATAACCTTATAACCCGTATCAACGAAATTCTTGGTGTCGTTCACATCGCGGATGTACATCTGGTATTGGCCATTGAAAACACTGAAAATCCCGACCAGTGTCCCGACACCGTCAGGCATTTTGGTGTTGGCGAAGTTTGCATAGCTGCTCGTTCTGAGAATAAGGTTCTTTCCACCGATCACGATGACATTCCCAAAAGCATCCGCAATGTCGCGGTTGGTATTGGTTTCTCCGGAGATGACATAGGTTGAACTGGCATCCGGGAACCGTACATTTTTCAGGGCGACCAGGGAACTGACTTTACCTGAAAGCGATCCGGTCAGATCAAGGGTGTCGGGTACCGGAGCTTTCCCGGGCAAACTGTCCAGGTAAAAACGCCCGCTGAGCATGGCTTGCGGGATCCGTCCGATACTCCCGTTGTAAGGATATCCTAACTGCACAACATCCGCGTAGTTTCCGAGATATAATCCTTTACATTTGATGAATATCCTTTGTCCGACTTTATACGTAGTATAAAGGCTGGTCACATCAATACCCATTTCAAGACCGGCTGTATTATCCCGGATATATAATTTTTTATAGATATTTCCTGATTCATCATTGGCAGTGACGATCCCCTGAATGATGGTATCAGCAGTGATCTCGACCATATCCTGTGTGCCAATCATGGCTTTTAAACCGGCAATCGTGCAGTTGGATTCGAAATCAACATGAGGGATGTACACTGGCGGTTCATCAAAATCTTGCTTAACACAGCCTGAAAAGACCACCATCAGGGTGAGGGAGATAAAAATTCCCAGGGTTTTCAAACGGAAGTATTTCATAAATGATTGTATTTAAATGTTTTGGTGATTAAATTCTTATTCCTATATTCAGATAAAAGGTCCTGCCATAATAGTAATAATATTTGGGAGGGAATTTATCTATGTCCTTAGTCTCAAAATCAAACCGGTTCTGTTCAAATCCACCGCTTTGTACATTGGTATTGTTGAAGATGTTGGTAACGGAGAAGTTGACATTCAGATAAACCTTATTTTGTATTCTGAATGACTTACCGAGAGAAGCATCCAGGGTAAACCCTCCCTTTAATTCCTGTTGCTCGGTTATCGTTTTAATCAGGGGATCATTCGGGCCTAACCCTGCTATTGCCAGCTGGGTCCTGCGCTCAGGATTAAAATCCAGCCAGGCATTGTCATAATAATTACCGTTGATATCGAAGAACCAGTACTTGTAATTAAACTTGAAACCGCCTGAAAGAGCGGTCTGAGGCGTAGTCGGAACATAGAAATTCTTCAGATAGACCACTCCGGTAGTATCAGGTTGTGATCCGTTATCGAAAGAGATGGTCCCTTCAGGACGGTTGGTGTAACGATAATCGCCAAGGGCAGCTACCCCATATACCGACATGAACTTTGTGGCTTTGACTTCTATCCCGATTTCAAATCCCTGGTTCTGCTTATCAACGCCACGCAGGATATAATTTACATACGTCCTGTAATCATCATGATAAAAACTGTTGATCTCTGTCTGGTTCAGGAAACGGGTATAATAATAAGTAACCCTCGCGAACAACCAGGGATAACGGATCGTATAGCTGATGTCCCCGCCGTAAATTTTCTCGCTTGAAAGATCAGGGACAACATCGTTCCTGACACGGGCCGAAATGAAGGAATTGGAAAAATAAGGAGCGCGGGTCATGTATATACCATTAATGTTGGCATAATGCCGTCCGGAAAACTTATAGGTAAAACCACCCCGTACACCGAAATCAAGAAAATCGTACTTGGGGGAGTCGCCATAAGAATTATCAGGATGACGGCCGTTGCGCATATTCCCGGTGCGCCAGAACTCGGTGCCGGTGATCGAACCGGCAATATAAAAATCGGTCTTGTTGTAAGTAAATTGTCCCTGGGCCCACAAATTCAGGTTATTGACATGGGCCACATAATCATAGCCGAATTTATCTCCGACACCCACCACCCGGTTGGGATTGTTCAGGTCATTCTGAATGATGGTAGAGTCACCGGGAAAATCCCGTTCGGCAAACTGATCAATATCAACCCAGAATTTCCCGCCCAATAAATCCTTGATCTCTTTATAGTGGTCCGCGGTGTATAAACGGAAATTAACCCCTCCGGAAACCGTGATATGATCATTGATTTCGGAGTTCACATGGGAATTGAAATAAACCTGGCTGGTTTTACTGACATTGTTTTCGACAATATAACGGGCCTGCTTGTTTTCAAGATTGCTGAGGTAATTGATCTGATACAGTTTGTCCCAGTTGATCTGGTTAACGGTTGCATCGTTTTGCCACGCTTCTGTGATCATCTGTTGGATCAGGGGGTCGGTCTGGTAACTGGGTAAGTAACGGTAATAATCAGGGCGCGGGTCAGCGGCATTATACCAGTTAAGGGCCGACCAGTTGTCCTTTCCTAAGGTATAGGAGAGCGTCGTGGAAAGTTTCGTTTTTTCGTTGATATCCCAGAAATGGGTCAGCATCATAACCGGTTCATGCATGTCTTTTACCTTGGCATTCCTTTTTTCCCCATTCTGATAGCCCCAGTTCGGATTATAATAATTGGTCCCGGTGAGATCATATACTTCCTGCACGGTTGCAGATTGTTGTCCGCGTTGTGTGGGGGATCCAAATACCGTCAGGTTCAGGCTGTGGTTCTTTCCGAATTTTTTTTCCAGGGAAGCGAAATATGACCAAGCATCGTAAAAAGTACCCTTGATGTAACTTTGTTCGGCCCAGCGGCGCGAGCCACTAACGGTCAGGGCCCACCCATGAGGCAATAACCCGCTGGAATAAGTTACCATTAACCGGTTTGTATAGGTCCTGTTGGTAAGCGCGTACGATACTTTCAACTGTTTCCGGTATTCCGATGCGCGGGCATTAATTAAAGTGGAGCCGCCAATATTACTAAAGGAAAATTGTTCAGGACTGAGACCGTAGTAAACCTCTTTGTTCCGCATGGCATCATTCAAACCTCCCCAGTTGCTCCAGACCACCCTTCCGTTTTCCGCTTCACTGCCATCATATCCATTGATCATCACACTGGTGTTTTCAGAATCATATCCTCTTGCCCTGAAGAACATGGATCCGAAAGTGTAGCCTGCAGTGGACACGAAAATGTCCTCCGATGCCCGCAAAAGCCCCGAAACGCTTTGATCTTTATTTTCATCCTCCAGATCCAGGGTGATGGTGCTTATATCTTCATGGGCTTCAGTATCCATGGTCTTCCGCTTTAATTTGATGGGACCAAGGTCCATTTCCGTTTTATTGAGCGTTACCTCCGTCGAATACCCTTCGAAACCGGAGGAGGATACTTCAATTTTATAGGTTCCCTGAGGAATATTTTTAAACTCAAAAAATCCGGCATCATCGGATAATACAGAAACACCCAATTGGAAAATTTTAACGGTGGCTGCCGGAACAGGCGCAGCCGTACTGATCTCTGTGATCTTCCCCACGAGCCGGGCCTGTTGTGCAACTGCAAGAGGACCAAATGCGAGCAGAACGGCAAATATAAGCGTAAATCTTTTCATTAATGGTCGTTTAAAAATGAGCGGACAAACATACGGATTTTTTCTGTTGAAACGTAAAATGTTGATTTTATTCCTGATTCGGTTAATAACTATAGAACGCGCTGGATGCCGGATACTGGATAAAATCTCATGCATCATTGGCGCCTTCATACCATTTTTTAGTAATTTGCAGATCAAATCCCGAGCCGGCTCCGAAAAGTCAAATCTTTCATTTTACCGCAAAGACTCAAAGACGCAAATATATCATATCCAAATATTTAAAATTTTGCGCCTTA
>JALNWE010000066.1 GCA_023231065.1 Bacteroidales bacterium
TGGAGCTCTATACCCATAATATATTGGAATTTCTGGATTGTAAATATTTACAGCTGGTGTAAGCGGAGTAATATTTGTGTAATTCTCATTCATTAAGCGCGTCATCGTTGTATGAGGAAATCCAAAAGGTTCTTTAACTATTTTACCCTCGGAATTTAATGCCCATTCAAATGAGCTTAATGAAGCATCATAAAAAACAAAGTAAGGAAATATAATTCCGGCCTGCCTGAAATAAATAAAAGGTTCTATCATAAAGGTTATGTCTCCAGGTTGAGGATTATCTATAATTTTTGTATTTGTTATAACAGTAAGTGGATTTGAACGGGTATAAGCTGCACCTGGATAAGATAGACTACCAGTCATTCCGTTGTTTTCTCCCTCAGCATAGTGATAAAAAAGAGATTCTTTCCATCCTAAATGCAGAGTATCTGGATTATCCGCACTAATATTGAAGCATTCTGAATGAGAAACCAGATCCTCCAAATGGTCAGTGACTGTAGAATCACTCGTAAGACCTTCTGTAATAGCATCTTGTAATAAGTAATAGTATTTTGAATCTGTAGTCGTAAATTGGAAATAGGTATTAACACTACATCTGTTGCCAAAATTGTTAAAATAGACCGGAATTTCTTCATAATGATCAAGGTATTGTCCAGTTAAACTACCAACGAAACAGGCTTGTATAGAATAATGCATATTAAGGCAGATTTCAGGAAGGAATAATTCAATATTATTTAAAACAGAAATGTTTGTGCCGTTTTCATCCACAGCAGTTAGAGTTAACTTATTAACTGCTTCTTCTGTGGAAAAATTAAATGTAGTATCGGAAATAATATGCAATTGGTCATAAATAAGGAAACAACGATGGTTATCACCGGTCAGACCCGCCATTACAATATCATAATATCCTTCTGAAACAACTTCTTGAAATGTTGATTCAAGGTAATACAGGTCCTCTCCATTAGACAGAATCCCACTCATTACATTTCCTTCAAAATTAATTGTCAAAGTATGCGTGGTTAAAGAAGGCGTTTCTTTGCATGAAAGCGAACCGGGCATATGCTCTTTATAAGTCATATACATGTCATCGCCAAGTTCCTTAATCTTGTATCCCTCTGAAACTTGAACAGTTTTAAGCGTACCGTTTTCGTTTTTGGATGTGCAAGTTTTTTGTGCGTAAGACAATTGCATACACATACACAATAGTGGGGCCATCATCATTAATAAATAAAGTTTTTTCATAAAATAATTATTTGGTTAATAAATAAATTTAACTGACATCAAAAGTAGAAAAGTATATACAACGAGGTTAAAATGTCCCGTGTGCAATAGGAGTACAATTAAAAAATACCGGGGGGCAATAGGGGGGCAAGGTGTATGATTAACCCAAATCCGCCATTAGGCATTCGGGGAGTGTGAGAAATTTTGTGACTAAGGTCTTTGACAATGAAAACAACAGATTAACTAATATTTTGAAAGAAAACTGGTCAATGTGTCGTCAAGATTTGTGATATCAAGTGTTTTTCTTAATCTTTTCCGTGCTGATTTTACACTTTCAAGGCTGAGGTTGTTGATTGCAGCGATGTCTTTCGATGATAAATTCAACTTGATGAAAGCGCACAGGCGCAGTTCATATTGAGTCAATCTCGGAAAATCAGCGAGCAATTTGTTATAAAAATCTGGTTGGATTTGAACAAAATAGTAATCAAAATCTTTCCGTAAATTGCTTTTTGAGGTTTGTTTCAAGTTGTGGATCAAGGTATCAATACTCTCGGTATTATTGGAGGAAATGTTTGTGTAAACTTCCAGCTTATTTATGATTTCATCTATAAGTTCCTTTTTCTGTATTTGCACCAAAACCTTTGAAGCCAGTTCTCTATTGCGTAAATCAAGTGTGTCGGAAAGTAATTGTTCATGTATCTTTTTATTTTTCAATACGATATTTTTTTTGTTCAGCAATAAAGAAACGATGATGGTTGCAAGAACAAAAAACAAAATAATGAAACATAAGATAATCAGTTGTTTTTTGATTTTAATTTCAGCTATCATCTGGTGTTTCATAAGTTCCAACTTGGTTCGTTCTTCAATTTCTTTAATCTCTTTTTGTAAAATCAGTCGATTTACCATATTAATATCCTGGATTTTATACAAACTATCCTTTAACTCATTATATTCGTACAGGCAAGGCATAATGTCATCATATAATTGTAACTGATCCAAAGCACGTATTTCTATCCATAAGCAATTGATTTGATACATCAAAACCCCATATTCTTTAGCCTTTGCTTTACATGACCTTGATAGAATAAGTGCCGAATCATATTTATTCAAATCAAATTTTACTTCAGCATAATTTATCATTATGTTTAAATAACAATCCATATCTGTATCAACATTAGGCACACTTAATGCTTTTTTTAGATACATTTCACCCATCTTGTAATCCTTTTTATTAAGATAGGTAATCCCAATGCCATTTAGCACTTTAGGCAAATCATACGATGATCGTATATTTTTATATGCCAAATTAAAGTACAGGAGCGTCGAATCGTGATTGTGTAACTTGGAATACATTACTCCAGTATTAAAAAGAGCATCAAATGCTAAAGTATCTTTAAGGATACCTTTATATAACTCAATGGCTGATTCCGGTTTGTTCATTAATGAATAAATCAATCCAAGATTGTTTTTTAAATCGTATTCATCGTCAGTAAAACCTAAATTTTTATTAATTTCAAGTCCTTTTGTCACATGTTGATAAGCTTCAGGTAACATGTTGCATTTCCCATAACATGCACTTAAACTTTTATGAATGCGTAAAAGCAGATATTTGTTCGTGGGATTATCTCGAAGGATTACTGCAATATTTTGCGCTGATAATAAATATTGTATTGCTTCTTTGTTTTTAGATTTTCCGTAATAATATCTGCCATGATAGTAATTCACCAACGCTTTGCTATAATTGTCATTCAAATTATCCGACAACTCGCTTATTTCCTTGATAAAAGGTAAGCTTTCCTCATATTTTTCTTCTTTTAACAGAACATCTACAACTTTTTTCAAAGCATATACCCGCGCCATATCTGATTTGCTGTTCTGCTGTAGAAGTGTAGCTAAACTATCAGGAAGCATGAAAACAGCCTCTTGTGAGCTAGCTTGATGACAGGAAAATGTCATAAGTGAAACTAAAATGTTAATATATAAGACTTTAAAATTTTGCATTAAAAATAAATTGGCAATATCATAGATAGCAACAGTAGATTGAATTAACAAACACTTGATTTCGCTTTTTGAATGTTATGTTTTTGACCTGTCTAATAGTAGTTATAAAATTACACAGCCATGAATATAGTACAAATATACAAACAGTTCCCGGATCATGAACTGTTTGAGCTAACAAAGCATAAGCTGTAAATATTATCAACAAAGACCCCATTGTATAAACGTTGTAAATCTGCGTCTTATGAATAAGAAATCCTAACAAGCAAGAAGTATAGGCCCCATTAACATCGGAGGTTCTCTACTTTTCCAATCAAGCTCTATGTGATAAAATTTTTACGGCTGTCTATCTCCCTATATATTCCTTCTTCTCTTCGATACACCTCGTCGTATCAATTTTGTTGAAATAATACAATTACCCTCACTTATCAATTTTGACGGATTTGCTTTACATTTGGACTGTTTAATGCAAATCCCTCCCGCTCATGTTCATGCATCTTAAGAAAAAGCATCTGGTCTGGATGGGCAGTATTGCACTACTGTCCATTATTATTGCGTTGGCCTCATGGTTATGGTTGTCCTCGCATTATGATAAAAAAGGTCAGTTCACAGGTGAAAAAAAACGACTGTCAGAAATTTTTACAACACTTGATACTGCTTATTGGAGAAACAAAGAGAAAAACCTATCCCTTAGTTATCAGGCCATTAACCTTTCCATAAAAATAAATGACAGCAATGCTTTGGCACAGGCATTATATTATAAAGCGCGGGTATTACAAAATTTTGAACAAACCGACAGCATCCTTACCATAAACATCCAGGCATTAAAGATCGCTGAGAAATATCACAATGATATCCTTATTGCAAAAATCAAAAACAGCATTGGTAACTACTATTACTATAAAGACAATTACTATTTGGCTATGTTGTATTATACTGAAGCCATAAAAATAGCGGAAAGCCTGAAAGACGATATAACTGCCGGAATATTTGCCAATGGATTGGGCTTGGTTAATCTGGCATTAGGTGATTATGACAAGGCCATTACCTGTTTTCAACGTACCGTTAATGCTGACAAAAAATCTGGTTATACCAGGGGTATATCCGGCGCCTTTATGAATATTGCAAACTGCTATATGGAAAAAAATGATTTTTCCAAAGCTACCTTTTATAATAATAAAGCCTTGACAATAGCCAATCAGATACATGATAATGAGACTGTTTGTAAAATATTTGTCAGCCTGGGCCTTATCAATCTCCTGGATAAAGAGGGACCGGAAAATAAATCTGTTTCTTTGAGTTATTTCTATAAGGCATTAGGATACGCCCGTCAAAACAATGATCGCAGGATGTACGGAATTGCCTTACAGGATATTGGTACTTTTTATGCCAATAATGACCAGTTGGTTAAAGCCGAGGGCTTTTTAAATCAAAGTTTGTCTGTGTTTTCTGAAATTGGATTTAAAAGCGCTGAAAAGAAGGTTAATCTTACTTTGTCGGATAT
This sequence comes from Bacteroidales bacterium, assembly GCA_023231065.1. Taxonomy (GTDB): domain Bacteria; phylum Bacteroidota; class Bacteroidia; order Bacteroidales; family FEN-979; genus CAIVAT01. The sequence continues at coordinate 4,724 of JALNWE010000066.1, forward strand.
CAAAATGAAACAAGGGCATTGGGAAAAAGCTTATCAATATCATCTAAGGTTCGTGGAACTAAACGACAGCGTCCAGACCTCAGAGACACGCAGAAAAATTTCGGATTATCAATATGAAATAGAGTTTCAGAAGAAACAATATGAGAAGCAGTTATTACTGAAAAAATACGATGCTCAAAAACGAAATAATGTTATCCTTATTATCAGTACTTTATCTGCCATTATCATTGCCTTAGTGGTGCGAAAAAGTCTGAAGAAATCCATTCAACTGCAAAAAATGGAAAACATTCATTTACAGGAAAAGATTCAGATGACTGATAAAATAAAGGAACTCGAAAGAATTAAATACCAGGTAGAATTAGAGGCAAAAAATAAAGAGCTGGTCGGGTTTTCCCTGCAACTCACTACAAAAAATGATTTGCTTAACGAAATTTCAAAAATATCAGATAAATACTATAATAGCAATACGCTTGACAGAAATTATTACCATGATTTAACAAAAATAATTGATGAAAATCTCAATGTTGATAAAGAATGGGGCCAATTCAAGGTTTTATTTGAAAAGGTGCATCAAGGTTTTTTCAACAACTTAAAACAGGATCATCCCGATCTTACAGAACACGAACTTCGTTTTTGCGCCTATATTAAGATCAACCTCAGACCAAAAGAAATTTGCCGGATACTTAATATCAGCACAAATACGGTAAAATCATTCCGGTACCGGCTAAAAAAGAAACTTGCATTAGACCCGTCAGAAAACATAGAAGATTTTCTCAGAAAATTTTAGGTCAACGAAATTGTGAATCAAACCTCCGTTGACAGCAAAATGGGCCATTAAACATCATCAAATCATTTTGCACCCATCTCCGGTTATCCGTATAAGTATATATCCGGTGTTATAATTATTGATTTACTTATTGTTATAAAATATTTCATGTCCTGGCAATTTTTTAAATGCATACCATTTCGCTACCTTGTTTAGGGACAAAACTCTATTGTAAACCCTATTTTTGTACCTCATAGTTACAAAAATTATAAACAATTCTAAAATCTGCTACCAAATGAAAAAAGTATTACTATCGTTAATGTGGATGGCTGTAACGTTTACCCTATCGGCCCAAACATACAGGGAGTATGAAACTACTCACGGGAAAAATTATTTAATTAAAGATAAAAACGGCAAATACACTTCGGTTCAATGCGCCACCCCAAAAGGAAATGCAAAACCGGAGAATGGATTTTTTAGCCCAGTCTATCGCAAAGAAGAGGTAAAACCCTCATCCACCATCAACAACTCTGAAGACAGAACGACTTATCAGCTTAAACTCAATTTTGATGTAGATATGAGTCCAAATAGTATGGCTGGATACCTGTTCATTACAAGTAATTCTGCTATTTTTCAAACTATGGATCTAACATGGTCCGAAGATGGCCTGACAGGGAAAATTGATCTTACAGAAAATACCTATGAAATTATTGCCATGAATAATATTAATCCTTCTCTCGATGGGGATCCGGAATACGTTATTATTCATGATTTTAACATTGTCAGTGACACAAGCACAGAAATTAATTTTGCCATCATGGCAAATCATAAAATATTCCTCCAATGTAAAGATAAAAATGGTGAGGTGATTGATCCCACGAGTCCAACCGTATTATTTAACAATGTCGCCATGGACATAGAATTACCTGAAAATCGCTTAATGAGTGCGTCTATAAATCCAATTCGCGTTCCCAACGGGTATATAATGACATCTGATATTGATCCGGAATATAAAATTTTGTTGAACCAGCTTTTTATCCGGTACGGCGAATTATACATCGCAGATATGGGGCAAATTGAAGGATTGACGAGTGATACTGTACTGCAAAGCAATTTTTCCAATTATAAAAAAATGGACATGGTTTTTCATGAATCTCCTTTATCTCAGGTGGATAAGCACCTGGCTTTTGACTATGGGACTATCCGGTATGATAATTTAATAGGATATTACGCTGTTTTGGGGAGTTCTGGCTGGGGTTTTAATGGGAACTATCCTTCCTTCGATAAAGACACCTTGCATGTTTTTATGGATAACAGGGAAATTGAAGTTTCGGACGACAAGGAGACCGCGGTTGCGCGGGTTTATTTTTATGAAGGATCCAGCCCCATGGTTACCGAACCATTTTGGGTTAATTCCAACGATAGCATTGTATTTACTAAATTTAATGTTTCTGCCGCATCCCCTCAGTTTCAAAATGGCAGTATCGTGGATTTGGGGAATGCAGCTCCATTTTATCATTTTTGTTTCTATAATGATAGAATGGGAGAAAATGAAATTGATTATGATCATTACCGGGGCCCTTCTGTGGGACAAATTAACGAAATGCGGCAAATGGATAACAATTTCAGCATTTATGAAATAAAAATCGGGACCAAGGTTATAGCAAATGATACATTATCAAATTTTACGACTCCATTATACGCGCCAGAACAAGGGATTTATACATTTAACATAACTAATGAAAACTACAAGTTAAAAGAACAGCCAGGGAAATGTATTTTCGAAGCTTCTTTCGATATGGGAAGCTTTGATGCCAATCCACCAGTAATTTCATCTTTCAAATTATTAAATTCAGAAAATTCCATTACCAATTCTTTTCAATTTGACCAGACAGGAACCATTTTGCTCAGCGCCTTTGACTATTCTTCTTCTTCTACCTTAGATCCGCCAGCCTCTGTTCAGATATTTTATAAAAAATATAATGATAATGATTGGACTGAATTGAATGTGGTTGAATATCCTGACCTTTATGATCCGGTTGATTTCGGAAATATTTATAAAAGTGACCTCGGCGCCGCATTTGCTCAGTTTACAGCTTCCGGTTATTTGGATTTAAAAATTACTGCTTCGGATATGACAGGTAATAGCATGGCACAAATCCTGCATCCGGCTGCTTTTGTGGAAAATACGGTAGGAATACCCCGGCTTTGTACCAACGAAAAGAACTCTTTGCAAGTTTACCCCAATCCTGTAACTGAAAACAGTATGGTTTCGTTTACCCTTTCGGAAAGTTCAAATGTAAAACTGTCGGTGTATAACCTGAACGGGCAATTGATCAATACATTGCTTGATAAACCAATGATTCGGGGCAATCATCAATTATCCTGGCCAACGACCGACCGTTCGGGGAAAAAACCTGACAGCGGAATCTACTTACTTAAACTTGAAACAAGAAACACAGTGGAAACCAGCAAAGTAGTCGTTCATTAACGGGTGTTTACAAAGAAAGTCCGGAAGCTGGATGGCAATACCGGACTTTCTTTCCATTGATTGATTATCAATATAATCTCCCCACCGGTGATGTACCGGGCATGGACATTACCTATGCTGGATTAAAATCGTGTCAATTGATGTGCAGTATCTTATAATAATATACTGATTTTATTGTTTTTAACCTGGCAATAAAAATACCGGTATTGGCTGTCGCACCCTCATCTGTTTCCCCATCCCATTCAATTTCGTGTTTCCCTTTTATCTGATAATGATCGATCAGCGACCGAATCTTTTGTCCGTTAACGTTAAATATTTCGAGTTTAACGGTTTCATTTTCTGGTAAATTATAACACAAAGTGGTTGAAGAATGGAATGGGTTGGGGACATTCTGCAAATAAATAACTTTAATTGGCTGTTTAACAATGCCAGCGCTTATGTCATAAGAAAACACTCCGCCGCACTGGATGGAAGCATATAATTTGCTGTTATCGGGAGAAAGGGAAAGCCCTTCCACATCTTTCCATAGCAATCCATCCATGGGCAATGCTTCCCAGGTTAAGCCCGCATCTGTACTTTTATAAATACCGTTATTTACAGCATATGATGAATTATAAAAATTATTCTGAAGTCCCACGTAAAGAATATTGCTGTTTTCAGAATTTATTACAATATCGCTGATGTAAGGCAAACTTTCACCTGTTCCTAAACCGGTGGTCAATGAATTCCAGGAAAGACCACCGTCGGCGCTTTTGAAAAGCCCATTCTCGCAGGTGCCATAGTAAACAATATCTGAATTATTAGGATCAATGGCTATTCTCACAGGAGCCTGATCCGTTACTAACTGTGTCCAGGTGATTCCGCCATCGGTACTTTTAAACAATCCCCCAAACATATCAGTGCTCCAGAATGGCTGTGTTCCGCAATAAAAAACATCCTGGTAATTTGGATCCTTTGCAATGCTTACAATTGCACCGTCAAAAAAGCCACCGGTGGTTATTGTGGAAATTTCATTCCATGTGGCGCCTCCGTCGTATGATTTATAGAAAACATTGTCGATGGAGCCGTATTGATTGTTGCTGTTTGAATGATCAATTTCAAAGGTATATATTAATTGATCAGTAAGCTGTCCCCATAAGTTCCCCGAATCAGTGCTTTTATAAATACCATCGAATGGAGTAACGGAATAAAGTGTTTCCTGGTTAATGGGATCAAGTGTTACAGAATTATACGCATACCCGGGGAGCCCGGTGTTGGAATTTTGCCAGGTTAATCCACCGTCTATACTTTTATCCAAACCGTTTAATCCGTTGCTCACTACATATAGAATATTTTGATTGTTCTTATTAATAGCCACCTTTGTCGGAGTTGTTCCAAGCATTCCATTGCTGCTTTCGATCCAGGTATTCCCTCCATCATTACTTTTTGAAATTCCATTGTACTTGCCAAGGTAAATAACCTCAATGTTTACCGGATCGAAATTCACAGTAATACAGCCAGATATTAATGCTGAAGAAGAATACTTGAAAGTAACTCCACCGTCGGTACTTTTATACAAGCTATCATTACAGACAATCAGAACCATGTTTGTATCAGCAGGATTGACGGCCATCATATCGAATTCATATAAACTGTTTCTGAAGTTAATAGCCTGATTGATAAGTTGCCAGCTTTCCCCTGCATTATACGATTTGTATAAACCCTGTATCCCAACCTGCTCTGGAAATATTTTGCTCAGGCATGCATATAAGGTATTGTTGTTTTTGGGGTTTTCTTTCAAGGCTACTACCGTAAGATCTGTGGGTATCCCATTATTTAATTGGATCCAGTTAGTATCGCCCGTCACTGTTTTAAAAATACCTGAACCATTGGCCCCGGCTAAAATAATATCAGGGTTATCTTCATTCACAATGATGGGACCTGAAGGCGACAGGTTATAGGGAGTTATATTTTCCCAACTTAGACCGCCATCGTTGCTTTTCTCGATACCAGTGCCGTATTCAGAAACATAGACTATTTCATGGGCATTATAGGTAAATGCCTGAACGTTTCCCCATACGCCTGGCGTTAAAACCTGATTCCATGAGAGCCCTCTATCGGTTGATTTATATAAACCGGTAGCGCATATCGAATATACAATATCCGGGTTGTCTTTTAGTATAGAAATGGAATTCACCATATTCCATCCCCATGTTATATACCCTGTTTCGGGAGATAATGAATATTCCCAACTCTCTCCTCCATTATTGCTTTTCCATACCCCGTTACGGGTACCGGCATATATGATGTTATTCGCCGTATCTATGGCAAATGAAAAAACCAACCCTCCATAAGGCCCGTTTGAACTCCAGACGCCCTCGCTTACAGTAGTTTTTAGTCCTGTTTGATCGGATACCGGGGTAAACGAATTGTTAAGCCGTGCCGGGATTTTTGGGATGGCCCGGTTGTAATTTATTCGCTTACCCGATGTATTTGATTCATTTATGTCACTGGCAAATTGGGCCGATACAGCCTCGGAACACAGCAGCCCAAGGATTGTGAGAAATAGTAGGTTTTTTTTCATAATGAATGTTTTTTTAGTTCGATGCAAAGGTATGAATGCAACAAAAACGCTGAACTGTCTTCTTGTCCACATGTACACATATGAACAGAATACAAGAAAGGGCCTGAATCGGAATAAGTATCAGAAAAATCAGGTAATCAAAACGATGATATGAATAATGTGATCGTTTTACCCTTGGGTTTTTTTCATTGAATTAAGATAGAAAGAGGGTGTAACCCCTACGAACTTTTTAAAAGCATTGTTAAAGGTTGTTTTCGATTTATATCCAACCGATTCTGCGATCGACTCGATGGTGAATTTGTAATTCGATGATTCGGACAATATTTTCCGGGCTTCCCTAATTCGATATTCATTCAGCAAACTGCTGAAATTCTTACTGAACTTCTCATTGATTACCTGAGAAACATAATTCCTGTTAATTTCCAGGTCATTTGCAAGGTCATGAATGGAGTAATTTTGATGTAAAAAATTTTTACTGCTATTGAAATATCTTATAATGAGCCCTTTAATTTGAATCTTTTGTTCTTCAGTGAGCTGTGAGCTTATATACTTGATGGTGCGAACTCCCTGACTATCGATGGTTGCACTTTCAGAAAGAGTGACGTTTTCGACCAGGGCACCCAGCTTGTTTTCCGACTCCACGATTTCGAGATTTTTTTGCACCAGGTTTCGGTGTGCAAAAAATAAACTGCGTTTCTGAATAATGAAAACAATGATAAAAATGAATGCTAGGGCCAAACCCAGTAATAAAAATGAGCGGGTTCTTAGCTTAGATTCATTCAGTTTATTTTCAACACTTAATATTTTGATTTCTTGCTCCTTTTTTTCGGTTTCATACTTGGTTTGCATTTCAGCGATGAGCTTTTTGCCTTCGTCATTATACAGAGTGTCCGTTATCTCATCACTTTTATCAGCATAATCCCACATTTTATCAATGTCGCCTTTTATTGCATAATAGAGGGTATATAAATTATATGCTACCCTGATAAGCCCTTGTGAATCGATTTCCCTTGAGATGTTCAGCGAACGGTCAAGATACTGTTTTGCTTTATCCGGTTTATTGATTTTCAGATATAGGTTAGCAATATTGCAATAATTGCTTGCCATGCCGAGCTTCGATTTAAACTGTTCAGAGAGATTCAATGACATCCTGAGATATTGCAAAGCAGCGCTGTACTTTTTCATTCCCATATAGGCGAGAGCAATGTTCTCCAATTGTATGGAGCGAGTGGAATCATCTATTTTTTGCGATAATGCGAACGATTTTTCTAAATAATACAAAGCTTTGGGATAATTTTTAAAACCAGTTAAATAGATAGTTCCGATATTATTTAATACATTGGCAGATGTTCTCTCATCTTTTATTTTAATACTTATTTTGTATGATTTTAAATAAGATTCAAGCGCTTTCCCTTTGTTTAAACAATGGTTATAATTTATGCCCAGACTGTTTAAAGTTTGAGAAGCCCCTTGTAGATTATTGTTCCTTTCATATCGCTCCAAAGCTTTGATCAAATATCCTGTAGAAATGTCAAAAACAAATACTAATGAATAACAACGCCCGATTTCATACAAGGCATCCGCTTCAGATACGGTATCTCTTTTTAACCGGTAAATTCCCAGCGCCTTTTCATGAAAATCAATCGCTTCCCGGTACTTTTCTGCTTTTTGGTAATGATCGGCAATGTTTGATAAAATCTTAGCATTTGCAAGTTTGTTTGTATTATCAAGTAGTTTTTTTAAACTATCAATTGAAAATGTTGTTTGCGGTATTCCCAAGGAGTTTATCAGGAAAGATAAAATTACAAGCAGCAATATACCGGCATGATTCCCAGTTATTACATTAAATATTTTCCGGACAACTTTCGTCATATTCTTCAGGGTGTGAATTTTAAGAGCGTTTTACCTCACTTGATCTGAACATGCCTATTAAAATGTGAAATGATCCCTATCTGATGTGTAAAAATACTTCTGTTTCCGGTTTTATCGAATATACCTTGAGGTTTTCTTCACAGTATGGGCGAACGACAAAATAGAACATAAATTCAGAACTGGGACAAAAAAGTTACCAGGTTGGTTTCCATGGTCAGTTGGAGTTTTTTCCTCAGCCTGATCCGTGAAGACTCAATGCTCCTGACCTCCCGCGAGGTAATGGTTGCGATTTCCTTTGTGGTGAGGTTCAGCTTCAGAAGTGCACACAGTTTTTTTTCATTGGGCGTAAGGTCGGGATAAGCTTTTTCAAGGTTCTGATAAAACCCGGAATAGACATTTTCAAAATACATCCGGAAATCTTCCCAGGAGGCGCTGCTGATGTTGGTCCGCAGGTTCCGGATCTGTTCCTCCACCAGGAGGGCGTTTTCATTGCCGGTGGCGCTGAGCTTTTCCTGGATGGTTTTCAGTTCTTTTATCAATTTGATCTTATCTTCATTTTCCTGGGTCAGGATCATGGCCCGTGTTACCAACTCACGGTTCTTGTGTTCCAGCTCCATCCTTAACCTGGCCTCTTTTTCTTCCTGGATTATCCGCTCCTGGTCCCAGATCACTCCCTGCTGCTTTGTCAATTGTGCATTGACTTTTTTTTCAAACTTATATTTACGGATGAGGATGATCGACAATGCACCCAGCAAAAGGATGATGATAGAAGCGCCGGCCAGCATATAGTTCTTTCCTGAATTCTCCAACATCTTGATGGTAAGCCTGTTCTCTATCAACTTTTTCTCGTTCAGCACCTGATCCAGATCAAACCTTGACTGAATTTCCAGTACTTTCTGAGTGTTGTTTTTTTCGATCAGCGAATCCCTGAATGATAAGTATTGCCGGAGGATGCGGATGGCGGCCATAGCATCGCCAGTTTTCTCATAACTGTTGGCTAGGTCAAGCAATGCATCCACTTTCAAGGAGAGCCTTCCTGTTTTTTCGGCCTGCCGGAGCGCTTCAGCAGCATACTTCTTCGATTTATCGTAAGATCCTTCCCGTAAGGATAACCGGGAAAGGATGGCATAACATTCTGAAAGAATGTTGGGAAATTGCTTATTTTCGTCCGACTCTACAATTTTTTTCAGGTAAATAGAGGAAATAGCATTTTCGCCGAGATAAAAATAGACCTCACCCAGGTTTTCATAAGCAATCACCATCATATACGGTGTTTTTGCATGTTTGCTGATCTCCAGTTGCTTCATCCCATAGTCAAGGGCCCCTGCATACTCTTTTCTTTTCTTGTAATAATCATATTGTTCCTGATAGATGTCGAACTGGATCTTCTGATCGGCTGATTTTTTGATAAGGACAATGGCTTTTTCGAAATATTCGCCAGCTTTCCGGATATTCCCCGCGTTCATGTTAAGTCCGCCTAATCCTTTATATATGAGTGCAATATCATAATCAGGCCCTGTCTTCTCTATCAGCTTCAAGGCCATAAAGTAGTAATTCATTGACGTTTTATAGTCGCCGGATTCCTGAAAAACAATGGCCATAAGGGAATAGATCTTCGATTTGGTCAGCCGGTAGTTTATCACTTTGTTTACGTTCACCGAATCCCTTTCCATGCTTGTCAGAAGGGTGTCAAGGATGTAATAGGATTGGCGGAAGTTGCTCTGATAAAAACAAGCCAGGGCGATGTTGTAGGTGGCGTGGAAAATTCCCCGGCGATAATGTTCATTTTTTGCCAGGGTAAGCGCATATTCCGATCTTTGTTTCATCCTGTCAGGCCCTGAATCCAGATCCTGGGCTTCGAGGAGGAGTGAATCCAGCTGCCGGACCGATACTTTTTTGGAATATGCAGGAGTAACGCCTGGTTGCTGTCCAATTGCAAAAAACGGTAGAATTAAAAACAGAAATATCAGTTCTCTGGGAAATCGTTTCATGGGAACACCGGAAAGATGCGTGATTTAAAGTCCTGTCAAAGGACAAAAATACGCATTTCCCCGGTGCACTGGTATAAACAGGAATCGGATCGCCCTTAATCCATTTTGTTCATTTTCCGTGACATTGTGGCCGTTTCCGTCTCCATCCTGTAAATATAGATCCCGGAAGGTAAAGATCCTGCGTTAAATAATACCTGATGATAGCCCTTCGTTTGCTCTTCATTAACCAACACGGCTACCTCTTTCCCCATCAGGTCCTGTATGGATAGTTTCACTTTGCCGTTGCGGTCAACGTGATAACCGATGGTGGTTTCTGATCGGAAGGGATTGGGGAACGCGTAACTTAATCCATTCTGTAAGGAAAATCCTGCCGGTTTTTCATCGACGGAGGTATAAACGGAATCGGCTTCGAATTTCAAAAGCCAGAAATCGAGGTAAGAACTTCCTGTAAAAGTACCTGCCGCAATATACCCATGACCGGGAATTATTTCGATGGTTGATCCGAAGTCCTCGCCGGATCCTCCGTACGTAGCCATTCCCAGGTTATTACCGGCACTGTCAAGCCTGACAATCATAAAATCGTGCATCCCATTACCATAACTGTTGGTGGTTCCTGTGAGGATATATTCATGATTTTCATTTTCACACACTCCTTCGAAAGCTTCATTGCTGTTCCCGCCAATCGCGGTGGTCCATTGTAAAACGCCCGTGGGACCGGTTTTCACAACATAACCTTGTTCTCCTTTACCATAAGATTGAGTGGATCCGACGGCAATGTAACCGCCATCGGAGGTGGGCCTTGCAAACCGGTATGAATCATAATTTCCTCCGCCAATAACACTTGTCCAAAGGGTATCTCCTTCCGGATTTATCTTGATGAGATACCCGTCATCCTGCCCACTTCCATAACTGAAAGTATAACCCGCTAACAGATAGTTCCCGTCATTGGTTGGTTGGATGGTAGCGCCATAATCATCTGAGGGCCCTCCGTAATTTTTATCCCATTCTACTATACCATCAGGGCCTGTCTTAAAGAGGTGTATCTGGTTGCAGTTGGGGGGCATCCAGCCGTAACCAGCAATCATGTATCCCCCATCGGGGGTCTGGATAACACATCCGGCCAATTGAAGGGTACAGCCATTGCTGTTGGATAATACGGAAGTCCAGAGGGTATCCCCGTTTTCGTCAAGCTTGATCAGTCGGAGATTGGTGCCTGAAGGAGGAAAGGAGGTAGTATAGGTGCCGATGATATAACCGTTGTCGGAAGTCTGACTGATTGCAAGAGGAAAATCAAAATTGGCGCCGCCATAGGTTTTATTCCATTCAAGAGTGCCGGTTGAGTCGGATTTTACCACATAGACCGACCAGATACCCGGGCCAAAGGATTCGCTTTGGCCCGTCATAATATATCCGCCATCGTTGGTCGGTTTCACCTGGCGGGCAACTTCGCCAAAGGAGCCAGGAAAGGTTTTATTCCATACCATTTCGGGAGGAAGCTGCGAATAGCCATGCAATCCGGGAATTAAACAGAGGATTGTAATAACTGAGATCAAACTGATCTGAAGAAAAGAATAGTGTTTTTTCATTGGTTTAAGAGTTTTGGTTTTCAGAGAAAAAATAAGAAGTCAAAGGTATCGTTCATTCCTTCATCGCGGTAAAATATTACCGCGTAAAAACCCCCGCAGCGGTCCGGTTAACTACTGCAATACCCCTGCAAACAGGAAAAAAGCAACCATTATATTTCGGCGCACCAGCGTTATTGATCATGCAAACGGTAGAAATACCGGCAATTTTGGCACCAATGTCAACGATATTCATCCCAGCTCTTAATATCCAGGCTATTTTCATCATATTTACAGATGGCATAAATAAATGCGCTGGCTAAGCGGGCATTGGTGATCAGGGGAATATTAAAATCAA
>JALNWE010000067.1 GCA_023231065.1 Bacteroidales bacterium
ATCACAAATAAATTATTGGAAGTGACTATTTTAGTATCGATGATCTCCATCTTTAATCCGAATTCATCTGCAATTTTGCGGATGTTTTCGGATGAGGTAAAGAACAATTCTCTCTGAGGGTTGCTTGTTTTGTTAAAGCCACTCCGGGTGGAAAAGATTTCTGTTAATACCGATTTTTTATGACGTTGCTGAAGTTCTGCATTGGCTTCACGAATGAGGATAACACCTCCGGGATTCAGGTTTGAAAAGCATTTCCGAAGCAAAGCATCTTGCTGGTCATGTGTCAGGTAATGAAGGACATCGCTGAGCAGAAATCCATCCTGCCGGGTGATTTCGAAAGAGGATACATCTTCACAGAAAAACCGGATGCGTTCATTTTTTGAAAAGCAGTTCTCAGCTATTGTGATCTTTTCCTGGTCATAATCCACTCCGGTTATCGATCTCTCATCGCCCGTAAACATCAGCATATAAGAGATGAATCCAAACCCGCATCCCAGGTCAAGGATCCTTCCCCGGCGAGGCATGAGCTGGTTATACATCTCATAATCATCTTCGAGCTTCAGTTTGGTCCTTAGATACCATTCAAGTATGGGCCCTTTCAGGACATAATTCAGGATAAGGTTACGGCGGTAATAATGGGCATCACCTTCTTCTGCTTTAAAGGCTGCATATTGGACATTGTAAAACTGCCGGAAAAGATGTGCCTTTTCCTGATAGGTCGTACCAAATAATGCATTACTTGAAGTAATCCTTGGTAGGATTTTCATCCTAAGGCTGTTAGGCTTACCCCAGAATTCGTCTTTTGCAAGGAAATCGCCACTTCCAAAAACCAATACAGGGAGAATATCTATATTGAGTTTTTCGGAAAGATAAAATGCTCCCCTGTGGAACCGTTGTATTTTCTGGTCAGCAGATCTGTGTCCTTCGGGAAAGATCAGGATGGAGTAGCCTTCACTGATTTTGGCCCGGAGAGGTTCCAGGATATTCTCAATTCCCTGGTCAACATTAAAGAAGCTGGCCAACCGGGCAATCGGACCAAAAATAGGGGAGCGATAAACCCAGGATGTTGTGAGGATCAGGATTTTCGGATAGAGCCTGAGAAAGGCCGGGGTTTCGATCAGGCTTTGGTGGTTACTGATAATAACTGCAGGTTGCCTGAAATCTTCTCCCGTTTCGTTGATCAATTTCCGGTCGAAAGCAAAGGTGAAGGCGATATAACACTTTGTCAACCATGAGAAAAGACGATGGAATATCTTCTCTTTCTTTATACGGCTGACCGGAAGGAGAAATTTGATGATCCCACCTAAAATCATCAGGATGATGGCGATAAGGACTATATTTCCCCAAGTGACGAGGGTGTTAACTAAAATCCGGAGAGTTACAGGAAAGGTATTTTTTTCTTTCCTTGATAATATGGTCCCATTGAATAGAAGGGGAAGTAAAATAAAGGACATCAGGACGACGAGAACAATACCGATGACCGAAATGAGGGCAATGGAATGTAAAGCCGGATGGCGGGCAAAAAAGAGCGCGCTTACGCCAAACAAGGTTGTGGCCGAAGAAAGGATGACAGAGACTTTATAAGATGATAAATCATTTTTACCTGTCTTATAGGCATGCTGGAGCCCTCGAAGCATAAGAATACTGTAGTCGACCCCAAGTCCGAAAATAAAGGAGGAGATGATGATGTTGAAAATGTTGAACCGGATGCCGGTCATGCCCATGAAGCCAAGTGTTATGTACCAACTGATAAACATGGGCAAAGCGGTCATTAAACCGAGGCCAAACCTTCCCAGCAGAACGATCAGTAACAGGGTTACAAAACCCATCGACAATTTTACCAGGAGGTCAAAGTCGTGTTTTACGGTTTCGACAAATTGTGAGGTCAGGCTTTGTTTGTCGAAGGCTACAATATTTGGCAAGCCTTTGAAATTCCCTGAGAGCCAGGGTAGGTCTTTTTCTTTTACTTTCAGGATGACTGGCGACAATACTTTCTCAGAAGTAATGGTAATCCAATCCGAGAGTGCGGGATTATTCAGAAATGCTTTGTTGTTTGCCGACAAGGGTTCAAAACGTTGGTTGACCAGGTTGATGAAATTCCTGAATGCATCGGGGCGGAACCCATATTTTCCGGATGTTTTGAGGATGGTTTCGGTGAGCTGGCGTTTACGATCCGTAGTCCAATAACGGTTCCAACGGTCGATCTTCTCCTGTTGAAGCGAATCAGATTGCAAAAGAAGGCCGGCGCCTGATATTCCTTGGATGATACCTTCTTTCTGAAGATCCCGGAAGCGGGAATCAAGCTTTTCTTTTGTCCTGAGGGCTTGTTCGATTGTGGGCCCGGTTGAAACCACATAAAGGTTTTTCAGTTTGTAGTTGCTTATTTTGTCAAGGGATGATTCGGTTTTCTTCAAGCCGGGTGTGGTGAAGCTCAGGGAATTCATGTTTCTTTCGAATTCGACCTTATTGGCAAAGAAAAAACTGACAATTAAAAGGATCACAAAGATGATGATCAGTGGATAGCTTTTCTCAAACCGGAAGGAAGCGATTTTATCAATTGGTTTTCGTCCTGTAGCGATCGGTTTTCTGTTTTCTTTTCCCGGAAGCAGATGGGGCAATATGATCAAGGCGAAAATGGCAGCTCCCATTACACTTATCGCGGCAAACCAACCCAGGTCGTGCAATACGCCGGAATTCAAAAAGACCAGGCACAGGAAAGCGCCTGCAGTCGTTAAACTGCACAAGACAATCGTCAGTGACATTTCTTTCAGGACTGTTTCTATGTTATCCTTCCGGCGGTATAGGGTTACTATATAAAGGGTATAGTCCACGATCAGTCCCAGGATCACGGATCCAATTCCTAATGAGATGGCCGAGATGGATCCGCGGGTTACTGAAAGGATCGCCAAAGACAATCCCCCGCCGAACAAAGCCGGAAGCAAACTCAGGATTGGTACGCGGATGCTGCGAAAATACCACCCGATCAGGAGGAATATCAGCGTGATGGCAATGGTTAGGGTCAGCGCGATATCCTTTTTCAGTTGGGTGGCATTACATACCGACATGGCAGCAGCTCCGAAATATCCAATGTTGGCTTTGGGATGGCTCATGGAAGTGATAGAACCGATGATCTCATCCATCCCATTAATCAGCCTGGAATTTTTTGCTGTTTCATTGGAAGGATTGGCCGGGACAATAAAGAAGAGCAGATGATGGAGATCCTGGGAAAAAATGCAACCATCTATGATGGTGTAATTATCATCGTCCTGTAAAGATTTGAGTTTCACCAGGGCCTGATTTGAGATACCCAACGGATCCTGTTGAATCTTCTTCCGTAGCGCCATACTGGCCGGCGTCGAGAGTATCTTCCTGTTTTTATCAAAGGCAAGGTCCACCGCTTCCGGAGATATAAGGCTATCAATGGTAAGGTAGTCCTTCTCTTCCAAAAACGACGGGAGGTGTTTCATTACCATCTCCATGACCGACAGGACAGCTGAGTCAGAAGCCTGGAATAATATCCGTTGTATGTAGTTCGTATCAAAACGGGCATATAAAGAATCTACCAGTTGCTGGCCCAGATCAATCAGGATGGTGGGATCCGGTTTATTCATGGAATCGGTCCATGAGATATCTACTACCAGTTTATCTGTTATTTTCAGATTTTTCACCACAAAACCGGTAGGGTCCTTTTCTCCTTCGTTACTTATGGTTTTGGTGATGTCTTCTTCAAAACGGATGCGGGCTGAAAAAAAAACGATGAAGGCAATGAAGATTACAAGTAAACCATAGAACATTTTTTTTTGTTCATGGAAAAGCCGGTATATCATGATGAAAAATTCAGACATCCTGATCCCATTTATTATTTGACCGGAATGGCCTTTTGCCGGAAAATCCTGAGGATTAAATAAGTTAAGCTACCTACTACCACCGCTAAGATGAACCCGAATATTACACTTCCGAGAAGATATTGGATAAGGTTATCCTTGATCCATTGAAGACCAAATCCACTGGAATATTCGACAGATGTACCTCCGGCGCCAAGGATCCAGCCGCCTGTGAGATAGGATAAATACAATATGACAGGAAGTATGGGAGGAAGGCTTATATTGGATGCGAGAACAGTAACGAATTTATTGAGCCGGAAAAAATGAGCAATGCCGAATGCAGTGACCATCTGCCAGCCCCAGATTGGCAATACACCGGTAAACATTCCAACCGCCATGGAAAGAGAGATCTTGGAGTTAGAATCTTCGCTGTTAATAATGTATTCATCGATAACCTCGCGGAATGATTTCTTTCGTAATGATTTCAGGAAAAACAAGGGCCTGAACCAAAGTAATGCCAAAAGGACAAGGGTGGTGTTCATGATGCTGACCCGCGTGAAATCCCTGAATTTTCTGAAGTGGGAAACCCTTTCTTCAGCCGGGGCATAATATACTTTAATGGGAATCGAGAGTATTCTGACATCCCGCCAGGCTAACCGGACCATGATCTCAACCTCGAATTCGAATTTTTTACTGTAGAGATGTTTGAATCTTTTTATTTCGTTGAGTGGATATAGCCGGTAACCTGTCTGAACATCCGCAATAGAAATTCCGGTTTCAACTTTAAACCAGAATTTCGAAAACCGATGGCCAAAATTGCTGGTACCAGGGATCCCCTCCTGTTTCATGTTTCTGGCGCCAACAATCAGCGAATCAGGATGTTGTCCGATCATGTTGATGAATGCCGGAATGTCTTCCGGAAAATGTTGTCCGTCGCTGTCAATGGTGATGGCATATTGGAACCCTTTCTCAATAGCGAAGGCAAACCCTTTTTGTAAAGCATCTCCTTTTCCACGGTTTGTCGGATTATTCAAAACCTGAATTTGCGGAAATGCAGCTAATATTTGCAGCGTAGTGTCTGTTGAACCGTCATTGATCACGATTACTTCGTGGGTATATAATAACGCCCCCTGAATGATTTTAGCCAGTGTCCGGTCATTGTTGTATGTCGGGATCAATATACAACAGTGAAGATCAATTATTTTTTCCCGGATCAGGGTGAGGTCGTTCATGAGCAGAAATACGTCCGTGAAGGCTGTTTTATACGACAAAGGTAACAAAATTAGCCCATTATCATGAAAGGCTCATTTTGTTGTTTTTCAGTATTTTTGTCGCATGAAGATTCTACTAATCAATCCACCCCGTTCTCCTGAAAACAATATCCTTAAATATGCCCCTTCAGAGGCCAAACGGTTCATTCATAAGAAACTGATAGGACCTCCGTTGGGTTTGTTAACCATTGCGGCAACTATAAAAGATCATGATGTCACCGTTTTTGATTGTAAAGGAGAATATGATCTGGTTCCGGATTCCCCGCCGCTGGAAACGATGATCATAGATTTAATGAATAAATATCAACCCCGGATCGTAGGGGTTACAGTGATTACCAGTGAATTTGATTTTTCGCTGGAAATATTCAGGACTGTCAAACAGGTTGATCCGACTGCTATCACTGTTGCAGGAGGTTTGCATGCTACGCTGAGTGCGCCAGATTTCTATGATCCTTCCGTGGATTTTATCATTCCGGGACAGAATCCCTATATATTTCGTGAAGTTGTCAGGGCCCTGGAACAAGGAACGTCTTTTACGGAGATAGAAGGATTATGGACAAACAGCAGCAAGGGATTGGTTAAACCGACGACAAAAATACCCATGTGGAATGCTGCCGGTGATGGATTCCTGATGCCTGACCGTTCCCATCTCAAACGCTGGATCAGTACCTATAAAGTCGGGAACAGTCCATATCCTAGTACCTATGTTTTTACTTCTCTGGGATGCCCCTTTAAATGTACCTTTTGTTCCATCTGGAGTCAGTATAAGGGTCATTATTACCAGCGGGAAATAGATAGCCTTATTGAAGAACTGAAATCGATTGATGATTATCCGGTGGTCCGGTTTGCTGATGCGAATACCATTGTCAATGAAGATTTCATAATAGCCCTGTTTGACCGGATAGAAAAAGAGGGGATACGAAAAACCTTTGTTATGGATATCCGCGCCGATGTGGCGGCCCGGCGACCTGATATCATCGAAAAACTTGCCAGGGGCGGATTGAAGATAGTCATCTGCGGATTTGAATCATTCCGTGATGTGGAATTGAAAAGGTACAACAAAAGAAGTCCTGCCTCCGATAATCAGACTGCTGTTAAAGTCTTCGGGCAAAACGGGATCATGGTACGGGGTAATTATGTCATTCCTCCTGAATACGACTATGCGGATTTTGAAGCCCTTGCTGAATATTCCGATCGCAACCGCGTGGTATACGCCGGTTATACCATTTTGACGCCCATGCCGGGAACGGTGTTTCATAAGCAGGTCAGGGATCAGATTATCGATCATGACTATAAAAAATACAATTTCTTTAATTCCGTGATGAAAACGAAGCTTGATCCGGAGGAATTTCACGAGCGGGTAGGGGCTTTATGGCTGATCAAGAAAGGGACGGATGTGATATAATGATTAAAAAATCAGATGGAAATATCTGGTATCGCGATCAGTATTGTACTTTATCCAGGGTCAAAAAGCGGTAGTCACCTTCAATGAAACGGGCATTTTTAGCCAGGTCTCCGGAAGGTCCGCATTCAATAAATTCCTGAATGCCCTGGCGAATAAACCATTCGGTTGTTTTTAGCCAGTTCAGGGGATGGAACAAGTTGCGGAATAGTTCCTGACGGAGATCATCCGGCGTTGATAGTTCTTTCTGGTCGATCAGTGAAACGATAGGATTAGTGGGAAGGGAAATCGTCAGGTGACTGGTTCTGTCTGCAAAAGCGATGGCGCCAGGTTTCAATTTGTTAGAATGGTAAGGGACAGAAACAGGGATGTTCCTGGTATGCAGCGCCCCTTCTTCTTTCGCCAGGGAAAGCAAAGCTGAAACATCCTGCTGTACACCGGAAATGACGAAGGAATAAGAAGCATTCTGATTGGCAATTTCAACCTGTAGATTTGATTTTCTACTAATCTGTTCAATATCTTCACGATTCAGCCCAATGATCGTCCCCATTCCGTAACGGGTTCCTGAAATGGTCCCCCTAAGAGAGTGGTAGGCAATCCGGATGAATTCAAGGGCGGTTTCAAGTGTTATTGCGTTCGAATCAAACAAGGCAGCATAAATCCCCATGCTGTAACCTGCCGAATAAACAGGTGAAAGACGCATCTGTCGCAAGATTTGTGAAGATGCACAACTGTAAATGCAGGATATATACTGGTTCTTTAATTCGTCGCCTAAGAAGTTATTCTGGTGGAAATCAAAACCACCTAAGGCTGGATCAATGAATTTTGAAGCCGTATTTAAATAAAGGTTGAGCTGCTCATACAAGCCAGGCAGTTCACGCCCCCGGTGACCGGAATGATCATCAGCGAATGCTGGAAAGATGAAAATCTGACGGGGTGATGACAATGATTGGGTCAGTTTTTATTATCAAGCTCCAGGAGCCTGTTTTCGCGTTCAATGATCAGCAATTGCATATCGATCAACTGACCGATGGTAGCAACCGGGTGTTTTACGGCATATTTGCCGATCACTTTCAATTCAATATCGAGATTGTATTTTTTTTTGAAAATTTCGATCATCTCAAGGAACATAAGTGAATCCCCGTCAAGGTCCTTGATGATATTGGTATTGTTGTCAATCCTTGATTTATCTACTTCACATTCTTCTGCAAAAAAATTGTACACGATCTCAGTGACTTCCTTTCGTGTACTTTCCGTGATCTTAGCCATAGCGCTTTTTTTTTGCAAAAATATTATTTTTTCATCACAATTGTAGCGTTGTGACCTCCGAAACCAAAGGAGTTTGAAAGGGCTACCAGGATATTCTTTTCCCGCGCTTTATTGGGGACATAATCGAGATCCAGATCAGGATCGGGGTCCTTATAATTGATGGTCGGCGGAATGATGCCTCTTTCCAGCGCCAGCGCTGTGATGATCGCTTCGATGGCACCAGATGCCCCGATGGTATGTCCTAACATGGATTTTGAAGAAGAGACCGGGATCTGGTATGCTTTCTCATTGAAAACCTTTTTGATCGCCATGGTTTCATACCGGTCGTTCAATTCAGTCGATGTACCATGGGCATTGATATAGCCGATGTCATTAATTGAGACACCGGCGTTTTCAAGGGCCAGGTGGATGGTCCTCGCCATACCTTCCCCATCGGTCATGGGCGCCATGATATTATATCCTTCGCTGGTCAAAGCGTAGCCGGCTATCTCTGCGTATAGATGGGCGCCGCGGTTTTGGGCCATGGTCTTTTCCTCCAACACCATTACCCCGGAACCTTCACCGATCACAAACCCGTCACGGTCCTTCGAAAAGGGTTTGCTGGCACGTTCAGGGGGATCGTTTGCGACGGAAAGGGCATACAAAGCATTAAACCCTTGTATCTCTTCGGGGTTGACAATAGAATCAGCGCCCCCAACGATGACCACATCTGCTTGCCCGTCCCGGATCATTTCATACCCGAAAGCCAAAGCATAAGCTGATGAGGCACAGGCAGTATTAACCGCGAAATTGGGGCCAGTCAATTGGTATTCCAGCGATATCCAGGCTGGCAGGGAATTGGTCATGCTTTTAAATACGGTATTTTGAGGGGTAGTGCCTTGCTCAACACTTGAATTTCCCGTATTTACAACACCCATGATCACGCTACAGCGGCCCCGGTCAAGATTCTCAAAATCGATCCCGGAATCAGCAACGGCCATTTTTGCAGCAGTAACGCCCATCCTTGTGACGCGTGTCATTTGCCCGGCTGCCCTTTTCCGGATATGACTTTTCGATAATGCCTCGAACCCGGATGGAACCTGTGCCGCTATTTTTGTAGCACATTGGCTGACATCGAAATGGGTGATCTTTGTAATGCCGCTTTTGCCCGCGCAAAGGTTTTTCCAGTTTTCTTCCAATGATAACCCCAGGGATGTTATCAAACTCATCCCGGTAATTACAACCTCTCTTTTCATTCCCGTGATCTATTTTTTAAAAGTATCGGCCCATTTACAGACCTTGTCAATGTCGCGCTTTTGAGGCGCAAGGTCAGGATTGTTTTTTAACCAACCCTTTGTCGGCATTTTCCCCTTGGTGATCATGTCGCAGATATCGGAAGCTTTATCCGCTTGTTTATCTGTGGAATAAGTATCCCATTTTGAAAAATTCACATGAGATTTAGCCATGCCATTGCCACCATCGGCATGACAATCCATACAGGTATTTTTAAAGAATGTCATCACACTGTCGGGAATGCTCCCTGTCGGATGAACAGCCAATGGCCCTGAGGCGCTGACTCGTTGATAGTCAGTCAAAAAGATGAAAGCAAACAACAAGCCTGCAAACAAGGCAATGATTGATACTGACTTTTTCATAATTTTAGTTTTATTATGAACAAATATAAATAAATAAATAAATAACAAATCCAATTATTTTATCGTGTTTTCAAAAGGACCTTTTTCAAGTCCATAATATTCTTTCAGGGCAAAGTCCATGTCCACGACAGGAATATGTGACAAAGCTGTATAACGCCTGACTGAGGAAATCCATGTCTGACGAAGATGCTCTGTTATGGATCCGGATTCCGGGATTTCCTTCAGGGGTATATCTTCCGGTGGATATTTACAGAAACCCTCACCGGTCTTAAAGCCTAACTTTCCCTGGGCTGCCAGCGCTTCCAGTTTAATAATCAGCGGATCATAGAATGTTTTGTTTGGATAACCATAAGTATAATTTTTGATCGAAGCCAGCATGGTATCAATCCCAACGTTGTCCATAAAATCGAAAACACCAAAGGGGAAAAGGGTTGTTTTTATCAATTCATCCATTTGCCGGTAGTTACAGTAACCTTTATCGACGATCCGGATGGCCTCCACCTGAAAATCAAGAAAGATCTTATTCAGGATAAAGCTGTTTTTTTCATCCAGGGTAAGATAAAAACGATGGATCCTCCCGAGAAAATCTTCGATTGCCGAAAGGGCAGAGGAGGATGTTTGCGGAGTAACCGTGAATTCAACGATATTTTTCAGGGCAACCGGGTAAAAAAAGTGCAGGCCAACAACCTTATTTTTTCGCTGTGATGTGGGAAAAATCAACGATGGATTGATGGAAGACGAATTAGAGGCAAAGATGCAGGCAGGCTGAACAAGAGAGTCCAGCCGATTGAATAATTCCTTTTTTAGTGGAATATTTTCAGGGATGGCTTCGATGATAAGATCACAATCCTTTGACACTTGCGGATCCTGGCTGATGACGATCTGCCGGAGCGAATGGTATTTGTTTTCGCTGATGGTCCCTGCTTCCAACGACCGGTTGATCCGTTTACTAAACTGTTTCTTTATCCTTCCGAGGTCTGCTTCACAGCTGCAAACCCACGTCAGGTCCAGGTCAAAACCCTGAAGGTAGTAAAACAGGCCCGAACCCATTTTCCCTTCGCCGATAATAGCTGTTTTGTACATAATCGTAAACCTAAATTATCACTTGCCGTTTGTCATTTCCTTCCATGATCCTTTATCCTGATCCATGATCATTTTCCGGTATTCTTCCATGTGCCGGTAATGATCCCTGATGTGCCGGTGATAGCCTAACATCGAAAGGAGGTAGCCCAGCCCTTTATCTATGGCGATGCGTTTGGTACGGATCAGGCTGAGGATGAATGCAAAAAGCTTTTTCCGGTCAGGATCCCTGGTAAGGAAAAACTCTTTGAAGGTGATCCACGACAGCCTTGCTTTCATCCAGGGTGTGATATCCACGCCGGGTCTGATGAAAGCGCCACTGCTGAAAAGCGCTTCCCCCTTTTCCCTAATGATGTCGAAAGAATAAAGCTTCGATATTGTATCCATGTATTTATCGAAGATCCCTATTTGCGACATGTTCATATAGTGCAGGGTAGGAAAGTGGCCAACTCCTAATTCCGGGTTGCAGGAAACCAACCGTCCTTCTCCCTTGAATTTTTTATAGATTTCGGTTCCCGGAGGGGCGTTGAGTAAATGCAGGTTTACATTGGGAAGATGATGTTCCATGGTGAACTTAAAAATCCGGTCGAACTCATCCAGGGTATCATTATCAAAACCAACGACAAAGCTGGCATTGACATGGATCCCCGCGGCATGGATCCGGGTTATGGCTTCACCGTATATTTTACCGCCACGGTTATGGTATTTGTGGGACTCATCAAGGCTTTCCGGGTTGAGTGATTCGAATCCAACCAGGATATTAAAGCAACCTGCTTCTGCCATCAGGGAAAGCAATTCGTCATCCGTGGCCACGTCGATGCTGCACATACATCCCCAGGAGATCTTCAGCGGGATCAGCGACTTCATCAGCGACTTCGCATATTTTTTGTTGATGGTCAGGTTATCATCTACAAAGAAAAAATAGTTTGAAGGGGCTGCTTTGATCTCTTCCACCACATTGGCGATATCCCGGTACCGCATCTTCCGCCCGAAAATCTTGGAAACCAGGCAAAAGTCACAATTAAACGGGCATCCCCGTGAAACCTGGATAGCCACCTGAAAGATCCGCTTCACGTTCACAAGGTCCCAGCGTGGTGGCTTTTGCGTTTGATAGGGAGCGAAATCATCAGACTCATAGACCGGCTTTAGCTGTCCATTTTCAAAGTCATCCAGGCATTTCTCCCATTTTCCTTCAGCTTCCCCCACAACCACGCAGTCACCGTGTTTCAACGCCTCTTCCCGCGTAAAGGATGCGTAAGGCCCACCAAAAACCACGGTTGCGCCAAGGGCCCTGTAGTGGTCACCCAGCTCAAAAGCCCTCGTTGAAGTCGCGGCCAGGGTCGTTATTCCGACAAGGTCGGGTTTGTGGTTACGGGGCAATGCCTCGATCTCCTCATCATAAATATGAACATCGTAATGATCCGGGGTTAAAGCAGCAATTGTCGGTAACGCCAACGGTATCATTAACCGGGATTTCCCGAACATCTTTGCCATTTCGCTGTGTGCCGGATAGTTGATGAAACGCTGCCGCGGACTGATGAGATAAAGTGTATATTTTTGGCTTTTCAAATTTTCAACATCTCAAATTGATATTCATTTATATGACAGGATGTATCCTCCCTGCATGAATTTGCTCACTTCGGTAACGAAGCTGAGGATGATATCTCCGGGTTGTAGTATTTCCTCTTTCCTGATCCGGTCGAGGCAGAGAAATGCCATGGGAGGGCCAATATATCCCATTGATGCCATTTTTGTGTATAACGTATCCCGTGGAATCCCTATTGCCTGACATTCATCCATGATCAGTTCCGAGATGTGGCGCGACGGAAAATTTACCTGAAAAAAGCGGATCTTCTTTGTATTTACAGGATGATTCGTAAGCATTCTTTGAAGCCCTTTCAGGAAAACCGATCCATCCTCTTCGTGGAAACTGGAGCTCAACTCTTCCCTGAACATCTGAGCCAGGTGATGGTAACCCTTTTCATATTCCTCTTTTGGATTCATCCAGTAAGCCGGTCTTTGGTTGCCCATGGCAGAAGGTTTTTTACCTCCGATGGATTCTATGTACGTGTAATCGATTTTAAGCCCGTGAGCATCCTCGTCATCAGCCCGTAGAACCAGTGCGGAAGCCCCATCGCTCAGAAAATACCGAAGAAAAAGTTCCTCTTTCCTTACCAGCGGCTGATTATAATATTCCGCCACCAGTTCGGAAGATGACATGGAAGAGGAGATCACCAGGGCATTTTTATAACGGCCATTCCGGATCAGGTCAGAGGCAAGGAGCAATGCTTTATAAGCTGAAGTGCAATTGGCATGGATGGAAAATTCGGCACATTGCTCTATTCCCAATGCTTCCTGAATCCTGACACTGGCTGTTGGCATTTGATGCTGATGAGCGCTGCCATATACCATCAACTCAATATCTTCCGCTTTCATCCCGGCATCTTCAAGCGCTTTCCAGGCTGCCTTGACCGACATGGTCACATTATCTTCAGTGAATTTTCTTGTTTCCGGGTTCAGGGCAAAGTGGTAAAAATCCACCCCGACCAGTTCACGCATCAGGCTTTTTATCCGCTGAAGCCATTTCCTTGTTTTTTCAGGCGCGCCGGTCAGTTCTCCAAGATAATAATCTACCTCATCGGCAGGAATGGGCTTTCCTGGAAGGAAAGAACCAGAACCTGCAATTGTTACCGGATTTAACGCTTGTGGATTCGAATTTTGCCTGATCATTGATGAAAATAGTTTTTCAGGTATATCCTCTTTTTTTCTTTCCTGAAGCCACTCCGTATGCTCCCTGCAAAATCAAGACCGATACCAACCAATTGACGTTTGGGTAATATCCGGTCAACGATCCCGATCTTCAATGCTTCCTGTGCATCAAAAGTTTTACCGCGAAGGATATATTCGAGGCCAATGGCTTTACCGGTAAGCGCTGTCATTTTACGGATCCCGCCAATGCCGGGGATCAGGTTAAAGGAGGTTTCCGGCAACCCGAAAACCGCATCTTCACCACAAAAACGGAAATGGCTGAACAAGGCCAGCTCCAGGGCAGAACCAAGGCACACACCGCGAATGGCTGCTATCACAGGGATATCCATATCTTCCAGGAGCAGAAATGACCGGTAATTGCTGAGCATAAATGAAGGGACGACTGGTTCGTTGGTATGCTCATCTGATCCTGACTGGATTTGGATTTCATTCAATAATCCAGGCAGATCGGCCCCCGATGAAAAGTGACGCCCTCTTCCTGAGATCAACAACGCTTTCAGCTCATCCTTACCGGAAATTCCTGGTATGATCTTGTTGAATTCCAGGAAGAAATCAGGAGACATCTTATTGGACGGGGGTTGATCCAGTATCACATGACCAATTCCATCCTCTATGATGAACCTAAGGGTCGAAAAAGATTCAGTGACTGCGACGTTTGCCATCAGATCCCGCTATTTTTTGTCCTCCGTTCGGTTTCGGCAAGCGCCAGTTCACAAAAAATCCGGGTTTCGCGTAACATGGCTTCATCGCGTGGGAGTTTGCGGGCGTTTTGCAGCGCCTGCATGACCCCATGGATCACCGGAAGTGGGCGTTCGTATGTCATTTTCTTAAGCAGGTTGAAAGTATAATCGAACAATTTCGATTTTGGTACGATGTTGTCAACAAGTTTGAGTTCTAAAGCATCCTCCGCGTTGATCATATCGCCACCCAGTATCATCTTTAAGGAACCCGGAAATCCGGCTAACTCCTGAAATCTGACGGTCCCTCCAAGTCCGGGAAGGATCCCGTTGTTGATCTCAGGGAAAGCGAACAAGGCATTTTCCGAACAGATACGGATGTGACAAGCCAGGGCGATCTCCAAGCCACCCCCGAAACAAATTCCCTGGATGGCAGCGACTACAGGAATGGTGAGGCCCTCGAGATGGTTGAGCGCCGTTTTCCCCTCATTCATGAGAAATTCAACATTTTCCTCATCCCGGATCATCTCAAACAATTTATCCAGTTTTCCACCTCCCGAAAAGTGTTTCCCGGTACCACAAATTATAACTCCCTTCAGATAATCATAGGATGTCCACTTTTTCAGGGTTTCATAGGGCAAGAATTCAGGCCTGGCCAGGTAATTCTCCGGTGGATTATCCAGGGTGATGATCCCGATGTCATCCTTTATTACCCAGGTTATTTTATCTGTCTCTTCCATTATTTCCGGGGATCATTCATATATCCCTTTGAATTTGAGAAAAACCTGATCACTTCCCGAAAGCGTTGCTGAAACATTGAGCTTTTTCTCTGGCAGCTCCTTGACAGCCATGTCAATTATTACAGATCGCATCTCAACCGGGTTGATCATGGATAAAAATTTGATATTATCGGCCTCTTTCAGGGTATAGTCCTTACCCATGACCGATTGCAGCGTTTCGGTTATCATCTGTACCTGGCAAACACCAGGGACAACCGGATTCCCGGGAAAATGTCCTTTAAAAATCGGATGATCCGGTTCCAGCCTGGTCTCCAGGTGAAAATGGGTAACAAATATCCCCGCTGGATTAATCTCTTCACGTTTCGTTACAGAAGAAATATTAAAAAAAGTATTTAACAGCATAGATCAATCCTGTGGTTTGCAATACACGTTTATCAATATAATCATCATGAAAGACACAAAAATACAAAAGTTATTCTCCCATTAACCTTAGGGTCATGGTCAGTTTGATAGCAGGGTTTTTAAGGACCACCTGCCGGGCTATTCCAGATCGCTGGTTTTCAAAATCGATCCGGTATCTGTACACCGGATTTTTCCCTCCGATCAGGGCATAATTGCCAGTTGCAATAACCGGGTAGGCTTTTGGTCCGGGACAGGCGCCAACTGTATAGATCAGGGCATTGAAATCTTGTTCAAAGATGCTGATGAGCGCTTTTTTGTCAAGCGGGCCGAAAATTGCATGCTTGATGAGCTCCCTGTTCACCAGTTCCAGATCGAACCAGCTTATTCCGATCTCACTGGTGAATGCAAACCGGAAAGAGGAATCAGATGTTTTTTTTATCAATAAATATCCGGTTATATGGTTTTTCCCAATGTCTAAATTTGCCTTAAACATGGCTTTTTCGAAAGGTTCCGCGAAGGGCGAACCAATAAGTTCCGGTGTAACCGGATACAACGGTTCCCCCGCCAGATCCTGTTTACTGACAGTCGCACATCCCGCGAAAAGACAGATGATAAAAATGCTAACGGGGAAGAAACTTTTCATCAGAAATGGGTTGGTTCATTTTTTTAGAAGTGAAAGTGATTTTTGTATAATCACCGGAAGCTTCATGCATGATAAGCTGTTCAACGGAATAATCAGTTTTGTTAAAATAAATATCAATTTCACGAAGGGTTTCCCTGAGGTTTGAAGATTGAGGAAACAAGGCAGCAAGATAATAGGTGTGGTTGTCGGAAAGTGTCGTTTTAAAATTTTTCTGATCATTCAGAAGGGTTCCCTGGACAGCTCCCAGGATGATGTTGTTGATCTCCCTGAATACTTTATTCGACTGAAGGTTGATCTTGTTTTCCTTGTTATCGTCAACCACGTACATGACATCGTTACTGATGATGATCAGATAAGGAAAAGGCTTCATATATTCCCATCGTAACATCTTCTCTTTCCTGAAATAAAATTTTCCGGTGGAAGTGATCTTTTCGGCCATCATGCTCATCTCTTTTTCCTGTGTGAAATCACTTTCGATGG
>JALNWE010000068.1 GCA_023231065.1 Bacteroidales bacterium
ACTGTTTAATTCCTGATCGAAAAATTTATAATCAGGTTGGCAATCAGGCGCCAAATGATGGAATGTATCTCTGATCATTTTAAAAAGTTTATTTTCATCACCATTCTTGTAACGGATTATCAGGGTTTGAACAATATCAGGGTTGTAAATAATGAGGGTCGGATTTATTTTTGTATGCAAGGTATGTATGTTAAAATTGGTTGATACTCCAACGATGGTATATTTTCCTAACCTTGCGCCAATCGGCTGACCCATATTGGTAATACGCAGAACCTCCTGGTTGATTACCGCGGGGAAAAAGTCGCTGGAAGTATCAGACGGAAGAAATCCCCTTCCCTGTATAATTTTGACCCCCAAAGCTTTAAAGAAATCTATGCCGGTATAGATGACTTCAAAAGGAATCTTTTTTTTGTCCTTACCTGGGATTTTAATGGATGATATTTTGGCACTCCTGTCAGGGATTTTAGCTGAAGCGCTGGTGCAACTTATCGTTAAGCTTGATTTATTGAATGCATTTTCAAACTGTTTAATATTCGCATTTTCATCAGAATTAAGATATACCATTAACAGATTCTCTTTGACCAGTCCGGCATCGCGGTTCAGGAAGTAATGGACTTGCTGGAATATGATAACCATGGAGATAACCAACATAATGGTGATAATCAATTGGATAATCAAAAGAATTTTTCCCAGTGTTATACGTTTGGGAATATAAAAATTGGATTTTAAGGCGGTCAGTACCTTGATGGATGAAAGGTACACCGCTAAATACAAGCCTGAGATAACCCCAACGGCTAATGTCAGGCCTATAAAGAGGCCCGCATAGACTTTCATGAGGTTGGCGTGCAGGAAAATATCCTTTCCATAAACTGAACCCACAATAGGGTTGAGGAGTCCCAGCAAAATAAAAACAAATGGCAAAGCGAGTAGTGACAACGACAGGGATTCAATTAGTAATTGTGAACGCAGGTTCTTTTTAGTAGCGCCCAGAACCTTTCTCATCCCTATTTCGCGGAAACGCAGCGCTGCCCTTGCCGTGCTCAGGATAGAATAATTCATCCCCGCAAGTAGTAAGATAAAAATAGCCAATGTTATATAAATCAAAAGGTTATCTTTATTCCCCCTGGTTGAAAAATCATTATTAATACCGGCAGAATCCAGATAAATTCTATTTAAGGGTTGGAAATCTAAATCCGGAATTTTGAAGCTGCTGGTTGAAGACCCATGTTGAAACCTGATTTGCTGTTTGATCCTGTCGATATCTCGCTCATTTTTAACTTTGCAATAAATTGTTACAAAATTATCCTGTCGTGATTCCCATTCTGCCTGGATCTCCGGAATCGTTGATTGAAGTATTTGGGTATAAAGGCCGATGTTGACAATAAATCCGGCTTTAAAAGTTGAATTCCATGGCAAATCCTGAAAAACGCCTTCAACGGTTACGGGATAATTTTCGCCGTTCGTATTAATTATCATCGTTTTTCCAATGGGATTGCTATTTCCGAAGAGTTTATGCTGGTTCGTTTCTGAAATCAGGATCCGGTTTGGCTTCTCCAGCATTCCGCTGGTAATTCCACGGGTAATCCGAATGGAAAACAGCTGAATGAATTCCGGATCAGCACAAATCAGATCAAATGCTTCCTGAGAAAGGCCCATGCCTTTTATCCTGATCATACCGGTAAAGTATTCGGGATTGATCATTCTCGAACTTTGCTCAATCTCTGGAATTTTTCTGAGTAATTCATTTTTTAAAAATAAAGGCCCTAATGGTTGTTTATTCCCTTTATTATCTTTAAAAATGATCCTGTAGATATGCTTAGCATCGGGGTAGCTGCGGTTATAGCTTAACTCGTTGATGGCATAGACGAAGAGCAGGAAAGAAGCAGTGAGGCCGAGGATTAATCCTGACAGATTGATTAATGTATAGATCTTGCCCTTGAAAAGTACGCGGGTAGTAATCTGCAGGTTGAATATCGTGCCTCTGACCATCAGGCTATTTCAATATGGCAAAGGTTAAACTTTTTCAGAAATATTTCATAATTGCTTACAGGCGGACATAAAAAATGGTAAACACAATGTTTACAAGGTTCGTGATTCATCCGGATCCTTGACCAACTGGCCCTTGTTTCACTTTCCCTTTTTATTAAATCTGTGACCGTTGTTTCTTCCAGATTTCCAAGTGCAGGATCATTAACATTCGCATATACCGAACCATCGGGAAGGAGGGTGATTTTTCCAAAATCATTATCATTCAGCAAGTATCGCGACAATACTTGTTTTTGGTCTGGTTTTGAATTCAGGATATCGGACTCAGTCATAAAAACATGGGTCTTAAAAAAGGAGAGATTATGCCCGTTAAAGAACGGTTTGAACGAAACCCGTTCCAGGCCCAACTGCGCGATGATCTTTTGCGATTGTTCAAACTCATCAGGATCCCTGACAATGAAAATGAATTCCATCGTTTTCCAGTCTTTGTTTTCATGAAGAAACAGGATCAGCTTTTGGAAATCCTCAGACCGGATGGGATATGTAACCAGTAAGGACAGTTTTGTTTTTTGATTGAAATGCCGAGTAAAATCGGGATCAATCTGATGAAGCGGAAAAAATATTTTTAAATGATTTCGGTTTTTTTGTAAAAGCTTAAACAATTCAACGATTTGAGGGTAACTGGAAATCGAGGGGCCAAGGATATTAATGATCAGCCCGGGCAGTCCTTCAAATTCCTTGATCAGGCTTCTCACGATCGTTAAATCCATTTCCCGGATTTTCCCGGTGGTCAATTTCGGGAACAGAAATTGGTAAAATGCATTCTGATATGATTGTATCAATGGGTCAGGCCCTTCATTAATATGGAGCGTGATTTCATGCAGGTTGTCTTTGAGGGAAAAAGGAGCAAATTTGATGATGGGTTGTGGTAAAATATTGATTGGCTTTATCCCGCTCCATTCAGAGGAGAAAATATCCCCCATGAAATGATGACGGATTTCCTTGATGAATTTTTTTGTGGCCGGAAGGTTTAGCTCTTCTTCTGTAACAGGGATAACACCTCCGTTTTCGCGTTGTAAAAGCCTGGAAATTATTGTGATAATGCCGATGTCGTTTCTTATGGTCAACACCTTCTTGTTCAACGTATTGTAGAGAAGCGCCTGGCTGTCGCTTATTGCCCCATGAACATAGGGATCAAGGGAAAGGTAGTAAACCTTCTTATTTTTCTTCCCGGAAAGCATCATCGATAATTCTTAAATAAAGTGGATAATCCAGCTCAATCGTACTGAATTGCTGTGAAAAGTATCGGGCAAAGGAGGTTTCATCTAAAAAATATTCGCAGAAAGGGTCCCCGGTTTCGATTCTTGTGTTAAATACACATTCCTTGCAATTATCCGCCCTGTAACAACGCTCACAAAGGGGACGTATTTTTTCAAAATAATGGTTAAAATCCCTGGCAATTGCATCCGGGTCGATAATGACCTCGTGATTTTTGATTTGGCCTATTTCGAAAATCCGGCTGATATGTTCACACGGCAGAATGGAACCATCGGCGGCTAAAAACACACGGATAGAGAATGGCAAACAGGTGGCCGATGGAAGATAAGATTTGGCATCAAAGCGATGGCTTCCCCTTGCCAGCAATTGACGAGGGCTTCTATAAACAAATCCTGAATACTTTTCAAGGGTATCCGCGATTTCCCTGACAACCGGATGACGAAGGAACATTTCATGCATGTGGTCAGGCGCCTGGTCATCCCTGGAAATCCCCGAGAGGAATGTTTGTTTAAATTCCTCCCTGAATTGTTCATTGACATTGCTTGTATTGATCCCGGAGACCATAGGGACCTTCCCGTACCGGGATTGAAAAAAACGGTGAACTTCAGCCTGGCTATTTTTGTTATGCAAAACCGTGATAAAAGAAACTTTTTCATCGAAATACTCAGGATAATTGGCTTTCAGATAATCGGTATTGCGGATTACATGAGTGAATGACGGCTTGTCGTTTTTCAGGCGCCTGAAACTATTGGCTTTTTCATCCCCATCAAGACTGATGGAAATATCGAAAGAGTATTTTGATAAAAAGGAGGCATACCTGTTTAATAATAACCCGTTGGTCGTAAGGTTGTATTTAAACGAGAAAGTTGGTTTGTACCCGGATTCAAGAAATTCTACAATTTCTTTGATAAAAGGGAAATTCTTCAGTGGCTCACCACCATAAAAGCTGATCATCAATTCTTTATGATCCGGATTCCGCTTGTTTAAAATGTATTCCAGCGTCTTTTTAGCATCTGGAATATTAAATTTCTTTTTGCCCCTCTGTTTATTGATATAAAATTTACTGTAGGTGCAATAAGTACAGGAAAGGTTGCAATCCTCAGTTGTTTCAAAAATGACCTGTTTTATGGTGGTAATATTGTCAATGATCCGTTCCGGCGATAATTTACTGTTAAGGTTTATCTCAGGAGGGGAATCAAAGTAATGGTGTTTCTTCAGGAACCGGTATTTCTTACGTTGATGACGAATCTCGGTAAGGGGAAATAAACCATAGGGGGGAAGATCGATTATTTTATTCTTCTGCACGGATGAAATCCATGCATCTATGTCCCCACCATTTCTTTCAAATAGAAAAAGAAAGGGAATGATGGGATGGCATAAAAGAAACTGATTTTTGGCAGGACTGTATAAATAATTATTACCCCTGAGAGTTTTAAAGGTCAACGTTTTTTTCATAATATGCCTTTATCATGGTATTAAATACCTGGTGAAAGACAAGGCAAAAATATGAAAAATCCAGGGGGAAGGCAATCTTTAAAAAAGGTCAGGTGTTGCCTGGACAGTTGAGCTGGGATGGTTGGCGTCGGGACAAAGGCAAAGATCTCCGATAGGGCCACCTTGTTTTTTTAATGTCACATAGGGACTGTTGAGGCTGCAAAAACATTTAATATCTCCACCCCCTTTAATCTGGGCTAACATGTTTTTCTTGATTTCGGTTTTGTAGAGGTTAACGAGACTTAATCTTTTCATGGCTTAAATATTTATTGTTTTACGAAAATTTTTCAATATGGTTTTCTTACAAACAATTTTTATGCCAATTTGCTAATATAAATAATATCAGTGATATAAGATTTAGAATCTTCGGATGAGTGTAATATTTTGTTACACTTTTTGTAAAGTTTGTAAAAAAATGTTACGCTGTAAACCTTTCATTTAATCAAGTTGAGGAGGGCAATTTCTATAGCGAGAAATAGTAAGGCAAGGAGAAGGAAGAGTTTCCAAATTGGCGTTCCCTGTCTGATTTGCTGTATTTGCTGGGTCAATGAATTCTTTTTTGCCGTAAGTATCCGAATATCACCGGAAGAAATTTTCCTGGTCAGGTCATTGAGTTCACTATCCGTGTAATACTTCATGGCTGATTCTTTCCTGCTATAATTAAATCCGAGGCCAGCTAAAGATTTCTGTCCGTTTGTAATGGTGTACAGTCCATCTTCGGTAATCTGGCCCTGGGTATAGAGTAATAAACCGGCAGCTTGTTTGCTGGTTCCGGGGATCATTTCAAAGTCACTATTGTTTTTCTTGATTTTAATGATATTTTTTTCATTTTCCTGGTTTAAAGGTAATTCGATCAAGTTGTTTTCACCTGCTATATAGGAAAGGGGTTGGATCCGTTTGCTTGAAAGCGCTATTTTATATAAGGTGGGCAGGAAAATAACATGTCTTGGGAAATTGCTCCATCCTTCCTGAAGAGGGACAGTAAAAAGATAGACTCTTCCTTTTCCAAGAGGGGCCAAAGTCAGGAAAGGGTCTTTGTTCTGAAGGCTCATTAAATTTTCAAGTTTACTTCGCGAACTGGAAGGGATCACATAATGCCTGGTAACGGAAGGCAGATCAACATTTTCTGGGAGGGCCGTTTTTTCATTCCCTCTTTTCTCAAAAATATCGCTGAACAGTTCATTTTCCAGATTGATAGAGGAAACCCTTTGCCGGAGGGTATCGATTTGCATATATCCCTGAGTGTTTAACACATCAAAAAATGGCTTGTAACTTTCCATATTTCCTTTCTCCGGTGGAAAAATGATCAAGGTCCCTCCATTCCGGATGAAACCTATGACTTCCTGTGCCAGTCCTGATGCAACATCTGGAATATTGTTCAGGATGATCAAGGCATTGTCCGAAAGCGAAGAATAATCAAGTTGCCTGATGGGACAATTGGTAAACCTGAAGGCTGAATCATTCCCGAAAAGGGCATTTAAATATTTGTCTTCATGGTTTTCAATGATACACAACACGGGAACGGAGGGTAGAACGGTATATGAAAAATAGTAATGGTCATCATTAACTACTGGGTAGTCATTAATCTCGACCATGCCATATTGTATTCCCTCGGGATTTTCAGTAAAGGGAAGTATGATTTCCGTTGCTGCATTAGGGCCAACAGCGACACTGCCAATTGCTTTTTGAATCGAATTGATGGAAAGTTTAACAGGTATTTTTTCGAGGGGTTCATTCGCGTCGTTACCTATACGGACTTTTAGCTGAACGGGCTGACCTGGTTGATGAACAGGGGATAAGAACCAGACAGAGTCGATATACAGATTATTTCTTTTTTCCGGGTGGAGGGGCACAAAAAACCAGGAGACAGAGGAGTCGGGTTTGATATTTTGAAAAAACATCGTTGATTTCTGGAAGTCCGAAATCAGATAGGCATCCCGATGTTTTCCGGTGTTTTCGGAAAGCATATCATTCTGGCGGATCACTACTTCAGGTAGGGTCCGCGGGACAGGGGACAGTTTTATTTCATTAACCATTTTGCGGAATTCATCCCTATTTACAAAACGCTGGTGACGTCCTTCAAAATCGTTGGTCAGAATCTGAAACAGATCGGAGGCATTATAGGCTTGTACAATTTCCAGCGCTTTTGTTTTAGCTATGTCGATTAGTTTTCCACGGGTTGCGACTGCTTCCATGGAGAAAGAGTTATCGATATATATACTGACACAATGTTGTCCTTTTACATTAACCTTGCTTTTCGAATAAGGAATGAATGGTTGTGCAAAAGCTATCACCAGGGAAGCGATGACAAGTAATCTTGCTAATAATATCAGCAGTTGTTTCAGTTGGGACTGCTTTTTCGTCTCCTGTTGTATTTGCTGAAGAAACTGAACATTCGTAAAATAAACCTTTTTGAATTTGCGGAAATTGAAAAGATGTATGATAACCGGAATTGTTAATGTTATCAGGGCTAAAAGAAAAAGAGGGTGGACGAATTGCATGGCCAAAGATAAAAAAATCCCGGCATTCAGCCGGGATTTTACAGTATAAAGTTGATAGACTGGTGATCGATCAGATCACACCCTGGTCCAACATTGCATTGGCGACCTTAATGAAACCAGCAATGTTAGCGCCTTTAACATAGTTAACATAGCCGCTGGCATCTTTTCCATGTTTAATACAGGATTCGTGGATGCTTTTCATAATATGGTGTAAACGATCGTCAACTTCCTGAGCAGGCCAGTTGAGTTTCATTGAATTTTGTGTCATTTCCAGGCCGGAAGTTGCAACGCCTCCTGCATTAACGGCTTTACCTGGAGCAAACAGCAATTTATGTTCGATAAATGTTTCAACAGCTTCCGGAGTACAACCCATATTGGAAATTTCGGCTACAAGTTTAGTCCCATTTTTAATCAGGAGTTTTGCATCATCGCCATTCAATTCATTCTGGGTAGCGCAAGGCAGGGCTATATCACATTTAACTTCCCAAGGACGTTTGCCCTGGTGGAATTGAGCGCTCGGGAATTCGTATGAATAGGGTTTTACGATATCCTGGTTTGAGGCGCGAAGTTCAAGCATATATTCAATTTTATTACCCGAAATGCCATCAGGATCATAAATATAACCATCAGGACCAGAAATAGTAACCACTTTAGCGCCTAATTCCGCGGCTTTCAGCGCTGCGCCCCAGGCAACATTACCAAAGCCGGAAATAGCCACTGTTTTGCCTTTTAATTCCCCACCCTGAGTTTTTAACATTTCCTGAACAAAATAAATTCCTCCAAACCCGGTAGCTTCCGGACGAATAAGGCTTCCGCCCCAGTTCAATCCTTTCCCGGTTAAAACGCCTACATGTTCGTGGGTGAGTTTTTTGTACATTCCATAAAGAAAACCAATTTCACGGCCACCTACACCGATATCACCTGCTGGGACATCAGTTTCCGGGCCTATAACTTTCCATAATTCGAGCATAAACGATTGGCAGAAACGCATTATTTCGGCATTGGATTTACCTTTTGGGTTGAAATCAGATCCACCTTTTGCCCCTCCCATCGGAAGGCTCGTAAGACTATTCTTGAAAATTTGTTCAAAACCTAAGAATTTTAAGATGCTCAGGTTAACACTGGGGTGAAAACGTAAACCACCTTTGTAAGGCCCAATGGCCTGGTTGAATTGTACCCTGTAACCAATGTTCAAATTTACATTTCCACTGTCGTCTACCCAAGGAACTTTAAAGGTTAAAATTCTGTCCGGCTCAACCAAACGTTCAATGATTTTTGCTGTTTCAAATTGAGGATTACTGTTATATACCTCCTCAATAGAATCCAAAACTTCTCGTACTGCTTGTAAATACTCAAGCTCGCCCGGATGTTTTTTTTCCAGGTCGTTCATGATTTTCTCTACGTTCATGTTAATTCAGTTTTAAGTGATTATAGACCAAAAAAAGTATTTATCGTTATAAAGCTAACATTGTGAAAAAAATAACAAGACAAAATTACGTAGTTCCGGATGATTAACCAAACAAAACCAAATAATTTTTTTTCTGATACTTAGGTGGAAAAATAAGCGGATGTAAAACATGGCAAATTTCCTGGTCTTTTGAAGACAGGGAATCCCTCACACCAGGTTATTTTTGAATTTTTTCTATTAACCTTCCGCCCCGAAACCGGCAGATATAATCAACCGTCCCTTCTGGTTTGTAGTAAACCTCTTCTCCATCTTTCCTATTGTTTTGAAAGTGTGTTACCTTCTTTAGCTTACCATTGTCATAAAATGCTTTTTGTGTTCCGGTCCCGTTCTTGAACCGTCCTTCGCCAATAATGTTACCTCCCTCATCATAGTAAAACCAGATCCCGTCATAATTCCCCTTGTAATATTGCCCTTCAACCTTTGTTACGGCATTGGGATAATATTCAATATATCTTCCTGTTATTATTCCATTGGTATAATTGGAAATTGCAATGACTTTTCCGGTGATATCCCATGTTTTAACTGTCCCATGCAGTTTCCCATTTGCATAAGGTTGCACTTCACAGGGCATTCCGGAAGTATAAAAACGGGTCAGGACACCATCGAGTAAATTGTTATGATAAGTACATTCCATCTGGATTGTGCCGTCTTCATACCAGTATTTTGCGCTTCCCTCGTAACTTTTTCCGTGCAGGGTGATTTTTGATTTTTCATTTCCGTTGGGCCAATACTCTGTTTTGGTATGTG
The DNA here is from genome assembly GCA_023231065.1 of Bacteroidales bacterium. Lineage (GTDB taxonomy): Bacteria > Bacteroidota > Bacteroidia > Bacteroidales > FEN-979 > CAIVAT01. Next base: position 9,475 of record JALNWE010000068.1, read on the forward strand.
AACACCCGGAAAAAACAAATAATAAGCTTACAAACAGCAGGACGCTTGTTCTCATGGTTGTGATTGATTGTAATAATCTATGGTCCCTTCTATTCCATTTATCATCATTTGTACGGCGATGACGGCAAGGATGAGCCCCATAATACGAGAAATGACTTTTAGCATGTTGGGACTGATTTTATCAGCAATGACACGGGAAGAGATAAATAGAATATACGTAATCAGGCACATGATCCCGAATATTACAATGACCATGATAACATTGGTCAGTGATTTATCAGCTCCTACAAAGTTCATGGCGGTTGACATGGTGCCTGGGCCTGCTAAAAGCGGAATGCCCAAGGGAGAAATGGCCATGTCGTGGGCCATCGTTTCCATTTGCCCTTTTTCATGTGAAGTTTGAGCGTGAATGGCGCTTTCTTTGGCATTCAGCAAATTATATCCAATGACAAAAACAATAATGCCTCCGGCAATCTGGAAGGCAGGTAAGGTAATGCCAAACATTCTGAATATGATGTGGCCAAATATGCTAAAGAAGGCAATTATAACAAACGCGGCAAATGTCGCGCGTCGGGCAACCCGGTTCTGTGTTTTTTTATCAAAATCCCGGACCATACCAAGAAATACAGGGATGTTGCCAATGGGATTCAACATAGCAAAGAATCCCATAAATACAGTGATCCCGTGCAGATATAAATCATAAAACTTCATGCTCTGTTGGATTTTTATGTTTCTACATATATTACAATTTCAAGAAAAAATGATTGCATAAATTCCAAAAAGTGGGTTGTCCACTTCCTTTCGTTACTCTATTAATCATGTTTCGGTTGATATGGATAACCTGGCAAAAATAAGGATTAAAAGGAATGAAAATCATGGGTCAAAGCTAAATATCCAAAAGTAAAATTTCCATTTTCATCGTGAATGGTCAATGATGAATTTGTTGGCTCCCCGTTATTAGAAAGTCCGAATTGCAAAAGGATACGGAAAGGCAAACGGTTTGGTTTTGATGAAACTGACAAAGTTTGCTGGAGGAAAAGGTTTATTCCCAATGCCATTCGAATACTTTCCTGGGCTTGTTTTAAAGGCAGGATAAGCGCGAATTTCCCATTTTTTTTAAGTAAAGGTGGCGCCGATTTAAACAGCTCAATAAGGGTTAAGGTTTGGTCATGCCGGGTCCTGTTATTCCGCCCCATAGGGGATTTCAGATCGTTGGAAAAGAAGGGTGGGTTGGAAATGATATAATCGAATTGCTGGCAAGCGGTCTTACTGTATTGCTGGATAGAATTAGGAATAATTGTAATACGTTCTTTCCATGGGCTCTTCAGGAAATTTATCCTTGCTTCAGAGCAGGAAGGAAGATCTATTTCTACCGCATATATATGACCAGATGATTTTTGGGCCATCATCAATGCGATCACACCGCAACCGGTCCCAATATCCAGAATATCGGAAGTTGGTGAGGGAGTTGCCCAGGATCCCAGTAGCATTGCATCAGTTCCGATGCGCATGGTACTCCGGATATCATCAACCTCAAATTGCTTAAACCTGAATGACATTGGTAATCAGAGGTAAAGATCGATCAAACCTTCCGGTGTTTTTACTTCCAGGACTTTCTTTTTCCTGTCAACCCGGTGGATCATCTCACTGACTGCTGGGATGAGGATCTCCTTGTTTTTATAACATATCTGAAAAAGAGTTTGTTGGGGGTATTCAAGGATATCTTTGATAATTCCCACGTTCCCATATTTTTCATCAACAACGGTAAATCCGATGATTTCATGGAAATAAAATTGGTTCTTTTTCTGTGGCGGGAGTTTTTCCATCGGCAGGAACATCTCCAATCCTGTGAATGCTTCCGCTTCTTCAGGGCTTTCTGTATCTTTAAAGTGAATGAAAGCTTTCCAGGGTGATTTCAGTTCGATGGTTTCAATAAACAACGGAATTCGTTCTCCATGTAAATCAATGAAAACGGATTCCAATTTTTCATAATTTTCCGGGTCATCAGCTTCAAAGACAGCCAAGACATGACCTTTATTACCATGTGTTTTCAGGATTTTTCCCAGGTAATAAAAATCATCCTTACCCATTAGGATCTGGATTTTGTGAACTATTCCTGTGCCGGAATATCAGTCGTTGTTGGAGCTTCAGTGGTTGCCGGCGCCTCAGTGACCGGCGCTTCAGCTTGTGCGGCTTCAGCCGCCTGAGCTGCTTCATCAAGTCTGGCTTTTTCTAATTTCTTTGCAATGGCTTCCGCTTTGGCCTCATTAACTTTTTTCTCTTCTTCAAGGGCTTTTTTACGGGCGTCTTTCAGGCTAAGTTCCAATTCTTTTTTCAGGCCAGAAAGTTTAAGTTGTTTTTCTTCTTTCCATGCATTGAACTTCATTTCAGCCTGTTCAGGTGTCATAGCCCCTTTCTGAACTCCTTTCAGCAGATGGTTTTTATACAAAACACCTTTAAACGAAAGAATGGCTTTAACGGTATCAGTGGGTTGAGCGCCTTTCTTCAGCCAGTCTAATGCTTTATCGAAATCAAGCTCAATTTCGGCGGGGATAGCGATGGGGTTATAGATGCCAATTTGTTCTATGAACTTTCCGTCACGTGGTGCACGACCATCCGCAATAACGATATGGTAAAAAGCTTGTCCTTTTTTACCTCTTCTCTGTAATCTGATTTTAGTTGGCATTGGTTAATTGATTGATTTGATGAAATGTTGAATTAATTATTTTTAAGAAGTGCAAATGTCGGGATTATTTTTGAATTGTCCAACACCCGTGCCAGGAAATCCTTTAAAATATCCTCTTCCTGTGGCGGTTTCAGGGAATTGTTAAATGATAAGGAATGCGTTGGCCCTTAGTATCCGCAATATTATTTTCCGAATTTGATATACTGGGAGCTGCTTGTCCCACAAAAAGAGCAGGTAGCCTCAGGTTTAGCAACATCGAAAGTATTTCCGCATTTCGGGCAGACCCAATACACGGATGGGAGTTCAGTGGTTTTTTTTGATTTAATTGCGGTAATGGCATTTTGATACATGATCTGGTGTTTTTTTTCGGTTTCCATGGCCCACCGGAATGATTTGGTCGCGGCTGTTGCATTTTCGGTTTTGGCAGTCGTAATAAATCCCGGATACATAGTGGTCATCTCGTATGTTTCTCCCGAAATGGCATCAGTAAGGTTTTCAAGGGTTGTTTTTACTGTAAATTCAGGTTTTATAATATCGGTTTTCTGGCCCATACTTTCCATCACTTTTTTGTGATTGGCAGCGTGAATGGATTCAGCGCGTGAAGTGGCTTCGAACAGGGTAGCAATTTGTAAGAAACCTTCTTTTCTTGCCTGTTCCGCAAAGGCAGCGTATTTGGCCGAGGCAGTCGATTCACCTTTAAATGCGGCCTTCAGGTTATCCGTGGTTTTTCTTACCTGTCCGGTAGTAACCTGGCTCCAGCCGAGAAGGGTAAGGAGCAATAAGGGAATTAAAATTTGTTTCATAGGTTACGTTTTATTTTTAAAGTTTCTGAAAACACAATGATTTGCTACAATCCTATCATATATTCGATCACCAAGGATCCTCCCAGGAATCCCGTGATGGAAACAAAAACGAAAGCCATAAAGAATAAAGCAATGGACACATATTTCAGATTTGTATTTTGTTTATTCTGATAGTTGATGAGGATCCTGAATAGGGTTGCAAGAATAATGGTGATCAGGGTGAGGGTTGCATAGAATTCATGCTTTTCACGCATGAGGCCTGCTTCACCTTCCATGGGACTGGTAAAGAAATAACCTGTTCCGAAAGCAAAAATGGCGGTAATCATACCGATAATCTCGAGCCAATACCCCATTTTTGACAAGCACTGCTCCTTTCTAAAAAAGAGTGAAACTAAGTCTGTCAGAAAACCTATGGTCAGGATGGCAACCGGAAAATGTACCATCATGGGATGAAAATGGCTGGGATTGAACATCTTTTTTTTACAAATATACTTAAAAGTAAACTTTTTGCAAAGATATCAACAGATGACCTGTGAAAGATCATCTTAAGATTTTTATTAACAAAGGAAATATGAAGGTTAAATTCCGGTAATTTTACAAATTGATTCCCGATGAAGTATTTTTCCTCATAACATGGTCGATTTCGTTCATTTACACGTACATACGCAATATTCAATTCTGGATGGCGCCTGCCGGATCAATGATATGGTTGAAAAGGCAGTAGAACAGGATATGAAGGGTGTTGCCATCACGGATCATGGTAATCTTTACGGTATCAAAGAATTTGCTGAAGCAGCTTCTAGAAAGGACGGATTTAAACCCATTTTCGGATGCGAGGCCTATGTTGCCAGAAGGAATCGTAAAGACAAAGCCGAAGTGGTTGACAGGATGGGGGATCATCTGATCCTTCTTGCGAAAAATGCCACTGGATATAGCAATTTGCTGAAGATGATCTCGTTTTCCTATATCGAAGGTTATTATTATAAACCCAGAATTGACAAGGAACTCCTGCGAATTTATCATGAGGGGATCATTGCTTCTTCTGCTTGCCTGGCAGGGGAGATCCCAAGGGCAATCCAAAACGGGAACGTCGATAAAGCATCCACGGTGATCCATGAATACAAAGAATTGTTTGGGGATGATTTTTACCTTGAATTAATGCGTCATCCGGCAATGGATCCAAGTCGTGATCCAGAGGTTTATAAAAAGCAGATAGCTGTTGAAAAATTCTTGATTGAACTGAGTCGTAAACACAAGGTCAAATTATTGGCAACCAATGATGTTCATTTTCTGAACGAGTCGGATGCCGAAGCGCATGATCGCTTACTGTGTATCAATACCGGAAAGTTTTTTGATGATCCTGACCGGATGAGATATACAGGGCAGGAATGGTTTAAATCGAAGGAAGAAATGAACCAGCTTTTCGCGGATGTGCCCGAAGCCCTTGAAAATACGATTGAAGTTTTAGATAAGGTAGAGTTATACAGTCTGAACCGGGAGCCTATTATGCCTGACTTTCCCCTACCTCCTGACTTTACCGATTCTGATGAATATCTCCGGCATCTGACGTATCAAGGCGCAGAAAAACGTTATCCTGAGATCACCGGGGAGATCAGGGAAAGAATTGATTATGAGCTGGCAACCATTAAAAAGATGGGTTTTCCCGGATATTTCCTGATTGTTCAGGATTTTTTAAATGCCGCGCGGGAGATGGGGGTTTCGGTAGGGCCCGGCAGGGGATCAGCGGCTGGTTCGGTAGTGGCGTATTGTATCCGGATAACGGATGTGGATCCCCTGAAATACGATTTACTTTTCGAACGTTTCTTAAATCCTGACCGGATATCCATGCCTGATATTGACATTGATTTCGATGAGGATGGGCGTGACCGGGTTTTGAATTGGGTGGTCAATAAATATGGCCATGACAAAGTAGCTCAGGTTATCACGTTTGGTACCATGGCAGCCAAAGGAGCTATCCGTGATGTAGGCCGTGTTCAACGACTTTCGCTGGATGAAGTGAGTAAACTGACCAAACTGATACCCAACCGTCCCGGGGTCACCCTGAAGAGCGCTTATGAAGAAGTCCCGGAACTGAAAGCGGCGCGGTTATCTTCCAATACTCAGATTGCTGAAACCCTGAGGTATGCAGAAAGCCTTGAAGGCTCAATCAGACAGACCGGAATACATGCATGTGGGATCATCATCAGCCGGGACAATTTGACCGAGTATATTCCAATTATGACCTCGAAGGAATCTAAATTATTTATCACCCAATTTGACGGTTCATACATCGAGAAAGTGGGGATGCTTAAGATGGATTTTCTCGGATTAAAGACCTTGGCTATCATCAGGGATGCCCTGAATAAC
>JALNWE010000069.1 GCA_023231065.1 Bacteroidales bacterium
GTTAACGGCTGTATCAATTTATCTGATTTATGAATCGGTCGTACGATTTCTGAACCCGGAGCCAGTTAAATCGGGTTTGATGCTCATCATAGCTATTTTCGGCCTGTTCGCGAATATGATCTCGATGTTATTCCTTCATCGCGACTCGAAAAATACGCTGAACGTTAAAGCCGCTTATCTTCACCTGCTGGGGGATACCTTATCTTCAGTGATCGTGGTTGTGGGAGCAATCATCATTCATTATACCAATTTTCTTTGGTTAGACCCTGCCCTGACATTCCTGATCAGTATTGTTATCATCCGTCAGGCTTATAAAATTTTGCGCGATTCGGTTGATATCCTGATGCAAAGTACTCCAATTCACCTTAACCTTCAGGAAATAAAAAATTTTCTTGAGAAACACCCCATGATCAGTAATGTACATCATATTCATTGCTGGCAGCTACAGGATAGTAAGGTACACTTTGAGGCCCATATCGAGACTTATTCTGATATTAAGCTGAGTGAATCCGGTAAATTGATTGCAGAGATCAAGACTTTACTGCGTGATCAATTTAAGATTGGTCATATAACCTTGCAAATCGAATATAATATATGTGAAGATAAGGATATGATAAAGATTCCTTAAACAGGATATTCTGAAATGGCCGCTGTTTTCTAAAAATCAGAAATTGAATAAGAAAAACATGGATGTTTCGTTATATGTATAATTGAGCAGGCTCAAACTACCCGCTGTAACCTTTGGTTAAAACATTTTTATTTTTACCACGAAGGATCAAAGACGCAAATATATCATATTCAATTATTTAAAATTTAGCGTCATAGCGATTTGACCGTGAAAAGTGGTTTTCGGAGTTGACTTATGTTTTACTTTTTCATCGGATAAAATGTTGAATAATTCTATCAGAGGACTACTTCTGGCGCTGGCTGTTTTTTGTTTCCATACATCAAACGGTCAGGAGCAGGAAGGCGCATGTATTACTACATGGTATCATGACAAACCCGGAGCCGTTTCAATTTCTTTCGATGACGGTGGTTATACACAATACACTGAGGCTTACCCTGTTCTTGAAAAATATTCCCTGAAGGCTACTTTTGGTATAGTTGGTGAATGGGTGAGGGAAGAACCTAGTATGTCGGCTGAACCGAATTATTTTGAGATAAGGAAGATGGGCTGGAAACAACTGCTTGAATTGTATGATCATGGGCATGAGCTGGCTGCGCATGGGTATCGTCATGAACGTTATAATAAATTTGACCCTGTAGATACCCTGGCCCGTCACATGGTACAAATAAAATTGCTCATCGAATCGAGAATTCATCAGCCCGTTCTGACCATCCATTATCCTTATTCCTTCGCCTCCGGCAACATTCATGAAGCCGCCCTGAGAGCAGGGTTCCTCTTTGGCCGGACAGGTTTGGATACCGTCAATTCCGGTACTCCGCGAGATATGCACCTTCTGGCGACCCACAGCATTCTCAATGCCCATGAACCCGATTCAACAACGTTCCTAAGATGGCTGGACCAGGCTGAAGGTAACTGGCTCATTCTGATGTACCACAATCTGTTTTCTGAGAATTCCAGGGAAATGTCGCTGATCCATGGACACAACGTTGAATACAGCTATTCCCTCCCTAAGGAATCTTTTGAGATGCAGGTGCGGGAGACAATCTACAGGGATTACTGGATCGCACCCATCTCCACCGTGGGTAAATATATCATGGAACGCGACAACACGCAACTGCGCTTCATCAGATGCAAGGATAAGATCATCCTTGTTGCCTCTACCAATTTGGATACCCGCATTTTTAACCAACCCCTGACCCTGGAGGTAAATATTCGGTGGAGGAAGGTGAAAGTGACAGATGGCCTCCAGGATAAGATTTGTGAGACTAAAAACAATAAATTACTTATCGATATTAATCCGGAAAGTGTAATCATCATTTCAAAGACAAAATAATGTGGCTATCCTTATCTTGAGGATTTTTGAAAAATTACTTATTATCTATTTTACCGTTTATCTGTTAATAGACATCGGCCTTTTTGCTTATTCATTTTCGGCGTTCCTAAGGAAAAAGGAAAAAGCTCCCGGATCGGTTGACTTTTCAGGGCACCGGGTTTCGATCATCGTGCCTGCTTATAATGAGGAGGTAACCATTGTGAACTGCACAGAGATGTTACTTGAGTTGGATTACCCTGATTATGAAGTCATCGTAATCAACGATGGTTCTAAAGATAAGACATTACAGGAGTTGGAGCATCATTTCAAACTGGTTAAAACAGACAGGGCAGGGGAGGATGTTTTAACAACGGCGCGGGTAATCAATCATTACAGTACCAAAGATACACGGTTGATGGTCATCGATAAGGAAAACGGCGGTAAGGCTGATTCGATCAATACCGGGATCAACTATTCTGACGGGAGGTACATCTGCACCATTGATGCTGATTCCATCCTCGATCCCAACGCGCTTAGGGAGGTGGTAAGACCTTTCCTGACAAATGCAGGTACAATGGTAACCGGGGGACAGCTGGCCGCAGCCAACGATACCGTGATCATCCATAACAAGGTGGTCAGTTCTGCTCCTCCTCGAAATATTTGGGTGCTCTGGCAGATCGTTGAGTACATCAAATCATTCATGATATCGAGGATGGGTTTGAGCCGTATCAATGCCCTGCTGATCATGTCAGGCGCTTTTTCGCTGTATTGCAGGGAAGACTTGAAAGCTATCGGGGGCTTCCTGACGGCGCGAAACAGGCATCCTTACCTTGAACGTACGATCGGGCTTGGGAAACAGACTGTTTGTGAGGATATGGAAATTTTGGTCAGGCTCTGGCAATACAAGCGCGATCAGAAGATCAGGGCAAAAGCCATTTTTCTGCCAGAGCCGGTATGCTGGACTGAGGTGCCCGACAATGGCCGGGACTTGTTCAGGCAGCGCTCCAGGTGGCAACAAGGCCTGGGCGAAACCCTGAAGATCCATCATCGGATGATCCTTGAACCTTCTTATGGCGTTACAGGCATGATTGGGTTGCCCTATTACCTGTTTTTTGAATTGTTTTCTCCCATAGTCAGGATATTCACCGCTTTTTTCATCATTGCAGCAGCCTATTATGGGATCATTAATTTCAGATGGGTATTGTTGCTCCTAACAAGTGTGATGCTCATAACTGCTATCATCCTGAGCGCCATCACGGCCATCATCGAGAGTTGGAGCCAACATAAGCATGCAGTCACCCGCGATGCATTGAGGTACAAGGGTTTTATGGATTGGATCCGGTTGATTATGGCAGGTATCCTGGCAGAATTCTCCTATTCCTTTTTTAAAGTGGTTGCCCAAACTGACGGGATGATTAAATTCCTGAGAAAACGGAACGAATGGAATAAATTTTCCAGGAAAGGAGTGAAGAAACTATGAAACGATGGCTGATAACTAAAATTCTGGTATTTCTGATATGTTCCGCTTTTGGGCAGACTGGGGAAACGGAATCCTGGAGAGATACCGGTTACCAGGCCCGGAAAAACCGGAATTATCCTGTAGCCATCGAATATTACCAGAAGATTCTGAATAAGGATTCTTCAGATTACGATGCCCGCCTGGCGCTTGCAAAATTATTCATACTGACGGAGGATTATCCGGAGTCCATTTCACTGTATCAAAGAATTTATAAGGACGATAATTCTGATGTTGAAGCTATGAATGGTCTGGGTTTATGCTTCGGGGCGATGGGAAGGGACAGCCTTGCTGTGGTATATTATGAGAAGGCGCTGAAATATTTACCGGGGGAAGTCAGCCAATATCTTTTTCTGGGAGGAGCATATGGGAATGCTGGCAGAATGGCAGACGCCATCAGGGTCTATGAACAAAGCCATGCCATCGATGCTACTTATTCCGAGACCTGGGCAGGAATTGGTAAAATGTATTATTGGTTAGAAAAACCGGTATCTTCTGCCCGGTATTACCTGAAGGCCCTCGATCTGGATCCACAGAACGAGAAGATAAAGAAAGAGTACAGAAAAGTCAGGCAGGAATCTGGTTGGGGATTGACCCTGCGGACCAGTCCTGTACTGGAAAAGGAGGAGAATTATACGATCAATGCATGGATAACTACTTTGAAACTGGAGAAAAGGATCAGTGATCATTTCCGGATTGAAGCTGATTTTCTGTTAGATCATTCCAACCGTGACTTCACCGGTGATATCGGGGACACGACCCGTTGGTATAATTCTTCCTGGATACAAGCCGACTATATTACAAAGCACCATACCCTCAGCATCTCTGGTGGATACAGTAACACGGATAATAAAGTATCAAATTACGGATTATCCTGGAAATTGAATTATACACCTGGTAAATTTGCATTGAAAAACACAGTCCAGGCCGGATATGATTATTATTACTACTGGAACCATGTTGGGGCTAAGTCTGTTACGGATAACGCCTCTGTGAGGTACAGTTTTGCGGAACTCGGTGGTATGTTTTCATACGGATTAGTTGACCCTGTTTATTGTATTGATAATTCAAACCCCGATACAGGAAAAATCTGTGAAAATCCATACTTTTCTTTTAGTATTTCACTGATGTTTAGAGTCCTCAAACGTCCCGACATCCGGCTTGGCCTGAATCATACTTACCTGGATTATACCTATAAGTCACCCCTTTATTATTCTCCCACCGAAAGGCAACTGACAGGTCCCAGCATTTCAATCTATTATGCTATCAGCGCTTTTTATTTTTACGGAAGTTTTTCTTATAAAATCGGAAATGAATATAGTTACGGAGAAAAACTGAATGTAAATAACTGGTCTTCTTTGCTGGAAATCGGATATGAGCAAGGACTGTTTTCCTTTTCGGTGGGAGGAGGCAATTTTTATAATCCCTATTACCAGAACATCACCGGCTTTGCTGCTATTAAAGTATTTTTCTGATGAGGCTTAAATACATCGTCATACTGGTCCTCTTGGCGCTGCTGGTCTTTACTGTGGTGAAGATGATGAAATTCGAATCATCCATCCGCGAGGAGAGAAAGGTAACCCTTTATGTGGAGGATGACAAGAAACCCCTGATAACGCGTCTTTCGGAAGAAGAAATCAGGAATGCGGCGCTGCAGGCTGAATATTATTTCATGGCTGGGCCTGACTATTTCAGTCAGCAGCTGATCCGGTTTGAAAATGGTAAAAAGCAAAGCGTCTGGGAGGATTTCTTTTTGAAAGGAGTGAACCTGGGAGTGGCTGTCCCCGGAAAATTTCCATCCGATTTTTCGGTGACATTCGAAGAATACCTGGAATGGATGAGATTGATAGGAGAGATGAATGCCAACGTTGTCCGGACATACACGATTCTCCCTCCGTCATTCTACCAGGCCCTGTCCTATTATAATTTCCGGCATTTTGACAAACCTATATATCTGATCCAGGGCGTATGGGCAGAGGTGCCCGGGGATGAAGACTATTTTAATCCCGGGTTTACACGGGAATTTCAGAAGGAGATTATGGATGCGGTGAACGTCATTCATGGAAGGGCTGTTTTGAAAGAATGCCGGGGCAAGGCTTCTGGAGTCTATGCCAGTGATGTCTCCAGATATGTTGTGGCTATTTTATTGGGTAGGGAATGGGAACCTAAATCGGTATTCAAAACGAACCAGGTTAACCATGTGCGGCAGTATAAAGGTGAATTCGTCTGCATGAACGACGGCAACGCAATGGAGGCATGGCTTGCCGGGATAATGGACTTTACTGTATTATATGAGACCCAGACATACAAATTTCAGCATCCTGTTTCTTTTGTCAACTGGCTCCCCCTGGATCCCATGTATCATTCCACTGAAATCATTGAGAACCCAAAAATCAGAGAGTACGATAATGACCTGGAAAGTATTGATTTTTCCCGTCTCCAAATCACAGGACTTTTCACCCCGGGGATTTTTGCAGCCTATCATGCCTACCCTTATTATCCTGATTTTGTTTACCTGCAACCAACATATTCTGAAACGACCGGAAGTGATGGCCGGCCTGATCCTTATCTGGGCTACCTGAAAGATCTTAAGGCACATACACCTGGTATGCCCTTGGTTATTGCCGAGTATGGTCTCCCTTCAAGTCGCGGCAACAGCCATATCTCTCCATACGGGATGAACCAGGGTGGACATTCCGAAGCGGAACAGGCAAGGTTATCGCTCATTCTGACCGACGATATTGTGAGGACAGGCTGTGCAGGGGCTATATACTTTGAATGGATCGACGAATGGTTCAAACAAAACTGGCTTGTCATGGACTTCGATCTCCCGGTTGAAGACCGCCGGTTGTGGCATAACATGGAAAACCCTGAACAGAATTTCGGGATTTTAGCCATGGAGAATAAAACGAAAAAGAAGATAGATGGGGAACTAAATGACTGGGAACCAAGAAAAAAAGATTCCGGCAAGATTGACATAATGACCGAAGCAGATGCTACTTACTTTTACCTGGCGCTAAAGATCCCTGAACTTGATTTTAACCGGAAAAATCTCTTTTTAGCCATTGACACGTACGACAAAGAGAAGGGGGATCACAAACTGCCATTTACAAAGAAGAAATTTGAAAATGGATTTGAATTCCTTCTGGAATTCAAATCTCCCGATAATGCGGCCATCCTGGTTGATGAACCATATTCGGTCTATACGGATATATACAATGACCGGATCCCGGGATATGCATCGGTTCGAAACGAAAACGGGGTCTTTATCCGGGAGAAAATGTTGACAAATCGCGGCAGGGTATCCCTCCTGGGCACGAAAACGGATTTTGTGGCCGTTGACCGCAGCCGTTTGGTATATGGTATCTCCGACGATCCGGAAAAATCCAATGCCGATTGGTATTTCAACAAAGAAAAGGGTATCCTCGAAGTCCGCCTTGCCTGGCACCTGATCAACGTTACCGATCCAGCAAAGCGGTATGTCCTGGATAATAAACCCGGGACCAATGATCTGGAGTATGTCAGGTCAGATGGGTTTAAGATATTCGCTTTTCTTACAGATAAGAATAACACACTGCTGCTGAAATACCCTGAAAATGAACCAATTTCCTGCACTTGGGATGAATGGGACACCCCGGATTACACCAGCAGGTTGAAACCAGTTTATTATACCCTGAAAGATTATTTCCGGACATTGAATGTTGCTGTGATCCAGGGCAAACCAGGCATGGAACAGCGAGAGTCATTTTCCATCACGGATTTCATGTACGCTAAAAAAAATGCGGTCAGTATCAGCTTTGATAACGCAGGATATTCCCAGTACCTGTATGCGTTGCCGATCCTCAGAAAATATTATCTGAACGCCACCTTCGGCGTTGTTCCTGAAATACTGGAAGATACTCCTGGCCTGGTCCGGAGGCAGGATGACGGCCTCTTGAAGCGACTTGGACTGCCGGAGGTCAGGGAACTTGCAGCCACCAATGAAATTGCCTTCCAGGTTCCGCTACAGGGCGCATCCTCTGCCAGTGCTGTACAATTACTTGGCAGCAGGACCAGTAAAGTGATCCGTACAGCTCATGGTAACCGGGGAATGCAATTTTCCACCCTTCCTGAATCCATCCTATTCTATCGCGTAAAACCAAAGGATGCTATCATGAAATCATCCTTCGGCGGGATCCCTTACACGGTCATTCGTGCAGGAATACCTGTTACCCGTCTCGACATGATCCTGTCTGATCAAAAAGATTCATGGGTAATCCTGGTTTATCACCACCTTTATGATCCGCCAAACGAGATTCCAAGGCAGGCCAGTACAAACACGGACGGGAACCTGTTTCTGCCTCGCGCAGAGATGGAAAAACAGATCAGACTGATAAGGAACAGGAATTACTGGATTGCTCCTGAAGGGGATGTCTTCCGGTATATAAAGGAAAAGAGGGCAGCTACCATCAGGACTGAACGGTTTAAAAACATAATTTTCCTGAAAGTAACCCATTCCCTTAACCCGGAAGTGTATAACTATCCGCTTACAATCGATTACAGGACCAATGCCCGTATCATCAGGATTGGAGGTTCTGAAAGCGATGGAACTTATGAGAACAAGAATGGATCTATATTATTTAATGTCAAACCAGGCAATGAAGTCACCATTGAAATCATCGAATAATTCGACTTTCAAGGCATTCCGAATCAACAGTTTGCTTTTAATAAGTCTCTTGCTGATCTCCGGTTGTTCTGCTCCCATCACCGATGAACAGGAGAACAGGCTCCCTGGCAAACTATTGCCAAAGGCGCTGTTCATAACCTCCGGCATCAGTGATGAAGAACCGCGGCTGGCGCAGGGAATCGTTATTGCCATTCAGTCTTTGAACAAGCATGGGGTACCGGTAAGACTTGAAACAAGGGATATTTTATATAATTACAGGGAGATGAGCCGGTATGCCATCATCGTTCTTTCGACCTTTCCTGGTTATCACGATGCTGATCGCAGAAATTCCCTCAGCTATATGTCGGATGAGGAACTTGCTAATCTTGAGAAGTTTGTCAGGAATGGTGGGATGATCATCGCGGGGGATAATGTTGGGCGCAATTATTCAGATGGGACTGACCGGACTACCCTATACCATGAACTTACGCCCGAGAATTGGGCGTTATCAAAGTGTTACGGGGCATCACTGACTGAAAAGGATGTGTCCGGTTTTTGTCTCTCCGATTCCTTGCCTTGGGCAACACGAAGGGACTCTTCGTCTGGCAGGCCGGTCCTCTTCAACCGGGACGTGTGGATGTTGGTTCCAGGTAAAATATGGTCTGACAGCGCTGAAATCCTTGTATCCATATCAGGGGGGCAGGAGACATTTCCGGGTATCCTGAAGAACAAGTATCAAAAAGGGATGGCTTTTTTCCTGGTTTCTTCAGGGTTCCTGCATCCGATCAATGAAGGTGGTTACTGGAGTGTGGACGAGATTGAAAAATTTTATGATTATGTGATCGATACTTATGAAGACGAAAACGGAATCAGAGCTAGTTTGAACCCCTGGCCTGACGCAGCCAGCTATGCCTTTTGTGTGACCCTTAATGCTGAAGGGAACCACGATCAGTACGAGCGGGTTTTCAGAAAACTAGATGAAGAAGATATCTGTCCAACCATCTTTGTCGCAGGTATTAAAGATCAGGAAGTCAGGAAATTTCTTCTTTCTCGGAATTATCCACTGGCCTCCAGCGGGTTCTCATTTTTAAAATTCACTGAATTGAACTATCCGGTAACGGTTGAAGAAATTCTTCGCAACGAAAGCACATGGGATATTAATTTTACCGGATTTCGCTTCCCATATACTCAACCAACGGTTTTTGGAATGATCGCCCTGGAGGAAAATGGATATAAATTCGAGTCCAGTATAGGAGCTAACAACCTTGATTTTATTCATGGTGCGGTAGTACCTTATAACCTTGTGGTTTCGCAGGAAGGATTTTATCGAAGGACTAATATCCTTGAGATTGCACCCACCTACCACGACGATTATTATTTTCTGAGTATAATCGGCCAGAAATCAAGCCCTGATTCGAATGATCTGACCAAGAATGTCAGGGTTTACAGTGAATACCTGAAAGATTTCTGGATTTACTCGGTAAAGCCATACAAAGGGGTGATGGTTTTTCTGGGCCATCCAAGGTTCGTCGGCTATAATGATATCACACTTACATCCTTATCCGATTTGATTCATGAAGTGAAAAAGGACCATGCCTGGCTTGCATCAATGGACCAGGTGGCAGAATTCAGGAGCGGGTTGGGAGCGATGGAATTTTATACCGCCCCCGTTGTGAATGGATTTGATATACGTATCGTTGCCCCGGATGATATTCGCCTCCATGGAGTTTGCCTGAATGTAGAAGGCAAAGTGAAAAATGTTTCAACTAAGCAGGGAAAGGTAAAAATCATCCACACAGGAGACCGGTCACAGCTTATTTTTGAGGCATTTGACGGCCAAACTATCAAAATCAGGATGGAATAAATTCAATTCCTTCTATAAAATTTCTATCTTTATCGGAGTTGTGATTCTATTTTTGAGTCCACTCCGAAAACTACTTTTCACCGCCAGGTCGCTAAGGCACGAAATTTTAAATAATTGGATATGATATATTTGCGTCTTTGCGTCGTGGTAAAATGAATGATTTGACTTTTCGAGCAGGCTCAAACTTCCCGCTGTAACCTTTGGTTAAAACATTTTTATTTGATTTTTACAAAACATTTTGTATTTTTATAGCTCATTATAAGATACAGTATCCAGGCAAAATAGGTTCACCCTTGCTGGTTTTTTTCCTGGTACTGAAAAACAACCTGGCCCTTAAATTAATCCCCGGCTTTTTTCAGGTTGTAAAATTTCCAAAGGCATCAAATCGCGATACAGTACCGATACAGGATCGATACAGGATGGATACAGGATCCATGGATCTCAATGTTTATAATCTTGGAGACCAATTGAACTTAACAGGGTCTGCAATTACCTGGTAGGGGCGGGAAATAAAAAAGGCTTTTCACTGGACAGCCGTATTTGGATATCCGAATCCTTCTACGAATGAAATTGGGTTCAAGGCGCTTCCGGGTGGAATGAGAGGCAGCGAAGGTGGTTTCGGTTTCTTGAATACCACTGGCGAATGGTGGGCGCTTGATGGTATTCATGGATATCTACAACAACCACGAAAAGTACTTAATTCTCTATATGATGGTATAACAAGAGACTGGATTCATACTGATAATGCACTTTCAGTCAGGTGTGTTAAAAATTAATGTGCGCAATGAGCGCGAAGCGGCGAAGTGCGCATTGAATCGGTGAGATGCTATTGTGTAAATGTTTATCAAAGCATGCAGATATGTATATGTTATATAGATATTCAGTGAAATTGGTTAATAAAATTGACTTATTCTCATTTCATTATTTCTTACATATAATTGTACCCATTCTCTACATATTGATTATTTGATCACACTCTACAATTTAGTTTTAATGCGGTTTTGCGAATAAATTCCTTTTAGGAGTAGATTCATTTTATAACGTACTTTGTTATTTAAAAATATTACAAATAACAATAATGTTATGAATATGCTTGACTTTAACTCACAAATTTCTTATTTTTGTCCTTAAGTTTTTGAATTATGTAATACAGTCACAATTTAAATTTGACTTATGAAAATTCTTTTGATATTCTGTCTTATTCTCATGTTTTATTTCTCTGTAGATGATTTAAAATCTCAAAATTTATGCATATGAAAAAACAATTTTTTTTAACGTTTTTATTATTCTTACTTTCACTTGGAGTATTTTCTCAAATGTGGAGTGATTGTGTCTACGAAAAACCAATGGCTAATGTCAATCTCGTTTCCATAAGTGACATAAAAGCATCGGGATGGGCTTTATACGAGCCATTTACGGATGATTTTAATACCTCAACCCTTGACAGGTTAAAATGGAGTCCTGTGGATTGGCAGTGTCATGACATGTCAGAGCTTGCTTACTTTAGGGATCAACTGGATAATGTAAAAGTTGAAAATGGGTCACTTTTACTTAGATGTAAACCTGATACCGCATGGACCTGCGGTGATCCCCCGATCACTCGCAATTTTTCGAGTGGATATGTATCATCAAAGTACACAACAAGATTTGGTTATATTGAAGTTAAATGCAAATTACCTGCAGATATAAACCTTAATCCATGTTTCTGGACGTACGGAACCTACTGGCCTGATCATTGTCGTCGTTATGACGAAATAGATGTGAATGAATACATTCCTTATGAAGGTTCTAATCAAACTTTCAGACAGTCTATTCTCAGAAAATACGACTATTGTGCTGAAAATACGCTACAAGTAGAATGTAAAGATTTACTTTTCAGTCAACCATATACTAACCAGGATATTATTTTTGGTCTCGAATGGTTACCCACAGAAATCAATTTTTTTGTTAACGGTTTATTAACAAATTCTTATAAATACACGGATATTGATGAATGGGTTAGTCCTGGAAATTATCCTGACCGAAGTGTTTTCACATGCGTTGATTTTACCAATGGTGTGGCGCAATACATATTTTTAAGTCTATCGTTAAACCCCTATGATCCACCGATTAATTTGGCCCAGGGTTGGTCATTAGATTGGGTGAGATCCTTTAAGCTTGTACAGGGTTTTAATTACGAATGGAATCCTAATTATATAAGTTTGAATGACCCCAATCTTACGAGAGTACACAAGGTAGTTAAAATCGGTGGGTATGGTCATAGCGGTGACATACCTGTAAACAGTAACATTACCTTATGGGGAGAAGATTATGTTTACTTAGATGAAAACTTTTCTCTTCCACCAGAAACGGAATTTACTGTTAGAGCTATTGTCACTGCGCCTGAGTTATTCTATTCTAATTCAAATCTACCAGATCCACAAACCGTTTTTAATCCAGATAAAGTGTTTAATCCTAATTCCTACTAATCATGAAAACAAATCTTTTAACTTTTTTCTTATTCATGTTATTTGCATGTAATGTGATGTCACAATCAGTACCTAACAGCAACGGTGGCATAAAGGTATTCCAGAGTGGGGATATCTCCATCGGGTCACAATCAGTTGGTGGGTTTGGTTTAAACCTTCAACCCTGCGGATACATGTATTTGAATCCATCATTATACGCGGCTTACAATTGGTTGAATTTAGTAGCAACCCATCATTCCTTGCAAGTATGTAACATCGTTCAGGGAATAGCTCCGGCTTATGACCATAAAAGTTGGGATAGAGGTGATGGGTGGAGATATGCAAAGGGTGGATTCATGACAGGCACCGATGACAGATTCTGCATAAACATCAATGACCTTCAAAATCCACTCGATGTTGTAATGAGACTTCATGGCGTTTCGTACAATCTTATTTCTGATGAAGAAGCACTTTCAGATTCCATGACATACATTGACAAGGAAGGGATATCGCACACGGTCTATGTGGGTGGATCAAAGTGGGACAACAGACTTAGCCCTGATATTATCGAACAATTATCGTCTGAACTAAAATGGAAACATTTTGGATTGATGGCACAGGAAGTCCAGAAGGTGTTGCCAGAAGCAGTACGTACAATGCCAGACAACACACTTGCCGTTAATTACAATGCTATCATTCCTTATCTTATCGAAACCATAAAATACCTATACGGCGATCAGAATTCTCTTGCAGTGCCGGGTCAATCTGGGAGATTTCTTAAGAATTTATCGGATAATACAATTGAATCTACATCAATGCTATTTCAGAATAAACCGAATCCATTCTCAGAATCTACTGATATCGCGTATACACTGGACAACAAAGTACAAAATGCGACCATAATGCTGTTTGATATGCAGGGTACACTACTTAAAACGTATGATCTTGATAAAACTGGTCACATCACGATCCAATCGTACGAGTTCAAACCTGGCATGTATCTGTATAGCCTCATTACCGATGGTGCAGAAATTGATACAAAAAGAATGATCCTTACCAACTAATGAATAGAGCCATGAAAAAGATTCTCATTTTTCTGAGCCTGTTTTTCTACCTGTTATCACCATCAGCGCAGGTATCTGTAACATTAAGGAGTAAATATTTAGGAAATTATTTATTTTTAGATTCGATAATAGTAGAAAATATAACACAGGCGGATCAAATTATCCTACATGCGCCCCAAGACATTAACACTTATGTTATTGATTTAATAACGGGGACAATAGTCACTGGGGTTGGGGAGATCAATAAAAATGGGACCGGTATTTATGGATCAATAAATTTACCTGGCCGGTTTCAAGTCGCAATAAACCTTCTCACACCTGAAAACATCAAGATATCCCTTATTGATATAGAGGGAAAAATAAATAATTTCTGGGAAGTAGGGTGTGGGGCAGGATTAAATACGATGGATTTATTAATCGGGCCTGATAAGATGTTTATTTGTCAGATTAAAAGCAAATCGGTTACTAAAAATTTTAAAATATTTGGCAAGAGGGGTAATACAACAAATCTGATCCGCAATATAGGGGGCAAAGGGACGGAATTAACCTCTAAATCCAATTCAGTATTTCATTACAATCCCGGGGATGGTATAAGGTTTACCACCATTAAAAATGGTATGAATTCTAATTCTGTGACCAGTACCCCAATCAACAACGATTCTATTCTAATATACCTATCGGAACCATGTCCAAACACACCGACAGTTACTGATTTCGATGGTAATTCGTATGGTACAGTCCTAATCAATAATAAATGTTGGACAAGGGAAAACATCCGGTCGGTCCACTATTCGGATGGTACACCATTGATAGATGGAACTGGGCATGGAAGTATATATGGTGACTATACCACAAAATACTGGTTTGATTATAACGATGATCCGGTACTTTCTGTCATATACGGCAAATTATATACCGGTGCAGCAGCAATGAATGGTGCAGATGGCCTCGTTGAAGAAAACGTACAGGGTATCTGTCCGAATGGTTGGCATGTTGCAAGAGCATCAGATTGGTGTAACATGGAAATGTTTGTGGATAGTACAATAACAAATTGTATTTATGGACCACACTTCGGTTTCGTTGGTGCAAATATCAGAAACAAAATATCAGAAACTGATACCATTCACTGGGCAGCCGTATTTGGATATCCGAATCCTGCTACGAATGAAAGTGGGTTCAAGGCGCTTCCGGGAGGAATGAGAAACAGCGGCGGCGAGTTCCATTACTTGAATAACACTGGTGAATGGTGGGCGCTTGATGGCATTCATGGATATCAACAACAACCACGAAGGGTGATTACTTCTCTATATGATGGGATAACAAGAGACTGGATTCACACTGATAATGCACTTTCAGTCAGGTGCGTCAAAAATTAATGTGCGCAATGAGCGCGAAGCGGCGAAGTTCGCACATTTTGTGGGATGTAACAGATTCGAACTGATGACCTCTTGCCTGTCAAGCA
>JALNWE010000070.1 GCA_023231065.1 Bacteroidales bacterium
CCGGGAACACCATAATGAGCACCCATTGAAATATTACCTTCAGGGCTGATTTTTACAATGAACAGATCTTCATTTCCGGTTTTTGAAAGGGTGACCGTTCCGGCATGGAGTATCACACCATTGAAAAATCCGGTGACAAAAACATGACCTGCGTTGTCGAGGGCAATCCCAAACCCTTTGACCATCTCGTAAGAATTGCAGGAGAGTTGTTTTATCCACAGAAGGCTTCCGGTATTGTTAAATTTGGCAACGAATGCATCGGTATATCCAACACTCGTCAGGGTTGTGCCCCCAAAAGAGACAGGACCTGAAAAATATCCGGTAACATAACTGTTTCCGGATGCATCGGTAACTATATCCTGCCCAATATCAGCTCCATCTCCACCAAACTGTTTTACCCAATTGACAGCGGGTGGTGATCCCAGGTCGGAGGGCGCCAATAAATTATTCCCTTGTTTTGAGGGGATTATTGATCGCTCGTTGTCCCTTTGATGTAACCTATCCTGCTTTGAGTGATGGAAAACATTTCCCTGTTGACCAAATGAAGTCAGGGTGGTGACAAGGTATGCTGTCAGGAGTAAAAATTGTTTCATTGACCGGGTTTTAAATTATTCAGATATATTGATATGTTTCTATAAATACTTCTACTCCCAAGTTCATAAATCAATTGAGCCCACTCCAAAAACTATTTTCACTGTAAAATTTGCTAAAACGCTAAAAATATATAATTGAATATGAAACATTTGCGTCTTTGTGTCTTCGCGGTAAAATGAAAGATTTGATTTTTCGGAGCAGGAACAAAATTACACAATTCTTCGCATCGGAATAGTTTTACGATGATATTTTAATGTTATCTTTTCCCCGCATCCTGAATTCAAATAATACTTTCAGAATCTTATTTTATGATCCGGAGTAAAAAATAATTTTCATCCTGCTTGTTGTGAATTAGTGAATAAAGTAACTTTGATGCATTCAAAATCAACCTTTAAACCCATGACCAAAGCAGACATTATTGCCCGGATTGTTGCCGAGACCGGCATTGAAAAACCGACTGTGACCGCCATTGTTGAATCCATGATGGGTACAATGGAAAAATCCATGATTGCAGGAAATGAAATATTTCTCCGTGGATTTGGATCCTTTATCCTTAAAAAAAGGGCACCTAAAAAAGCAAGGAATATTTCAAAAGGGACCATCGTCAACATCCCGGCACACATGATACCCGCATTCAAACCGTGTAAGGAGTTCGTCGCTGAGGTCAAGGAAAAGGTCACAGTGAAGTAATTCCCGGTTACAAAGCTCCTTCGTCATAAGCACGCTCACCATGGAGGGCTTCGTCGAGACCTGATTTTTCAATCTCTTCCGATACTTTAACCGGGGTGATCAGGTTGATGATGATCAGCATGATATAGGTGAAAATAAATGCGTAGGCCGCGGCAGCAAACACGGCGACAACCTGTTTAAAAAAGAAAGCGCTGCCGCCCAGCAGAAGGCCATCCGTACCAGCCGGATTGACAGCCTTTGCCGCAAAAACGCCGAGCAGGATTGTTCCCAGCACGCCCCCGACCCCATGCACACCCCATACATCCAGGGCGTCATCCCATTTCATCCGGTTCTTGAACCGCACGGCAAAATAACAGAGCAGGCCGGCCGCGATTCCGATCAGCGGGGAAGACCACAGTGGAACAAAGCCGGCACAGGGTGTGATCGTGGCCAACCCGGCAATGGATCCGGTCAAAAGACCCACAAATTTGGGCTTTCGTTCCTGTGTCCACTCTACAAACATCCAGGCGATGGTTGCAAAGGAAGCGGCAATATCGGTATTCAGAAAAGCCAGTGAAGTAACAAAGTCAACCGCCACTTCACTGCCTGCATTAAATCCATACCATCCGAACCATAGCAAACTGCTCCCGATCGCCACCAAAGGGATACTGTTAGGGGTCGAATTTTTATTTACCCTTGCCCCGACATAGAACACAGAGGCCAACGCCGCAAAACCCGCTGTGGCATGGACCACAATGCCACCGGCAAAGTCAATAATCCCCCATTGTGCCAGTAATCCGCCACCCCAGATCATGTGGACAAATGGATAATAAACCAGGACCTGCCATACCGTCAGAAAGAGGAAGAATGCCTTAAAATTGACCCTGTTTACAAAAGCGCCGGTGATCAAAGCAGGCGTAATGATTGCAAACATCATCTGGTAAGCCACAAAAACAATTTCAGGGATTTTTCCGTTGGTGTACATGGAGGAAATCCCTATACCGTGCAGGAAAGCTTTATCAAAATTTCCGATAATGCCACCCTCGCCTCCGCTGAAACAGAGGGAATAGCCAAAGATCACCCATAGAACAGTTGTCCATCCCAGGGAAACGAAACTTTGGATCATGATGCCAAGAATATTGCGTTTGGTAGCAAGGCCACCATAGAAAAGCGCCAGACCGGGGGTCATCAGCATGACCAGGCTGCAGGCTAATAGCATAAATCCGGTTGAACCAGTGTCTAACATAATACGTTATTTTTAAATGAATAATTCCGTTATAATGAAATACCAAAAACAAGGTAGAGTCTGTTTTGTAAAGGATTGGCGATCAGCGAAGCCTGTATGGGCAATGAATATTTATCAGTGATCGGGACGGCCCTTGCCAACTTGATGCCGATATTGGTGAAACCGGCTTTCGCGTTGCCATAATATCCGCTTTCCTGAAGGTTGGTATTTGGGTTGTTAATGGTCCCTCCTACAAATGCATTGAAATCAAATCCTTTAATATTCTTTTTAAAACCGAGTTCGATATACGTTGAATATTGCAGCCCATTTTCAATAAAAGTGGTATCGTTCACCTGTTTCATTTTGCGGGCATCGTTACCATAGAAATTGGTTGCGATCAGGAAAGTAAACGGGATCTTTTTCGTTCCATTGAACATGATCATCCCTTCGAAGACATGGCCGGTACTGTCGGCATTATAACAGAAATATTCATCTCTTTTACCGCTGTTATATCCTGGGAAAAAATAATCGGTCACCATCAGGGTCAGCATGTTCTTATAAGTATAGCTGAGGATCAGGTCCACCTCCTGATTGGAGGTAGCGCTGAAAGTATAGGCTCCCCAGGCGCCTAATGAAAGCGTATGATTGGAGTTTCCAACATTCAGTTTCAGGGCGGGCTGGATGCTGGGCCCTGCGCCTCCGAGATCAAGCCCGCGCCAGATATACCGGCTCATGAAGTCAGCGCCCGCCTGGAAATTGGCAGGCCATTTTTCTGGATCCTGGGAAAAACCATTTCCCCGGATAAACAACGTCAACGCAAAAACAATAAGGAAAGCTTTTTTCATTGGAAGGAATTGATCCTGCAAATGAAAGGTTCTGTCGCGAGGTATGAAATAAAGGGATCCCGGATTTTTTACTAAGTATAACCCTTAGAGGTCCGCCAGGTTATTGCGGATGGCAAATTTCACCATGTCGACGGTACTGCGGAAGTTGTACTTCTGCATGATGTTGTTTTTATGGGTCTCTACAGTCCTGACACTGATATTCAGTTTCTCGGAGATTTCCTGGTTCGATAAACCCTCTGCATAGAGACGAAGGATTTCGCTTTCGCGAAGGGTGAGGGTTTGTGCGCGGGTAACCGATTCCGGGGCGGTGACTTTCCTGATCGCGTGCGAATATATCCTGGTGATGGTCTGGGCCAGACTGTCGCTGAAATATTGTTCCCCTTTGTAAAGGGTCCGGATCGCTTTAAACAGCTCCGCTTTGGTCGTATCCTGTTTGGGAAGGTATCCCCAGGCTCCGGCTTGTAAAGCGTTGAAAATATAATCTTCGCTGATATACATCGACAAGACCAGGATCCTGATCGCGGGATAAAGCTCTGTCACTTTCCTGATCAGGTCGATCCCTGATTTTCCGGGAAGGGAAAGATCGGTGATCACAATATCAGGATGGGCCTGAGAAATCATTTCAAGGGCATGGGGCACATCGGGGGCACATCCGCAAAGCAGGATATCACCGGCATCATGAAGCATGTTGGTCAGCCCGTCGCGAATGATCTGGTGGTCATCGACCAGAAACACTTGAATGGATTGTTTCATGGTAAAAATGGGATTTTGACCCGGAGGGTCGTACCCTTTCCGGGGCCCGATTCAACAGAGAAGTTACCTCCCAGCAAGCCGGCCCTTTCTTTCATATTGTAAAGGCCATTCCCTTTGCCTGCCTTCGCGGGATCGAATCCTGCACCGTCATCTTCCAGGATAAAAATAAGGGCATCGCGGTTTTCGATCAGTTGCATGGAAATATTGGAAGCTCCGGCATGTTTGATGATGTTGCTGATTCCTTCCTGGGCAATCCTGAAAATATAGACGGCTGTGTCATTCCCGGGAACCCTGGTAAGGCTTGCATCGAAATCAACCTTGAGCCCTGTCTGCTTTTCCACATCGCCGGACAAGTTTTGCAAGGCAGTGATCAGCCCAAGATCATCCAGTGAGGCCGGCATCAGGTCATTGGAGATCCTCCTAAGTTCATCCACAATATCCCTAAGCTCAGATTTGATCCCGGCAAGGGTCTTCTGCAGGCATGAAAGATCAGCTTCATCACAGTTTTCAAGCTGTAGTTTAGCGCCAATCATCTTTTGTCCCAGTCCGTCATGTAATTCCCTCGATATCCGCCGTCGCTCCATCTCCTGCCCGTCGTACAGGGCCTGGATCCTTTTCCGGCGTTCTTCCTTAACCTGATCTGACATGGTATTGAAGGTTTCAGCCAGGGAACCGATTTCATCATTCGACCGGATATCTACTTTCTGGTCAAAATTGCCCTCCCCGAGACTGGTAGCCGCATTTTTAAGACGGATGATGGGTTGGGTCACCATCCGGGTAATGATCTGGGAAAACCCCAGGATAAAAAAAGAGATGATGATAGAAACCAGCAGAATATCATTCCGCAAGGCAATGACCGGGATCATGGCCTCATTATAATCAATCTCAGCCAGGATGATCCATTTCAGGTCGGGAACCGGTAAGGGTTCGTATGCACTGAATACTTTGATGCCGCGGTAATCGTTGGTCATGGAAGTTCCGGTCCTGCCATCTGCCGCTAAGATGGCGGTTCCGGAATGAACCGGAACTTTTAAGAGCGAATGACGGATAAACCGGGAGGAACTCCGCATCAGGAAATCATTTCCAACGAGATAAGCTTCTCCGGATTTTCCAAGGCCGATCCGGCTGTTGTCCTGCAGCATGATCTGATTGATCGCGGTGGCCGGGATCTCTGAAATTACGACGACTGCATAGGGGGAACCGGGAGAGGAGAACCTGCAACCGATCAGGCAGACGGGGACAGAATCACCTTTTTCCCTGAAAAAGAGGTCCGTGATGGAGATCCTGTTCCGGGCCGATTCCTTGATTATTGATTGGATATGCTGATAAACTGCCGGAGGGATCCCTTTCAATTGGGTCGTTATCGAAATACATCCTTTCAGACCGGGTTGAGTAGAGATAATGTACAGGTTGGTGAAGCCATAGGCCTGACAATAATTTTGAAGATAAGTTAACGCGGAAAGCTTTTGTACCGGTCGCTTTCCTCCGGGGAAAAAACTGGTCAGCTGATCCTTATCATATAAATTTTCAAGATTTCTGACCTTTTCAGAAAAAAAGTAGGACAATTGTTGCTTTTTCACGGCCCTGACAGAGATCAGTTGGTCCATCGTCCGGTTGATGATCGCCTTCCTGGCTGAATAGTAGGCATAGGAGCCGACAATTAACACCGTTGATATCCCTACCAGAAGGAACAGTAACAGCAGTTTGGTCGTAATGGAATATCGAGGTAACCTCATACGCGCTAACACAGGTCAATAATACAAAAATATGCTTTAACCGGAGAATAAAAAAGTTAAATGATCCGGTTACCGGCGCTCAGTTGAAGCTATTCGTCCGTATCAATGATCGGGCTAAATGTGGGGAAAATCCCCCGGTCTGTCGATTCCGCTTTTTATCCCCTGGCGCAGGGTATATTTTTGTCCTTGAAAATAAAAAAATCAATGATCAGTAAATGGGATAAGCAAAATTCAGACAAATGAAAAGAAATGTTAAATATATTGTTGCCGGCGTTTCCATCCTTCTCCTCTATCCAATAACGGGGTTTTGCCAGGAAACTGAAAAAGTCTGGACCCTGAACTCCTGTATTCAGTATGCCCTGGAAAAAAACATCCAGATCCAGCAAACACAACTGGTTTCACGGAAGAAAGAAATAGCCGGCGACCAGGCAAAATCCAACCGTTATCCTACGTTAAACGCTTCCGTAAATGAAAACCTGGGATGGAATAAATCGGTCAATGCAGGGACCAATAAATATGGCGATTATACCGGGACCAATAATACCGGAATTGCTGTAAGTTCCAGTGTAACCCTTTTCAATGGTTTTAAACTCAGGAACACGATCAAACAAGCCGAAACCGATTTCAAGGCCAGCCAATATGATACCAAAACCAATGAGGAAGCAGTCAGTTTGAGTATTTTAAATGCTTATTTGCAGGTTCTTTATTCCAGGGAAGATGTCATGAACAGTCAGAAACAGATTGAATCAACAGAAGAGCAGCTTCGTTTAGCCGGGGAACGGCTTACCCTGGGAGCCATTTCACAATCCGAATATCTACAGGTGAAATCGCAACTGGCAAGTGAAAAGTATACGCTGGCAACTGCTGGGAACCAGTTTGCCATTGATAAAGTCACCCTCATGCAACTGATGGAACTGCCGGTCACTTCAAAGTTCAACCTTGAATATCCGGCCTTTGGCGACAGCGTCAACCAACACCGGAACCCTGATTCTGAAAGCATCTATATAACGGCCCTTGCCATCAAGCCACAAATTAAAAGTGCAGGGCTCAACCTGCAAAGCGCCCAGGAAAATGTAACCATTACGAAAGCAGGGTATCTGCCCCAGCTTTCCCTGACCGGAGGAATAAGCTCCGGTTACAGCAGCGAACTGGAAAACCTGGCATACTATTACCAGGTCGGGAACAATATAAGCCCCAATGTTGGGCTAACCTTGTCTATCCCGATCTATCAGAACAGCCAGGTCAGTAACCAGGTACAAACCGCCAAACTTGATGTGGAGAATGCGACCTTAAATATGAACAACACAAAAAATGTTTTGCGAAAAGCCATTGAGCAAGCTTGCGTGGATGTTGTTTCAGCCGAAAAAGAGTATGAATCAAGCAGGGAACAGCATACGGCTGCCCTGGAATCATACCAGGTGGCATCGGAAAAATTTGATCAAGGATTGTTGAGTTCAGTTGATTTTCTGGTCCAGAAAACCAATTTGATCGCGGCCGAAAGCAATGTCCTGGCCTCTAAATACACGTTGATATTCAGTTATAAAACACTTGATTTTTATTCGGGGATCCCCTTAGGATTTTAACAACAAACGAGAAACAATGAAAAAGAAAACTTTAATAATCTCTCTTGCAGGCGTGGTAGTACTTGCCGCCATTGTATTGATTACCAGGTCTTGTAAAAACGAGACCCAGGGTATTGTCTTTGAAACGGTAAAAGTTGCCCGGAAGACGCTCACGAACACGGTAACCGCAACAGGAACACTCCAGGCAATAAAGACGGTGGCAGTGGGAACGCAGGTTTCGGGGGTAATCAGCAAGCTTTATGTCGATTATAATTCCCATGTCAAAAAAGGGCAATTGTTAGCCGAGCTGGATAAAAGGGCTTTGACGATGAATTTGCAGAACGCCGAAGCAAGTTATGAAAATGCAAAAGCCGAAGTAACCTATCAGACATCCAATTATAACAGGATGAAGGCGTTATGGGACAAGAAACTTGTTGCCGAGAGCGATTATGACCTGGCTTTGTATAATTATACTAAAGCAAATGCCAGTCTGAAAAATGCCACTTCGGATTATGAAAAGGCGAAGGTTAACCTGGAATATGCCTATATCTATTCTCCCATTGACGGAGTGATATTGAAAAGATCGGTGGATGAAGGCCAAACCGTGGCAGCCAGCTTCAGCACCCCTACCCTGTTTTCCATCGCCAATGACCTTACACAGATGCAGGTGGAGGCCAGTATTGATGAAGCAGATATCGGACAAATAAAATACGGGCAACAGGTAACTTTCACAGTGGATGCTTTTTCCGACTTGAATTTTACCGGGAAAGTTACCGAGATCAGGTTACAACCTACGACCACAAACAACGTGGTCACCTATACGGTTATCATCATAGCCCCCAATCCTGATATGAAGCTGATGCCTGGGATGACTGCAAGTATCACCATTACAGTAGAGGAGGCTAAAAATGTGTTGTGCGTCCCCAGTAAAGTCCTTCGTTTTAAACCGGACAGCGCTTTATTGCTCAGCTATTTAAAAACCCAACCTTCCGCGGGAAATGCTGGCAGTAAAGTAAAATCAACAGGCGATGCAGGCGGACCAGGCGACCAGGTATACGCGGAAATATGGGTAAAACAAGGGACAGACATACACCCGGTACGCGCCCAGATAGGGATTAACGATGATATCAATGCCCAGGTTATTTCCGGGCTGAAAGAAGGGGAAGAGGTGATTGTTTCGATGCGCCTGTCGGGACAATCAGACGCCAGCGGTAATGAAACAGCCGTCAGCGATACTGCGAGCAGCAGTCCGTTCATGCCAACACCGCCTAAAAGAAAATAACAATGGACTCCAGGGATAAAAGAATCATTGAAATCAAGAATCTGCGGAAAGATTTCCAGGTGGGGGAAATGGTAGTACATGCCTTGCGTGGGATCAACCTGCAGATCAACACAGGTGAGTTTGTCGCCATCATGGGCGCCAGCGGCTCGGGAAAATCGACCATGTTGAACATCCTGGGATGCCTCGACAAGCCAACCTCCGGGGAATATTTCCTGGACGGAGCGCCGGTTGCGGGTTTAACCAAAAACGAACTGGCAAGGTTAAGGAACCGGAAACTTGGATTTGTATTCCAGTCCTATAATCTTTTACCCCGTACCTCCTCGCTGGAGAATGTAGAACTGCCTTTGCTTTACAATTCCACGATCAGGGCAAAGGAACGCAGGGAGATGGCCATGCATGCACTGGAATCGGTAGGATTGGCTGATCGTATGCACCATAAGCCCAACCAGCTTTCGGGAGGGCAACAGCAAAGGGTGGCTATTGCCCGGTCGTTGGTGAACGACCCGGTCGTGATCCTTGCCGATGAAGCCACAGGGAACCTGGATACCCGGACCTCTTACGAGATCATGGCATTGTTCCAGGAACTGAATGAGAAAGGGAAAACCATCGTGTTTGTCACGCACGAACCTGATATTGCCAGGTTCACTTCGAGAAACCTCGTTTTCAGGGATGGTCTCATCCTACAGGAAAAAGAGGTAACAGATAAATTCCATGCAAAGGAAATATTAAAAAACATGCCTGTCAATTCAAACTTTGAATAAGCCTTACCATGAATTCATTCAGCCTCATAAAAATATCATTAAAAGCCCTGCGCCGTAACAAACTCAGGACTTTCCTGACCATGCTGGGTATCATCATCGGCGTTGCATCGGTCATTACCATGCTTGCCATCGGACAGGGTTCCAAAAAAAGCATTCAGGACAAAGTCTCCGGAATGGGGGCCAACCTGATCATTGTTATGCCGGGGTCCCAGTTCAGGGGTGGCGTACAGATGGGCAACGCCAACAGCAAGGATCTTACGCTGGAAGATGCCAGCGCCATAGAAAAACAATGTCCGTCGGTAAGCATGGTTTCGCCGGAAGTAAGAACCAGCGGGCAGGCCATCTATGCCAATGAAAACACCCCCACCACGATTTATGGCGTCAATGAAAAATACCTTGACATTAAAAAGCTATCCCTTAAATCCGGGCGCGTCTTTACTGAAAAAGAGATCAAAGCGTCGGCGAAAGTCTGCCTGATCGGGAAAACCGTGCTGGAAAACCTTTTCGGCAAGAATTATGATCCCATCGGGGTTACCATCCGGTTCAACAGCATTCCCATAAAGATCATCGGCGTGCTGCAATCCAAAGGGCAGAACACTTTTGGACAAGATGAGGATGATCTGTTGCTGGCGCCCTATACCACCATTCAAAAACGGATGCTGGCAGTTACGCATGTACAGGGTATCTTTGCTTCCGCGGTCAGTGAGACCAAATCAAAATTAGCTGAAACCGAAATTGAAACCCTGCTCCGGGAAAGGCATAACCTAAAGCCCACGGCTGAAAATGATTTTGAGATACGGACACAGGAAGAGCTGGTCAGTACCTTTAGTTCCATCAGCAATGTGCTTACCATCCTGCTCGGGGCCATAGCAGGTATCTCGTTATTGGTCGGTGGCATCGGCATCATGAACATCATGTATGTATCGGTAACCGAGCGTACCCGTGAAATTGGCCTGAGAATGTCGGTCGGTGGGCGCGGGTTGGATATTCTGATGCAGTTTCTTTCAGAATCAATCCTGATCAGCGTCATTGGCGGCCTATTAGGCATCGGGCTTGGTATCGGCGCTTCCCGGATCGTAGCTGTTGTCATGAAATGGCCGGTAGTGGTAATGCCTAAGGCAGTGATCCTCTCTTTTCTCGTCTGCTCGGCCATCGGGATCTTCTTTGGATGGTACCCGGCGCGTAAAGCTGCCAATCTCGATCCCATTGATGCATTGAGATATGAATAAACCTTTGTATTTTTGAAATGAATAATTTAATATATACGTCACCATCGTTTTTTACCGGGAAAAAACTGTATATTTTCCTGCATATCGCGGGATGGGCAATTTTATTCATTCTCCCGACCTTTTTAATATATGAAGATTCCAGCCATAATATCCTGTTCCTTTTCATTGCTTACCTGAATGCCGCTTTCCTTGCTTTTGTTTTTTATATGAACTACCTGTGGCTTGTCCCCAGGTTCTTTTTCCGCGGGAAAAAAGCGCTCTATTTTATCGCTGCCGTTATATTGATTGCATGTACCTGTTTTTTATATGAATATGCCGACGATTCCCTTGTCATGACGATGAAAAAGCAGGAGGACACGCGCCAGTCCAGGGAAATATCTGCCCCTGATTCTCCAAAACATAAACCGCCCAGGGCCTGGCCTGTTTATAATTTCATGCTGAATTCGTTCCTGATCGCCGGGTTCGGGCTTGGGTTACGTTTTTCAGAAAAGCTGATACAAAACGAAAAGAAACGCAAAGAAGCCGAAAAGGAAAAATTGAATTCGGAGCTGGCATTCCTGAAAAATCAGATCAGCCCGCATTTTTTCTTTAATACCCTGAACAACATTTACTCCCTGGTAGAGACTAACACCAAGGACGCCCAGGAAGCCATTTTGAAGCTTTCCAAACTCATGCGGTATCTCATCTATGAGACGGAGCAGGGGACTACTTTGTTAAGCAGGGAAATTGAATTTATGAAACATTATATCGACCTGATGAAGCTCCGCATCAATCAAAAAGTCGGGCTGAAGGTCGATTTCCCGGAGCTCAGGGAGGACATTGCCATCCAACCGCTCCTGTTCATCCCCTTTATTGAAAATGCTTTCAAACACGGGATCAGTTACCGCGACCAGTCTTTTATCCGGATAAAGATGCAAATAGACAAAGGCATCCTGTTGTTTACCTGTGATAACAGCATGGGGGCCCACAGTGAAAGTTCCCTGAATTCCGGTTCGGGAATAGGGCTTGAAAATATTACAAAGAGGTTGGCCCTGCTATATCCCGGAAAGCATACCCTGAACATCACCAGGACGGATAACCAATACAGCATATCATTGGAAATCATGATCACCTAAAGATATAACCATGATAAGCGCTATAACTATGGACGATGAACCGCTGGCCTTGAAACTGCTTAGCGGTTATGTTAGAAAAACGGTATTCCTCTCCCTTTTAGGTGAATTCGACAATCCTTTCAGCGCCATGGAATTCCTGGAAAACAACAAAGTGGACCTGATCTTCCTTGATATACAAATGCCCGACCTCAACGGGATAGAATTTGCGCGTACCATAACCGGTAATTCGAAAATCATATTTACCACCGCTTTTGAAAAATATGCCCTTGAGGGGTTCAGGCTCGAGGCCATAGATTATCTGTTGAAACCTTTCAGCTATGAGGAGTTTTTGGTCACCGCCAAAAAAGCCAAAAAACAGATAACCCTTGAACAACAAGTCGCTTCAACGGTTGAAGCCAATAA
The DNA here is from genome assembly GCA_023231065.1 of Bacteroidales bacterium. GTDB lineage: Bacteria > Bacteroidota > Bacteroidia > Bacteroidales > FEN-979 > CAIVAT01. The sequence goes on from JALNWE010000070.1 coordinate 12,174, forward strand.
TGAATTCCTGTTCCTGAAATCCGATTATAAGATCCGTAGGATTAACCTTGGCGATATCTTGTATATTGAAGGATTGAAGGATTATGTAAAAGTTTTTGTGAAAAACGAGCCCAAACCGGTACTCACGATCAGCTCCATGAAACAGATTGAAGCCAAACTCCCTTCCAGCCAGTTCATGCGGGTACACCGGTCGTTCATTGTTAACCTTAACCGGATTGAAACCATCGAGCGGTTCCGGATCGTATTTGGCCATGTATATATTCCAGTGAGCGACCAGTACAAGGAAAAATTTCAGGAATACGTCAGCCGGAATTTTCTTTGAGAATATGATTACTGACAAAATTGAAGATCGTTCAGGAAAATATGTTGACGTGGGGCATGTCAATCTCCGGGCCTTTTTGAATTGCATTTGTTGCTCCAACTGTTTTGCTGTTGGCGCTTTGAACGATTTCCCTGGCATCAAGCCTCCACCTGCATCCCCTGCCCCTTCTCCTCAAGGAGAAGGGAGAATCCACGAATCAAGCCATCCAGGGGGCGCTGATCAAGTTGGCCACCTGCCGGCAGGGCTCGCTTTATTGTAGATCCAGAAAATACCGTTAGGGTAATATTCATTAACCATGAAATTTTTCAACAAATTGAAATGGTTTATCAACATTTTCGACCCGTATCCTCCAATGATCCTCCAATTAAAGACCCATTAAAGACCCATTAAGGACCCTGCGGCTCCAATGTCCCTCCCATCTTTTCCAATGGTTCTCCCATCTTCTCCAATGGTTCTCCCTGTGTTTCCAATGGTTCTCCCTGCGTTTCCAATGGTTCTCCCAGCGTTTCCAAATTAATATATGTTGTAATCCTTATTGATTTCGTTACATTTGTTTCATTACATTTGTTTCTTATCATTCTCATAACCCATATCAGACACTATTTGAACGGTTTAAAATATCAAATAAATGGCTTCCCGGAGTAACATCAATAAACTAAATCTTACTAATTTAGGGTTTTCTGTGGTTTTATTGTTAATATGTTGCATTTGTTGTTTTTTTATTGATAATTACTGTGTCGCACAATCAAAATCAAATAACATAATCCTTATTAAAGGCGGCACAGATAATAAAGCGACGCTTATAAAGGAGATGAATTTAAACTGTGCCCCTGAACATATTTATTTAAAACCAGGCTGGAATTGGTTATCTTTTCCGAGGCTTGAAAGAACAGGGGATAATCCTGTTGATGCCATCGGGGTATTGGAAAACATAAATCCTTTCCCAAGCCAAATCGATTTTTTAGGAAATGATAATCAAACTGGTCAGGGAATTTCTTTAACTTACAATTATGGAATTTGGGCTAATAATAATTTGTCAACCATTCAAAGCTCCTTAGGTTATAAGCTTTATACTAACAATCAAGACATAAGCCATATCCCGACTTCCGGTAAAATTCTTGATCCAGCAACTTCCATTGACCTGTTTTCCGGTCATGAGAACTGGATTGGTTACTTCTTGAATACGCCGCAAACACCTGCACAGGCATTCGGAAACCAAATGGATAATTTGTATCTGATCAAGACCCAGAATTGGACAATGACAAAAATTAACAACAACTGGGTAACGCCAAATTCCAGCATCTCTTTAAAATATGGCGATATGGTTGTTGTAAAATGTACCAACGACGCCTCCTTCCAATGGAATAACAGTTCACCGGGGCCGGCAGGTGATTATTTGGCGGCTGCAAGTGAGAATTTCACTTTCCAGGAAAAAGCAGATTATCTACCCATCTACATTGAATTGGGACCTGGCGATGACGTTAAGGAAATTGGCGCTTTTGTTGACAACAAATGCATTGGCGCTACCGTGGTTTCCGATACCCTGGTTGAACTAAATGCTTATCTGCAGGATTCTACAAATAACAACCAACAAATCGAATTTGTTAAATACTATGGGACCAAATCGGCCCCTGTCCCAACTGGTGATTACTGGGTATATAACCCTTATACAATGTCGAAAGAGAAACGAAAAATATCATGTAACGAGCAGGTTAACTATCAGTTGGTTTCATTTAAAGAGAAAAATGAATTGCTTTTTACCGAAAAAGTTTATATCAAGTGCTATCCGAACCCATTCAGCAATACTTCGGCCATCAGTTATTTCCTCCCGCAAGAGTCAATGGTTTCAATAAAAATATATTCGCTTGACGGCAAATTAATCAAGACACTGAACGAAGGCAATCTGCCCAGGGGAAATTACAAAATGGAATGGGATGGTAAAAATGAAAGCGGTTCTCCGGTCCCAACCGGGATTTATATATGTAAAATGATGACCGATCATACTGTTTACCAGCTAAAAATGGCTTTCATTAAATGATTTGAATCATCCAATGAAGAGGTTAATTGTATTCGGATGTTTTGTATTTGTATTTTGTTTTACAACTTATGGGGCGAGGATTGTTGTAAAACAGGATGGGACCGGTGATTTTACCACCATCCAACTGGCCATCAATGCCTCGTACAATGGCGACACCGTTTTGGTGTACCCCGGGACCTATTATGAAAACATCAATTTTAATGGAAAGAGCATTACCGTTGCCAGCCTTTACTTATTAACACAAGCCGATTCGCTGGTTTACCAAACAGTCATTGACGGCAATCACAATGGAAGTGTTGTGCTGATTATTTCC
>JALNWE010000071.1 GCA_023231065.1 Bacteroidales bacterium
CCCAGATCGGGAATGAAATCATTGGCGGAATGCTGTGGCCTGACGGCAGCACATCAAACTGGGGACAATTAGCCCGGTTGCTCAATAAAGGCTATGATGCTACCAAAGCCGTTGATAGTTCAATAAAAGTAGTGATCCATATTGATCAGGGAAATGATAACGGCCGGTGCCGGTATTTTTTTGATAATGCCCGGAATAACAATGTCCGGTATGATATCATCGGTTTATCCTATTATCCTTACTATCTTGGAACCGATTATACAGTCACCATCGAAAATCTGGGAAACAATCTCATTGATATGAACTCCCGGTATGGTAAAGAAGTGATGGTCGTTGAGACAGGCGGAAACTATACCAAGGCACAAAACACTTATGATATGTTGGTTGCTGTCCTGAATAAGGTCAACGCTGTTCCAGGAAATAAGGGCCTGGGGGTAATCTACTGGGAACCGGAAGGTGAAAAAAGCTGGAGTGGATACCAGCTAAGTTGCTGGGACTCTAATAAAAAGCCAACTTTCGCGCTGAATGCCTTTTTAGCGGCGCCAACCGGAATCAACACAATAAAGGACAAATCAGGGTTCAGGATCTATCCCAATCCTGCTCCCGGTGGATTGATCCACATTGATCTCCACGAAATGCAAACGGCATTCGTATTGAGGATCTTTGACCTTACCGGAAAATTAATGCGGGAAAAGACCCTGAATGAACCTTTTGACACTTCTGTAAACTGTGACCTTCTACCGAGCCTATATCTGGTTAATATTGAATCCGGATCCATAAAAACAACCGGGAAATTAGTGGTAAATTGAATGATTTCCAGATAAAATTATATCCGGTTTTAAGAAGACTTAGTCAACCACAATCTTTTTTACTTCAACCATTTTACTGTTCGTAAGTTTCAGGATATAAATTCCTTTTGCAAAACTGGTGAGATCTAATTGGGTTTTTCCTGAAAATGGCAGTCTGCTTATTATTTCCTGATTATTTATATTATACAGGGAGAGGATGCCTTCATTACCAGCTTGTGAGGGTTCAATGGTAAGATTATTTCTCACCGGGTTGGGATAGACCAGTACGTTTCGATTGACAAATGATCCCGGACTTTTTTTTATTTCTGTCATGAGATCGTTGGGATTAGCGACCAGAGGCTTCAACAGGCCATTGCAAAACTGGTTGGCGGTTGTAATATAAGCATGAAAATATCCGCCCGAATCAACAAGGACGCCAGGAAGCAATTGTATGTTTTGACCCGCTATCAGGATCAGGTTGCCACCGTTCAAAACATTGACATTTGTCCCTTCACCGGCTACCCGGATTGTCTGATGTGCATCATAGCACTGGTTTTGCCCATTTTCAACGGTCAGGTCCTGGACAATCCGCGTTCCCGGGATACAGTATCCTTCAGGAAGGGTAATTTCCGGGATATTGCATAACCGCATCAGGAGCGAATCCCTACCCTGACCTTCCGGTACCATGGCCATATAATCCATAGCAATATTGGCATCCAGTTGACTGTAAGTGTTTTCCGTTTTTGTTATCCAAGTATCGGCGTTCATTTCAGGAGCGGCCACATACCGGCCATTCCAGCTCAGGTTGATCATGGAAGATTGGTTCCCGATTCCATTAAAAGAAGCATTTTCAACTCCGGTCGCGGTTATGGATTTGATGGTCGCACCTGCATCAACCATCAGGGTTGCATTATAAAACCGGTAATCGGAAGGGACATTACCGGTGAAGGTAATTTCCAGTATGGTATCATTTACCGCGGTTTGAACCGTCAGAAAATCTTTGAGTAGCAGATATTCCAGAATTTCCTCTTCAGTAGCCATCCACACATTGTCCAGTCCGTTTTTGCCATAAGTGTCGGCTATATACCGCATGTGATTTTTAAAAACCGGAAAAGTATATCCATATTGCCCATTGGTAAGATAATGGGTAAAAACGACGCCCCAACGATGCGCTCCATTGATACTGGCAGCCGCCATGGCATCCACTATGTCGGAAAGATTGATTGTACCGTAAAGATTCGTTCGCCCCATTTTAATATCGGTATGGTTCCAGGGTGACATGACATTGAAACTGGGTTTCCCGAAATTGTAACCCTCCCGGTAACAGACAAGGTATCCCAGGTCGAATGCAGGCTGGGAATAGCTTTCTTTCCCGTTGGGGTTGGCAAACACGCGCATATCGGGTCCTCCTGGACATGCGCCCAACATTTTTAACTTTACATAACTATGGTTCCGGGCAATATCATAAGAAAGGCTATCAGGAACATTTGAAGTCAGCCCATGGTTCACAACGCCCCACCCCTGCTGGTACATTTCGATCAGTTCAGGCCAGGTGACGTTGATGGGAGCATAGGTACTGTTTGGATCATGGCCATCTACCAACACCCCTCCCGGAGTAAAAAAAGAAAAAAGAGCAGAACTCATTTTAAATTTAATATCATTTCCACATCCATCGGTGTAAACCAGGCCAGGGTAAGTGGAATCGGGGCCCACCCCTCCATGTAAGTAAGGATAACCATGTGAATAAATGTCTTTTTTACCATCATCCACCTCGAAGCTAAAGGCAAAATCTTTATTGTACCTCAGGGGAGCCTTAGATACGCTATAAGTGGAGGGAGCAGACGCAAAAGTGATCGTTATTTTAATATTTTGCAAACTGTCGGTCTGATTCGCCTGCAATGGCAGGAAACCGATCAGGAAAAACAAACAAAACATCAATTTGGGTTTCATTGTGATATTTTTCGGTCTCAGATTGATCTTTGACTGGTAATACAACAATGCCAAAATGTTCCATACCCGACCTCACCGACGGATCATGATCTTCTTTGCAATTGCATTTTCACCATCATTCAGGATTAAAGTATAAATTCCATCCGGGCGATCTGTCAGGTTCAATACTTTAATCTGAGATTCTGTTGTCTGGATGTTCCGTTCTTCATAAACGGTAACACCCAATGCGTTGATGACCTTCATCGAATTAAACATCTTAGGCTTGTCGAAATAGAGGTAGAATTTCCCGTTATTCGGGTTTGGATAAAGAATAACTTCTTCTTCATTATGGATATTCAAACCGTTGGTTGATTTAACCATCCCCCCGGATAATTCCGGCATGAAATTATCCCCGTCAAAACCTGTAAATTCAATGGCAGTTGGATTATCATAAAACGAAAGTGGCGATTCTCCGTTTGATAAAACCTGGAAATGAAGGTTGCATAAAATACCTTCAGGAATGGTTATTCCTTTTGTAATGGCAGACCATACAAAGGTGATGGCGCCAGGAGCAGGAGTCCCTGTAGTTACCTCTTCTATACCAGGCATCCAGTTGGTAATATCTTTCAGTTTCAGCTTTTGGGCATTGTAGTGAAGCGAAAACTGAAACGCACCAAGATCTTCAATATCAGCAATTTGTATAGGTACGAGAATTTCCTGTTTCGTTGTACTAACCGATCCAAGGGTAAGTGTTCCCCGTGTCGGGATAACCAATTTAGAAGCTGATGGAGTGTAAGATCCATTGGCATCGCCATAAATAATACCATTGAAATCCTCGATCATGTTGCCGGCGCCGACTATAAAAGGATCAGGGTCGAAAAGCCAGTCGCCCGATGCGAATGAATTGGTAATATTGGCGATCCGCTTTTGGATTAAAAGTACATCGGCGGCTGTCAGGGTACCTGATAAATTGACATCACCCGAGGCAAGATGGATCCCGTTGAGATATGAAATATTGGCAATATGTTTGCGGTAAAGCAGCATATCAGCGGCCGTAACGCCATCCCATGGCTTAACCGTGGTAACCCCGAAGGTGTAATTTCCCGGTGGGACAGAGGTGAAAATATAGTTACCGGAAGCGCTTGTAGTAGTTGTGTGTATGGCTGTTCCCTCCTGGTCCAGAAGTGTAATGGTTACCCCGCTTAAAGGGGTATTGACACTGTTGGCATAGGTGATCGTCCCGGAAACGTTAACTCCGGTTTCGGTTGTGGCTGGAAGGACGATATAATCAACCCATGCACAGTCGCTCCCATTAGACGTATTGCTATCTTTTGAATATCCCCATGTGAAAGTATGGTTCCCGGCTGGAATATAAAAAGCAGCCCGGATCCAGGGTGTTTCACCGGCCCACTGGGCAACATTATTTCCATCAATATAGAATTTCAGATAATCATAACCTGCTTCCGAAGAAGTTTTCAGATAGAACGAAATAGTATCGGGAATTGCTACTTCTCTTTGAAGTATCAGCGCGGATGTCTGGTTAGCGGCGATCGCCCCTGACTTCGCTGAATAGATTCCTTCGTAAGGCTGGATATTGGATATCACCCAGGGCGAATTACCGCTAAAAACCCATGGAAATTGTGTAAAATCACCGGATTCGAAATCTTCCACCACCAAACCGATCTTAGGGGTAAAAGTCTTTTGGGCATGATATAATCCGCTTTCGACAGTATAAAGAAATTCCACGGGTGTGTTCAAAGGAGCATCCGGACTTACAGTTACCGTAAACTGGGCGTTGACCGTTTCACCAACCGCGATGGGACCAAGATTGTTGGACCCCTGACCGATGGTGATATAAGGGCTTGAACAGGAAAGGTTACCAACTGTATTATCAGCAACATATCCACCCGAATTGGTGGTTGCGATAAGCAAATCGGCAGTTTCGCCCGGATCCAGGATCCCGTTACCGTTTCCATCACCGGAACCATCCACAACTATCATCCCTCCTACAGTGAATGCAGGAGCATAAGGTTTGATCGCGAAGGGACTTGTCCAGGTCAGGTTGCCATCGGTAGCAGCAACTGTAAACAGGATATCCGTTCCGTTCGGAATGTCCATGGTTGCCTCAATAGAGAAGGCGTCAATTATGGTGACAAGCCCGCCAGGTGTGAAATTCCCGAAATAGGCAGTTGAATCGATCAAATTTATATAGGGTGATTGACAGGATAAAGTCACCATGACGTTCGAAGCTGGTTGATCCCCTATATTTGCCAATGTTATATTCAACGGGGCGGTTTCGCCGGTTTCCAGTTTTCCATTTGCATCATGCACGTCAACAGATTGAAACACCACCCAGGGTTGATTGATGGATACTGAAACAGGAATATCAAGCGATTGGTTCCAGACCCGCGACCCACTCCGGGCTTGAAGGTTAAGCCTGACAGGATAATCAGCTGGGAGGCGCCCTGTCAGCATAAAGTTGAAAACTGGTTCAAGAATTATCGGTTCCCCGGGATTAAGGATTGTCACCATAATCAGACTGTCTGTGACAACACAAGAACTGTCAGTGGACGACAGATGGACCTCCAAATCCCCTATTGCGGTCTGCCCAGTGTTTTCCAGGGTCAACTTCAATTGTGCAGGTATCCCGTACTGAAACCGGTTATCTTCTCCGCAAATCACGTCCTCTGTCATCATTAAACCGACAGATAAAGCCAGCATCCGGTTGTCGGTCAGGTTTTCTTCATCGGTCACTACAACCGGTATGGAATATATTTGCGTTGAATCAATATCTGTGACCGCTAATAATCCTTCCTTCGTCAAATGTATCCCTTTCGGTTTCGGGGAGGCCAGGTACCTGACTGCATTGCCAGATAAGGTATCAGCGCGCCATTGTGCCTGGATATCAAAATCCTGCACATCGCCCTTGGAGATTCCCGTGTAAATCGTCGGTAAAATCGGGGCGGTATTCATAGTACCGTACCGGAACTCAAAACGTCCGTCAGGATAAAGTATGACCGCGAAATTGTTGTTCGAAATCGACTCGTGATATATTACCGAAGTTTTCCACCAGATTATGGCTTTGTCTTCCCAGGCCTGATAAAATACGCCGTCGTTCTTCGACTGGACATAGGTATATTGCTGCGAAAATGCAGGGCTCATCAACGCGAACATCCGCATCATCGCCAGTTCATCCGTGATATACGGCGCCGGCAGATCCTGTGGCCCAAATGATACAAATCCGTTAAAGTTTATGTAAATACTGTCGTGCATCGTCCCGTACCAGGGGAAGGAAAAAGGTAGCGCTTTAACCGTATAAGGCCGCAGATCGCTAATCTTCGTCAGCTTTGTCCCCGTATTCGCTGGAAGGGCCGCCGAGAAGGGTTGTTTTGCATAATTCTCACGCAATGACCAGGTGTAGGGAACAGTTCCCTGCTCAGCCTGAAGTTGTTGCTCGTAATGCTGACCAGGAATATAGGGCGGTAAACTTTCCGTGGTTATCTGTACTTTGGATGTACCGGCTGTAACCATGGCGGAAACCAGTGTCAGGTTATTATCCAGGATTGCTACCGGTGTTGAGGTGGCAACAAATTCCTCCTGCCCCTGCGCGTAACTGATGAACGACGCTTCTTCGATTGTTCCTGTCCCGCTGTGGTCCGCATCCCTTTCTTCTACCCCTAAAAATATTTTTGCCTGCCCGTTTCCCGGAAACCAGTTCAGCAAGGGTGTAATATCCAGTCCCAATTCCACTGCCTTCGATCCCGGACCATAATCAAAACCATTCATTACATGGTCGCCTCCCTGAAAATTAACAATCGGGAACGACATCGTGTGTTCGGGAAATTGGGAGGCTGGCGTGGAGCTTACTCCCGCTATCAGCCGGATACGTTGCCTTTTATTGTAATTAATCTTTACTTTCATGGTAAGAATTGGATGATATCCGGTATCAGCTTCCACCACGTAAACCCGGTTGTTCCATACCCCTCCATCTTCAAAATTACTCCCCATGGCACGATAAAGCACGTATGCAGAGCCATCATTGCCCCACCATGTTCCCCATGAGTTGGCAAATTTAAATCCCCCGATCTCCCAATCCCGTACATCGACAATCCCATCATTATTGATATCAATGTTATTGGTGTATAGTCCGTCACCGTTAATATCATAACGAATTGAATCATTGTAACCTACGATGCATAATCCGTGATCAGGCAAGGAATACCACCATCGTTGGACGGATTTTCCGGCTTCAGGTGTCCCTGGTGGAAGGGTCCCGAAATCAAACGCACTTTCGGTAGTAAAACAGGCTATGCCACCCACAGCCGAACCATCCAGATGGTCATAAAGGTAATTGCGTAAAGTATTGACCCCGGTGGCGCTGTTGATTTGGATGGCGGATACTTTTTTCAAACGATGGAACATGGCTTCGTAATATTTGTCGTAACCCGTTTTCCATCCGAGATATGAACCGGCAGTGTCCGATCCAAAATAATCATTGGTCATGTGTCCCTGCTGCCTGATCACATCAAAGCTATGCAGGAAATTGACACCTATATACTGACCTCCTTCATTTAAAAAGTTCCAGGTATAGTGCGCCCCGAAACGATTTTCCCAATACCATCCCGGCGTATTCCTCAACCGGTTGTACTCATAGCCAAAAGTATAGGCCACACCGGCATATTGCTGACAACTGTAAAACTGGCATTGATCTAAATATCCGGGCCAGAATTCATTGGTTGTATTATCAACAGAGGATGGTAAATCCGTCCTAAGCTTCGATGCCGGAACTTCCAAAACCGGTATCCGCATAGCCGTCAGAGAGTCATATACCCTGGTCGAATAAGGATAGACGACATTGAACCGCCGTTCGTGTTTATCCTGGGCAATGCCAGATAATACAATGAAAAACAGAGCGTTAAAAATTATTATCCGAAATACAGAACGATTCATAGGAAATAATTATTGAAGATTAGTTATAGATAAGACAGAAAAAAAGGCCATGAGTTGCATTGGATACAAAAGTATCAAAAAAAAAAATATGATGAAATGGATAACGGATAATCCCGGATTTTGATAATATTGACCCGGTTTCGTCGAGTTTATATCCCATATTAACTAATTTTTTTTGCCATGTTCCGGAGGGTCGTACTTTTGCATGGAAATAATGTTGCACCAGATAAAACAGATAAAAAATGATTAAAAACCTGGTTGTTTTCTGCAAGTGCCAATCCCGGAAGGATGCGCCGGAATGGATAAAAACTGCCAGATATCTGGAGGGGAGGGAGGACATCCCGTCGGTTTCCCTGACAGATCTTTGTGGCTGGTGCGCCCTGAGCCCCCAAAGATTTATCAATCTGATCAGCCAGGCAAGCACTGTCCTCATTATCGCTTGTCATCCACGGGCCGTTAAACTGTTGCTGCAACAGGCCGGTATTGCTGATCTGAAAAAAATAAAATTCTTCAATCTGTTGGATAACAGCCATGAAAAATTGTTTTCTGATCATAAAGATTTCAGGGACCTCCCATTCCGGCCAGGAAAAAAATCGGAAAACAAGAAGTACCTGGCCGGAATGGAACAGGAATTGGTTTCCGGGGATCATATCAACGCTGATCCGTTATGGCCGGCCTGGTATCCCGTGATCGACCCGGACCGTTGTAATGCCTGCGGCCAGTGCGCGGATTTCTGTCTTTTTGGCGTCTATCAGAAGACAAAAGATAAGGTTACGGTTATCAATCCACAGGGTTGTAAAAACAACTGCCCGGCTTGTGCCCGCATCTGCCCCCGTATAGCTATCGTTTTTCCGAAATATGCCCCCGGCGGACCAATCGGTGGATCTGATTCCATCGACGAAACGCTCGAATTGCAACGTCAGCAGCAGGATTCCGCTTCAATCCTGGGTAACGATATCTATCAGGCTCTCGAACAACGTAAAATGAAACGCAGATCGGTAATACGCGAAGATGTCATGAAAGAAGCCATCCGTGAACGCGATGAGAAACTTGGTGCAGGTTCAGGTAAAGACACAAAAAAGAGGAAAGTTGACTGAAACAAATGATCGTTGAAAAAATGACAATACAACCATTAACCCGTTTATAACCCATGTCTGTCGTCCGTAACTTTTTCCGCTCAGATCCAAAGTGTATCCGGATGTTTTTTATTAACCTGATCTGGAAAGGATTTAAGACTTTCCGTCAGTTCGACCGGAGGCGGAAGAAAGGCTCGGCTTTTCCTGCTTATCAGTTCATTTCCGTGACAAACCAGTGTAACCTGACCTGCCAGGGGTGCTGGGTTTCGCAACAAGGAGGCATCCGGCAAATGGAATTTGGCAGACTGAACCGGATCATTCACGACAGCAATGAAAACGGTTCATGGTTTTTTGGTATCCTCGGAGGGGAGCCATTGCTTTATCCTAAGCTGACCACCCTTTTTAAAACCCATCCCCGATCCTATTTTCTTCTGTTTACCAATGGTTTATTGTTGAATGATGAAATGGCCAAGGATCTTCGCCGATGTTCCAATGTAACGCCCCTGATCAGTTTTGAGGGGGATGAATCGGTTGCCGACATCCGGCGTGGCGGTTCGGATGTCTTCCGGCGTACCAGCGAAGCCATCAGAACTTCAGTGGCTCACGGGTTGATCACCGGGGTTGCCGTGAGTGTGTGCAAATCAAACATTGATATGGCGCTCTCGGTTTCCTTTGTCGAAATGCTCCATGAGATGGGAGTTGTTTACCTTTGGTATTACATCTACCGACCCGTCGGAGCGCGGCCTGCTTACGAATTGTCCCTGTCATCCAAAGAGATCGAACGGCTGAGAAGGTTTATTGTCGATGGCAGGAACCGATTCCCGATTGTGATCATTGATGCCTATTGGGATGATAAAGGCAATCCTTTTTGCCCCGCTGCCGAAGGATTGAGCCATCATATAACCCCCGCGGGCCACATCGAACCCTGTCCTGTGATCCAGTACTCCTGTGGCATGGTAAATGATGAAAACCTAAAAGACACTTACGAAAAGTCCGCTTTCCTTCGTTGTGTAAAGGAGGGGATTCATTCAGGGACACGCGGTTGTGTCCTGATGGAAAACCCTGCATGGGTGGCTGGCCTTGCCGCTGAACTCGGGGCACAGAATAGTTCCGGCTGGCCGGGAATGGAAAAACAGCTCCGGGCCGGCCATTCCGTGTGCAGCCACGGCTCATGTCCCGTGATCCCTGAAACTAACTGGCTATACAGGATGGCCAAACGAAAAGCGTTTTTTGGTCTTGGCGGATATGGTTAAACAATTGCTGAACGATGCTCATGAAAAAGGCTACTATATCATTACTCATCCCTGAGGAGATAAAGATCCGGAACGAGATCCGCGAAAAGGTTGATGACTTTTTTATCACCCACCCTTTCTGGCCGCCGGTTACCTGGGATCAACTTACCGTTTTTGCTGAACAATTGATTGGTGAAAACGAATGGGATGAGTCCAATCTTGGGTTCGTCATGCTCTGTTGCGGAAACGCAATATGGAGAAAAATCATGGAGACAATCCCTTACCAGAGAAGGATCTTATTGCTTCCACAGTGTTTGAAGAACAGTCAATTGTGCCAGGCCGATATGGATAATATCGGATTGTTGTGCAACAACTGCGGCAACTGTTCAATTTCTGAGATCCTACATAAAGCAGAAGATCTGGGCTATGTGACGGTGGTAAGCGAAGGAACCGCTATAACTACCAGACTGATCGAAAGCGGGAAGGTGGATGCCGTAATCGGTGTCAGTTGTATGGATGTCTTGCAGAAAATGTTCCGGTCGGTAAACAAATTCGCAGTGCCTGGGATCGGGATCCCTTTATTGAACAGCGGATGTAAAGATACCAAAGCCGACCCGGACTGGATCATGCAGGAAATCTGCCGTTTCCATGAAGGTCCATCTGTCCGCCTCCTCAATCTGAACCACCTCCGGAAGAGGATCGGATCGGTTTTCGTAAAAGATAAACTACGGCAGATGCTGGTATCCGGTAAAGACGACACGATGAGGATCGCGATCGGGTCCCTGATGGCAGGAGGCCATCGTATCAGACCATTTATTGCGATACTCACTTACCATGCTTTCTGCAAACAGCCAGACGATTTACTTCTGGACCGCCTGGCATTGTCGGTGGAGTGTTTTCATAAAGCCTCGCTGATCCATGACGATATCGAGGATGATGATCCGTTGCGGTATGGAAAGCAGACAATTCATGCGCGTTATGGAGCAGCCGTTGCCATCAATGCCGGAGATCTGATGATTGGCGAGGGGTACCGTCTTATCATAGAAAGCGGATTACCGGCAGATATGATAAAGACGTGTATCAAAGAAATCACCTCGGGACACAGGGCCATGACACTTGGCCAGGGGGCTGAATTACTCGCTGCCAAAGAGAAAAGGGTCCTTTCATTACAGGAAATGCTGAAGATCTTTGAGAATAAAAGCGCTTCGGCTTTCAGGGTATCGTTCCTTCTTGGAGGTATCATGGGTGGCGCGGATTCAAAAACCCTCGAACTATTAAGCAAGTTTAGCTATTTTACAGGCATTGCATACCAGATTATGGATGACCTGAAGGATTATTCAGGGGAAAACGGGGACATCAGGTTCCGGAAACCTTCTGTTCTTATGGCTATGATGATGAGCAAATTATCACAGAATGAAAAGTCAGTCATGAAACAGGCATTTATTGAGGGAAATATTAACCTGATCTACCTTTACCTGGAAAATTATAAAGCCAGGAACCACTGTGTGGAACTGTTAAAGGATTATATCAACCGGGCGAAGGAGAGCCTTGATAATCTTGCGAATTTGGGACTGAAACTGGCGCTTCATGAGATTCTTGGAAAAATTTTCGACAAATATATCTGAATTCTTTCCTCATTTCCGGGGTCTGAACAAAGGTTTTGCCATGCTGGATGAAAACTCCCAGGAAGAAGTACGAATGTGGATTATTTCACAACAAAACGGGATGGGCGGATTTCCTGACCGTGGCAGTAAATGTGATCTTTACTATACCCTTTTCGGTTTTTTCCTGGCAGATGCCCTGAAACTGGATACCGCGATGAACAAGTTAAAATCATATATAAACATAATTGAACAACAGCCGGTCCAAAGTAATATAGAATTGTTCTGCCTGGCCATTCTTCATGCTTCACTCTTTCCTCATGACGCGGGGACAGACTCGTATATCAGAAAAATAAGGAAGATCAGTAAAAATGGAAAGGCGCTGAAGGACAACTATTCATCATTCCTGATAATCCTGTCACTGTTCTATCTGCGCGACTATACCGGCGCCGTCGGGATGTTAAAATCCCTTGCACATAAAAACGGCGAAACAGCTACCGGCGAAACAGGGGATTCCAAACCGGCTCCTGTAATTGCAGCACAACAGATTTTGTTGTTCATGAAATCGATGTTGCCATCCGGAATGAAAAGTAATTCTTTTTCAGGTTCGTGGGATAATGGAGCCAAGCCAGCGAAGATCCTTTCGTTCTACAATGGAAATGGAGGGTTTTCTGCAACGACCGACGCCCCGGGGCCCGACTTGTTATCAACCGCTGTGGCTCTCTTCACCCTGAAATTTATCGGATATGACCTGGGTTTGTTACGTCCGGATTGTTTGAATTTTGTCGGTGAATTGTACCAGGACGGGGGATTCAGATCCTGTGCCCTGGATAATAAGACCGATGTGGAATATACTTTTTACGGTTTGCTTGCGCTGGGTTCACTGGCTCAGGAATTAAAATGAAATACTATTTAATCAATCATTGGTAATATTGTAAAAAGATGATCTTTCACCCAGCCTTATTCCCTTTATGTTAATGAACCGGATTGATTTAGGACAAAGGTTCAACCATCTTTCCGGAATACTGAAATCGGAATTGACAAGCCAGGGATTCTGGACCGGAGAGTTATCGCCAAGTGCGCTTGCAACAGCTGTTTCAATTGTTGCCCTCCAACTGGGCGATCCGGAACAGTCGCGTGAAAGGATTGATTGTGGCGCCAATTGGTTGATCGATATTATAAATAAGGATGGCGGCTTCGGTGATACACCGGGAAGCCTGAGTAATGTCAGCGCCACACTGCTTGTTTACAGTGCATTGAATTTCTGTGCTGCCGGGAAACCAGGCATACCAACGATCCTGAAGCAAATTGAACATTATCTTGATACGCAGGGGATAGCAGTGCATTCGACCGCGATAGTATCCTCAATCCTTGATTATTACGGGAAGGATTACACTTTTTCCCTGCCGATCCTTTCGATGCTTGTAATCTGCCGGGTACTCCGGACAGAAGCCCTGGAACAGATCCCCCGGCTACCCTTTGAACTAACATTATTACCCGCGCGCTTGTATAGGTTCTTTAACCTCCAGGTGGTAAGCTATGCCATTCCAGCCCTTGTTGCTGTTGGAATTTACTTGTTTAAACACAAACGCGGATCCGGTCCGGTTACTTCGTTTATCAGAACCCGGGCAATTGCACCAGCCTTACGGAAATTATTACTGATGATGCCCGAAAGCGGTGGGTTTCTCGAAGCTATTCCTTTAACGGCTTTTGTATCAATGTGCCTGATCCAGTCAGGTTTCCCCGATCATACGGTGGTGGTGAAAGGCCTCGGTTTTCTGAAAAACCTTCAGCGTTCCGGTGGAAGCTGGCCAATTGACACAAACCTGTCAACATGGGTGACAACCCTGGCTATAAAAGCCTACGGAAGACGCATTCATGAGGTCCTGGATAAAGAACAAAAAGACAAATTACGTTCCTACCTGATCGGGAACCAATACAAACTTCCCCATCCGTTCAACCATGCCCGGCCGGGAGGCTGGGGATGGACTTCCTTTTCAGGATCCGTACCCGATGCTGATGACACCGCAGGGGCCATTCTTGGATTAATGGAATTAGACCCGGATGATGAACAGGTGAAAATAGCCATCCTGCGCGGTTGCTACTGGCTTGCTTATCTTCAGAACCATGATGGGGGGTTACCTACCTTTTGCAAAGGTTGGGGACGATTGCCTTTCGACCGGAGTTGTGCCGATCTTACCGGTCACGCACTGTTGGCATGGATCCTGGTTGCTGAAAAATATAAGGGACAATTGCAACCCTCAATCCTTCGAAAGCTGAACCGGCATGCCTGCCGCGCTATCCGTTTCCTGGAAAAGGAACAACGATCTGATGGATCGTGGCTTCCCTTATGGTTCGGGAACCAGTCGACCATCGATAAATCGAACCCGGTTTACGGAACTGGCCGTGTCATGACCTATCTTCGGGATGCAACCAACTGTAAAACCCTCGGCAATGAACTGCGGAAACGCATCGAGCGCTTGTTAATCGCCGCCGGACAATATATTTTACATCAGCAAAATGAAGATGGTAGCTGGGGAGGGCAAAAAGGAATTGACGGTACTATTGAGGAAACTGCCCTTGCCATCTGTTCCCTTTTACATGATAACAATAGTATGGATAACAGAGGGTTTGAGTGGTTGGAGCATGAATTTACGAACCACGGACTAACCCCGCACCCGATCGGTTTGTACTTTGCCACGTTATGGTACTACGAAAAAATATATCCACTGGTATTTTATCTTGAAGCATTACGCAGGGCCACCTGATCTAAAAGCCGACACCACTATTTATGAACAATATGGGTTAATTTACGATATTTGCCTATGGTGAAATTTTTTAAATTGATCTTAAACATTACCGACGCGTGAAAACAATCGGAATCGATATCGGCAGTTCTTTCATTAAAGCTGTGGTTTACGATGCTGCAACGGGGCACTGTCTTTCAAAAGCCCAAGCGCCTGCTATCGAAATGCCCATCAAAGCCTACCATAAGGGTTGGGCAGAACAAGCGCCCGAAATGTGGTGGGACAATGCCAGGCTGGCTGTCATCGAAGCTATTGGCCGCTGCAAGGTATGTGCCATGGATATCGCTGCCA
>JALNWE010000072.1 GCA_023231065.1 Bacteroidales bacterium
ATTTGCCCTGAACATCATACACTGTACTTTACGGTCCGCGCTGTCAACCTTGAAAATCTGATGAAATATTGATGTTTCAGATATTTTAACAGGGTAGGTAGCGCCGTTCGTCCAAAATTTCATTGGGTTGAAACCGGTGAAAAGCAGGTTTCCTCCGTTTGAAATAAATTCCGATACACAATTATATAAATCGTTGCCAGGGATTTCAAAATTACCGGTATTTGACATCCAAAGAATAGAGCGATAACGGGAAAGCAGGCCAATGTTTACTTTCTGAATTTCATTAATATCATGCCATACATAAGGTATTGTATCCAATACCGTATGGTAAAATGCAGACACACTATCGGGGGTGATTTGTGTCCCCTTGAGGTTTGCCAGGACCAGCAGGGTATCGCAAAAGTTAAACCGGGCCCCGGAAACTTCCTGCGAGAATCCACTCTCTTGCAAAGAATCATTCATGGTTGCCAACACATAGTAATACTGTTTGTTCGGTTGAATCATCAAATCATGATACATCGTATCGGAAACAGCAGATGCCGTGATCTTCTGATATGGCCCCCCGGCCGTATCTGAACGATAGACATTAACCCCTGATACAAGAGCATTGTTTGTCGGTTTCCATTGCAGGGTGATCTCTTCCTTAGTACAATGTGCGATCACATTCTGGGGGGTCGGAAACAGTTGTTGTTCAGCAAGGGTGGCAAGGGCGCCACCCGTAATTTTTGCAAGGTAGGGAACATTGCAGTTGCCAAGGGTATCTGCCGGTGTAAAACAATATGGGCTTAATGCAAACTCCTGACAACCGAAAGAAGGAAATCCTTCATTCCAATAGGAATACGAATCGGTCCCTCCATCCAAATTCGCCTCAAAGATGGCTACCGAGAGGTCCGTATACCGTTCAATTGCTTCAGCGGCTGCAGAGCACGCCCATTCGAAGTTTTGATATTTGCCACCTACCACTTCATTCAAGTCGTCCGGATTATTGGCAATCATGTCCATGTTGAACATAAGCCGGATATCATTCCCTTCCAAACGTGCCTTTTGGGCATCATATTGAGAACCAAACATGCCCAGTTCCTCCGCGGCAAAAAGAACAAAGCGGATCGTTGCCTCAGGATGGAAATTCAAATTGGCCATCACTCTTGCAATTTCAAGCGTCGCAGCCGTACCGGAGCCATTGTTGTCTGCCCCTGGGGCATTGGTATAAGGATCGGGATCACTGTATGAATCATAATGTCCGCCGATTACATAGATCTCATCCGGGGCAGAGGAGCCATGGATCGTACATACGACATTATATTGCCATGTGCTGTCAATATAGATATTGTTCCAATTCACGATATTATAAAAGGAATCGAGTTTTACATCCGTATAGCCATAGGAAAGGAACTTGTTCATCAGCCATGTGGCTATCTCTTTACGATTTTCATTCAGCATAAAACGCGATCCCCAATCCTGTAATTCTTGCAAGGTTTTATGAAGCGTGTCGGTATTCACTGCCGCGACCATGTTAGTGATCAACGGAATATTTGCACGAACAGGGCGTTGGCAGGCATAAACATTTTCGGAAAACCGCATGTAAGGGACATTGCGATCCGGTTGTGTTTCAAAGTCCTGCGAATAAAGGAAAACCGGAACTGTGAGACACACACAAATAATGATAAACCGGAGCATAAAACTGGTTGTTTTCATAGGCTGGGCCAGATTAAGTTCGCGAGTTGGATTTGCAAGAATTGCAAATGTGCCAGACCTTCAGCGATGGTTATTTGTAAGCTAAATTAAAAAATTCTTTGAGTTTAGCCTTGTCCTTAACCTGATATTTACCCCCTGAACAAATCTTTATAATCTCTGGTAATACATCAAATAAGCCATCCAATGCCTTATCCGAACCTGTAACAAGACTATAAAAACTTGCGCCATCAATCTCTCGAATATGCTCATTTAATGGGCATTTCTCCCCTTTATCTTTATCTGACGGCGTAAACGGCTTATTATAACGTTCCCCATTTTTGGGTATCACGGCAACATAATATGCCGTATAACCCTTATAGATGCTTGATTTTGGGCAAACTAATTTAGCTAATGAATAATATAAATCAGAAAGTTTCCCTCCTGAAATTGTATTGTACTTATTCTTAATCTCAGCAATTGCTTTATTTTTCTCAGAAAAAAGGTCAATGACATTGCCAACTTTCATATTTGTCCAACCTTTAGAATAACCCAGGATGTTTTGGTGAAAATCGCCAATGTGGTTTTGCAGTGTTTTTTGGGCTTGTCTTGTCGTTTCACTTTTTAACCAAGCTTCATAATTAATATCAAAACCTGACATTTCAAATATGGCAGCGAATGGATCGATTACATTTTTCCCAAATTCATCAACGGCAGCTTTTTGTGCTTCTTTTGCGATTGATAATAATTGGCCTACTTCGTTTTTTAAGTCTGCATCTTTAATCCAAGATAACCAAGGCATTGGCTTTAATTTAAAGTGTAAATCAAGCCTTAAAGATAGAGATTATTTTGTGTATCAAACCTAAAAGCTTAATACTATTTTGGATAAACCTTATTTAGGAAACGAATAATCGAATAACCCACTTCCTTCGCAAAATTTACAGGGACTGCATTTCCTATTTGTTTATATTGTTGTGAAACAGAACCTGTAAAAGTCCAATCATCAGGAAAAGTTTGAATCCTGGCATACTCCCTTACTGTAAACGGCCTTGTTTCTTCAGGGTGGCAACGTTCTGTCTGCTTTTGTGCAGGGCTGCATGTTAATGTCAAACTTGGTTCTGACCAACTCATACGCCTTGCCATGCCTGTTTTGCCACCTCCAAGATAAAAACTGCCCCCCATATATTTTTTTTGGATTTCTATTGGTAAATCCCTCCAATATCCACCTTCCGGGACTAAGTCAAGAACATCTTTTTTACTTTTTGGATATTTTGTCCCAACTGATTCAGGAACATCACAATCATATAGTTCGCCTTTTTTTATAGCATCTTTAAGGGCGTAAACTTTTTTATAAGGCTTTGGGAATTCATATAAATGCCGGTTTAAATCTTTTCTAATCCCGACAATTAGGACCCTTTCTCTTTTCTGTGGGACTTTGTAGAAAATGGTTTTAAAAATTCGCGGTGTAATAACATTATAGCCAATTTCATCAAGGATAGAAATCATACCTTCAATAGTTTTTCCATTTTCGTGGGTCAATAACCCCCTTACATTTTCCCCAATGCAGATTGCAGGCATTGTTTCCTGAACGACCCTTGCAAATTCATAAAACAAAGTCCCCCTCGCATCGTTCAGCCCAAGTTTTTTCCCTGCATAGCTAAATGCCTGACATGGAAAGCCTCCGGTAACAATATCAACTTTGCCCTTTAATTTTGAAAATGAAACATTTCTTACATCATCTTCAACAACATTCCAATCAGGCCTGTTTTTTCTAAGGGTTTCACAAGCCCAATGGTCAAATTCATTTAGGGCAAGGCATTTTAAACCAGCTTGCTCTAAACCAATAGCCAATCCGCCTGCTCCCGCGAACAATTCAATAGAATTATAATCCCTATTGGGGATTATATGATTATCGTTTTCTGTTGGTGAGAATAAAAAATCGAGACTATCAAAAATCTTTAACTGGTCTTCATGATAAACACGATAATTGCTCATCGGCTCCCGGATAGCAGATAATTTTCCGTTTTTATCCCAGCGCCGGAGGGTTTCTTTGCTTACTGAAAGCAAGTCAGCAACTTCCGCTATCGAATACAACTTTTTCATAAAATAACCACGTTAATCAACGTTACACATGGTTACAAATATAATTTTATTTTTACCCTAAAATGATTTAATTTGCGCATAATTATCAACAATTTCTACTTTGAAGAAGTATTCTGAAAATCATATTGTTGTGCCAAGATTTAATGAGGCTAATGGTTTTTATACGACTAAACAAAGGTCTGAACTTATGGGGAAAATCAAATCCCAGGATACAAAACCTGAATTAAAACTGAAAAAAGCGCTATGGAACCTCGGTTACAGATATAGGAAAAATTTAAAAAAATTACCTGGCAGCCCCGACATTGTTTACTCAAAGCACAAATTGGCAATATTTGTCGATGGTGGATTTTGGCATGGCTTTAATTGGTCAGAGAAAAAAACAAAAATCAAGACTAACCGTGAATTTTGGATACCTAAAATTGAAAGAAATATCCAAAGGGATAAACAAAACAACCAACTTCTTATAGAGGCCGGTTGGCACGTAATCCGTTTTTGGGAAATTGAATTAAAAAATGATTTTGAAGGTTGTGTCAATAAGGTAATAAGCTATCTCCAAGATGGCGCTTAGGCAAAATTGCAACTTTTTTATTTTGAAGGCAACCAGCTAATCATGGTCAGCCAACCATCCTTCATTTATCCAGAATTTTCCGGCGTTGAGCGACCGGACCTGGCAACGGATCATATATATCAAGAAAACATTCCATTTCATCGAGTATAATTATTTAAACCCTTTTACTGGTTTATTTTTGAACCGGAAAAACTAAACCAGATTCCACATGCGAAAAACCCTGCAATTAAGTCTTTTATATTTTCTGATGTCTTCCCTTTCAGGTTTTGGACAGGAGGTACTTCAATGGCGTGGTCCCTCCCGAACGGGAGTTTATGATGAAACCAACCTTTTAAAGGAATGGCCCGAAACAGGCCCTGCCCTTCTCTGGGAGTATGACAACCTCGGAAATGGCTATGGCAGTCCCGTCATCACGAAACAGAACATTTTTATTAACGGCGAATTTGATACGGTAAATTATCTTTTAGCTTTGGATCTCCAGGGCAAACTGCTTTGGAAATCAAAAGTCGGGAAAGAATGGATCCAGAATTACCCCGGCGCCAGGTCAACCCCAACCGTGATGGGTGACTTAATATATGTAACTACCGGATTGGGACAATTAGCTTGCCTGGAAACCAAGTCGGGAAAAGAGCGATGGTCGGTAAACATGATGAGCGATTTTCATGGCCAGCCACCGCGGTTTGGATTTTCTGAATCGGTGTTGGTCGATGGGGACAGAGTGTATTGTTCTCCCGGAAGCCGCGATACCAATATCGTTGCCCTTGACCGGTTTACAGGTAAGATCATCTGGATCAGCAAAGGGGAAGGAGAAATAACCTCCTATACGGCGCCAACCATTATCAGGTTACCACAACGAAACATCCTGGTAACTTTTTCCAAAACCGCCTTACTTGGCATCGACATGAAAGACGGGAGCCTTCTTTGGTCATACAAACAGGATGGCGAGGGCATCGATTGCCAGTGCAATACGCCTCTTTATGAAAACAGTTTCCTATACTGTGTCAATGGGAACGGCAATGGCGCGATCAAATTTCAGCTTTCGGATGATGGGGCCAAGATCACTGAACTATGGAAAGACAATAAGTGTGACGGGCTTTTCGGCGGGTTTATCAAAGTGAATGATCAAATCATCAGCGGTGGCTATGAAAAGAGACAGTACTATGTGGTCGAAACCAATAAAGGGAATGTTGTCGATTCGATAAAATTTGACAGGGGAAGCGTTATTGAAGCCGATGGTATGTTGTACCTTTATAATGAGAAAGGACAGATGGGGTTGTTCAAACCGGGGAAATCCTGTCCCGAACTGGTGAGCTCATTTAAGGTCACGCGAGGGACTAAGGCACATTTTTCACATCCTGTCATTTGCAATGGAGTACTCTATATCAGACATGGAAAATCGTTGTTAGCCTATAAAGTAGCGAAGTAGTGAAACGAAAACGTTCGCGGACACCTGTAAAAAATGATTATGAAAAAACCTCTATCCCTCCTCATTACATTGTTTGTAATCGGTTCCTTTGCCATGGCCCAGGAGCCCACGCTCGATGAAATTCTTGCAAAACATTATAAAGCAGCGGGATATGATAAACTCCTGAAAACAAAGTCCATCATCATGTCCGGGACCATGATCCAGCAGGATGCGATGCCTGTGAAAATCATCCGGATGCGCCCTGACCTGTACTACATGGAATTCGATGTCCAGGATATCACCGCGTACCAGGGATATGATGGCCAAACGGCCTGGATGACGGCCCCATGGACCGGGAATCCGAAACCTCAGGCGATGCCTGAAGACCGGGCTAAGGACATGAGGACCAAAGCTGATTTTGATGGGTTGCTATACCAATGGAAAGAAAAAGGCCATCTGGTAGAACTTGCAGGCCGCGATACTGTCGGAACAACCCTCGCCTACAAGTTGAAAATCACCAAAAAAGATGGCGGAACGGAGTACCTTTTCATTGACCCCTCCCGGTTTATCATCCTGAAAAGGCTTTATTTCAGAAATATTCGAGGGAAAGATGTTCCGGTCGAGAATTATTTCCATGATTACAAAGCGGTGAATGGAATTCCATTTGCATTTACCCAGGATACTTATTTTGGCGGTCAACCCTATAATTCATTGCAAATCGAAAACATCGAACTTGATCAACCCATCGACTCAAAGATCTTCAGTATGCCGGTGAAATAACCGATGACGATAAAAGCCCCGCAAAGTTGCTATTCAGTAATGCAAAAATCTTTGGTCTTATCATGTTAATCCTTGCAATTTAATCGACTTTTTGTCATGCTTAATGCTATTTCCCCTTTAACCTTTTTTTAAGGATTTGAGTTTTTCTATTAGCATTCCCTTCGCGTATCCGGTCCATTTATCCGCAATTTTTCGATCAGGCCCTATTAGAATAAACGTTGGAAACCCCGTCACCCCATACCTGATACAAGTCTCGCTGTATATTCCATTACCGTTCCATAAGCTTGTCCATGTTATCTTGTCCCGATCTACTGAGTTTAGCCAGACTTCCTTTTTATTGTCAGCCGAAAAGCTAACAATCATTAACGAATCTTTATAAATTTCAAATATTTTGTTTAGTTCAGATATAGATTGTATGCAAGGCCCGCAGTACGCAGTGGTAAAATCAAGGAGAATATACGGTGTTGATATTTCCAAAAATGTTACTTTTTCCCCTTTAGGATTGATTGCTTCAAAATCATAGCAAGGATCGCCAACTTCTGCTATTTTATCTTTTAGGAAAATCTCAATTGATTTGGATAATTTGAACGCCTTCATTTCCGGGGTGAGCATGTTATACAATTGCCTGACTGTATCTTTAGGCAAATTGTCCTTCATGTAACCAAGGTAGAGAATTGCAGGATAGGTGTTCAAATTAGCTTTTATGTAGCCCAATTGCAATTTGAAACAGGTATCATCAATAAATTTAATTTTGCCAGCAATTGCTTTCCCCTTATTATCCTGTTCATTTGCAGGGAGTTTCATGGAACAGTTAAAGAGGGAATCCCTTTCATGGTTATATTTTTTAGTTAAACTCAACAGCTGGTTATAATCATCCTGAATTTTGGAACCGGTGATCTGAAGGTTGGATGGAAAATCCTTGATGTCCCCTTTTATTACGACATTTTCATTACTGATAAACAATGTTGTATAGATGAAACGATCTGTCGAATTTGTATACAACCACAGTAATTCCGGCCCTTCGTCAAAAGCGCCTTCCATTACAAATTTCCCACTTAAAAGTATTGTGCTGTTAACTATTTCATCCGTATTCAAATTTTTCAGACTGAATTTTGTGCTATCTGCAAATCCAGTTAAACTACCTGTGATCACATATCCATTTTCCGGGTTGTTTGAAAACAATTGGATTGAAATAAATAACAAAATACAGTCCAGGAAGATTTTCATGTCGTGAATTTATTAGTCGTTGGTTTTTACCGGAAAGTGGCAGTGGTTTTTACCGGCGCCGAAATTTCAATCCCAAATTTAAAAAGAATATTGTCCGAAAAATATATTTTTTATCTGCTGGTATTTGTGCTGAAAATTTTTCCTTTATCTTTACAACCATTAACATCTACGCGATATTTAGCTTCTTTATCTACCACAACTTACAGAAAACAAAGCCATTCCCCATTTTCTCACCAACCAAATTATGCTCCATGAAACAGATTTATCTGGTCGTATTCCTTACAACTGCATTTCTGACAACTTTCTCACAGGAAACACAAACCGAACCTGTTGCTAAAAAAAACAGGAGGTTTCATGCCGGTGTTTCTTATAACTGGCTTTCAAACGACATGAAGCTTGCCTCGCTCTCGCTACACTCTCTTTTGAATGGAGGGGACCTTGGAACAATTGACCTTACCGATGATGCGATCGATAATATCAACTCCTACGCCGACCGTTCCAATAAGGCAAACAACGTCAATCTTGAATTCGGAATGTCGTTTATCAACCAACCTCAATCGAAATGGAGGGTCGACGGCACCCTGATGTTAGGGCTGTCGCTGTCGAAATGGAGCGTATATAACCATAACACTGAAAAGGAAGAGTATTGTTTCAAATCGGGCACAGCCGAACCAACCTTTGGCCTCAGGGTCAACGTTGGTTACTTCTTCACCTCACACTGGGGAGTTACCTTGCAACCCATGTTTGTTACAATGGCAGGTAAACTTACCGAAATCGACGACAACATCAACCCGGTACCGGCTGATTGCTCTCAGTCGGGAGAAGTCAAATACTGGTCGGGATATAGCAGGATCAGCCTGCTTGGCAACTATAAAGCCGGTAACTTTACCTTTTATGCCGGTCCGGGCTTCCACTTTATGGGATCCTATCATAAATACCGCATTGAGCGCCTCTATAATTCCAACGGCGACCTTTTTGTCGATGAAATTACTACACACACTTATTCTCCTTCGGTAATCGATGGAACGGTTGGGATCAACTGGCAGATCAGCGATCTCTTCTCTTTCAATGCAATTTCAGGACTTGGCAGCGATTTTTATGTCAATGCGGGTTTCTACGTCCGTTTTTAATGGTTATTGATTATTTCAAACTCCCGGATTATGATACGTAATATATTGAGAATGATTTGTCTGGTAGCTGTTCCGGTCATCGCTATGGCGCAGCCGGAAAATACCAATATTAGCTATGAAATGTTATGGAACGATACCCACCATACCTGGTACGATAAACTGGATCCGGTGTTTTATAACTACCAGGGATCTGTGTATGTTTTTAATCGTCAAACGTCTTCCGGGAGCCAGGTCAACACTTACTTATATAAATTCGACAAGGACCGGAACTATGGATCCCTGTCGCCATATTATATTGGCGATGAGCACGAAAATGTAATCTATCATTGGCCCGATGCCAATACCACGATAGAGGCCCATTATGCCTTCCAGTTCGATAACCGGTTGTGGTACAGCAAAGCTAATTATTACAACGACCAGAGCCAGGATCAGTATATCGATGTCTTTTTTCAATTGCCTCTTGATACCAACTCCAACTGCTACTGGACCAAAGAAGTTCATGGTAAGGATTACCAGAAACTTGCCGCTTTCCAGATCGACTCGAATCTCTTTTTCCTGTGTGTCAAATATGGCTCCGGCCTTTCTACAACCGATAGCTGGTATGTTCAGCAGTATCATTACACCCCCAATGTGACGTACGCTTTTAAGTTTGACAAGCTAACCGACCTCCCCGGTATCAAAGGAACCTGTCTGGGTGGGATTGCCCGTAAGATTGATTCACTTGGCAACTCCTATTTTTTGGTGAACACCTTTACTCCGAATGGCAGTTCGTTCCTGGGCAAACTGGCTGCCATAAAAAACGCCGGCGGAATCACTTTTGAATACACTCAGTATGAGGTTGTTTTTAATAGCATTGCCTCAAGTACGCTGCTTGAAGGAAGCATCGGGGGTGGCAAAACCTCCGATCCGAATCCGCAGCAACCCGATCGTATAAACGTTTTCGCTATTGATCAGGATCAGCAGTCAAATGGCGCTCACCTGGTACGATATTCGGAGTATTATCTTCAGAATGGCATCCCCGCGAGCGTGAATACAGGAATTGTTAACATCAATTCATCCGATGCGCCACAAAAGATCAACAATACATACCGGATCACCGGTTCTTACGAATTGTTGCCACTGGATTTAACTACATCGATGGACGGCATCGACGGAATGCAACAGAAATGCTGGATTTATTACGCGGTAGGGAGCAAGCATTTTAAAGGGGAAAGGTTTAATTCCGACCGCTGGAGGCTCGATACCTGCGAGATCGTGACCAGCGCCGACCTGAATGACACCGTGCAATACCAGGGGGTTAAGAGTTTATGGACCCTGACTGGGATTGTGGAGGGAGCGCCCCCGGTTTCGGTAAACTGGGAACTCTGGGAAAAATGCCACCCGTTGAATACTCCCACCTCCAGCCTGACTATCCACTCAGAGGCATCAACACTGACCGATATCACCACTTCATTCGACGACACCTGGAGCGCTTCGTATGGCGCTGATTTTGGATCAAAGATTATTGTTTCCCTCAAAGATGAGTTTAAATATTCGGAAACATACCGTACTACGATAAAAAGCGGTGTAACCATCAAAAAATCGGTTGAGCAACAGTTCGAATTGTACGAAAGCAGCCAACCGTATGGGTTTTATATCTGGACCATCCCCCTCATCAGACGGTATGCCTTCAGGACATACCCCTGGTGGGACACGTTGCAAATGCATTATCCGGTACCGAATTCGACCGAATACCTGTTCCGCATTATTGGGATCTCCACCCACAACGAACCCATTCCGCTGAACCGGTTCCCGTTTCAGGTAACCAATCCCGAAAACATGAGTTCCTGGACCGAATCGGGACGCCCGGCGCTGGCTCAGAACCTTGGCACCCGTTCGCCTGTCATCGATGTGGCCTGGACCTCCGGATCGCCCGGAGGTTCCGTGAGCATGCAGCAGTCAAGTTCATCATCGCACACGTATGAAAACGGAACCTCGTACAACCGTACGGTTTCGGCCGGGATTAGCGTACCCTTTGTCTTTTCCCGGAATGCTTCTTATAGCACCAATGTCAAATACTCGACCGAGACTACCATAAAGACCGAATTCGGCCAGAGTATCTCCGCTTCGTTGAGCAACCTGCTCACCGATAAAGAAGGCCCAAATACCTCAAAACTCGCGGTTAATGTTTATTGGCTCACTCCTGAAATGAATGCCAACTGGTGGTATTACGACAGTTTGAATGGAGCCAAACCCTGGTACCTGCCATACCTTGTGATCAATTTCAAAGGGACCCTCAACCTGCTTTCCCCCAAAAACGGGAGCATCATCAAAGAGCAGGAGCTGCTCTTCAGTTGGCAAGCAGAAGGTGACGAACTGAACGATTACACGTTTTTCATTGCCACCTCCCCGGTTATTGAACCCGGCAGCATTCTTTACCAGCGCGACGTTACGGACCTGTCGGATATTTCGGTTCCGGGTTTCAAACCTGAAAAAGGGACCACGTACTATTGGGCGGTAAGAGGCCGGACTAAAAATCTGGAAGCGGTGTGGTCGCGAAGCTGGTCATTCTCCATTGATCAGAATGAAACCGGCAATGAATTGTCAGATCTCAAAATACAGGCTTACCCGAACCCGGAAAAACTCAGCAAAATAAAGTTCCTGGTGCAATCGGACCAGGAAGGCAATATAAAAGTGAGATTGTACAATATCAGGGGGGATATGGTCGCCCAAAGGGAGGTAAGCAGTAATGGCTTATCTGCCGTTACTTTCACCTTCGAGGGGATCACCCTGCCGGCGGGAGTTTATTATGCCGTATTTACTACCGCTGATGGCGTTTGCTCAAAGAAAATCCTGATTAATTAATCCTAAAATTCGAAATATGCGTCGCTATATATTATTACTTATCATAGCTGCTATCATCCCGGTAATCGGAATATCGCAAGAATATAACGTCACGATCACGCCTGATAACCAATGGACCGACACCAAGCAAACCTGGTTTGTTACTGCCCCGGCGGTTATTAATTTTCAGGGGACAATTTTCGTTTTCAATATGAAAACAGCGCCCCCGACCCCTGTTCCCTATATCTATACCTTTAATCAAAACCATGACAATGGAGCGCTTGCCCCTTATAATATAGGACCTTCACAGAAGAATATCATTTCGCAATATCCCAAGTCGTTTTTCGCGGCCTATCATTTTGCGTTTCAATTCGATAACCGGTTGTGGTATTACATTTACAGCTTCTGCGGTAATGATGATTACAACTGGTTCGGCCAGATGCCTGTAAAACAAAGTGATGATTGGTTTTCTTTTTCGGATAAGGTCCCCGATAAAGCATTTTATCCGCAAAGCGCTTTTCAGGTTGATTCAAATCTCTACATTCTTGGTTATCATTCTCCGATCACCAATCTGAATGCACCGGATAACTGGCAAATACAGGAATATGGTTTCAATGAAAGCGCCGGGAAATTCTTTTATCGCAAAACCCAAACAGTATATAATATCAGGGGAAGCGCTTTAGGAGGGCTCATTGAAAGGGTCGATTCGTTGGGACAAAAATATCTGGTAACCAATACCTATGTTCCCAAAGACGATATCATCCTCGGAAAATTGATGCCCCGAAAAACCGCAAACGGAATGGTATTTGATTACGTACAGTTGTCGATTGCTTACAATTTAACAGAAACGAGCACCATCGTTCAGGGAACTATTCAGGGGCGTAAAACAAGCGAATCGCTTCCTCAGTATCGCGACCGGCTTACTGTTATGGGGTTCGATAACAACAAATCGTCGGATGGGACGCACCCCATTGTATATGCCGAGTTTTATGCCGAAAACGACAACTTCCACTTCCTACGCTGCGGACAGGTAACAGTACCCAAAGTTTATGCTCCCAACCCGTATGCCATTAAAGGAGTTTTTGAACTGATCCCTCAGGATTATACCGACGATATGGATGGAATCGACGGGTACCAGCAAAAGAACTGGTTTCTGTATCCTGATGCGAACAATCATTTTTTGGGAATTCAATTCGTTTCCGATCAGTGGAGGATCGATTCCAGCGCCATTGTTACAAGCTATGACATCGGCGATACCACCATTACCGGAGTAAAAAGCTTATGGACCCTTGCCGGGATTGTTGAGGGAGCGCCGCCCGTATCGGTGAACTGGGATATATGGAATGAGAAACACCGGCTTAATACACCGGCTTCGACACTCAAGCTTGAACAGTCGGCCACCAACTCATCCGAAGTGTCAAACACCTATGAAGATATGTGGGGTTATGGCGGGAACTTCAAAATCTCCAAGGCAATAATGAAAGTGACAGCCTCCATTGCAGGGGCTTTTCAACATTCAAACTCCTACCAGTCATCGGTAAAAAATTCCACAACCGTCAAACAAACCTTTTCCCAGACTTTCGATTTGCTCGAGAATACGCAGTCGAACGGGTACTTTATCTGGACCATCCCGCAAATAAGACGCTATTCTTACTCCCTTTTCCCCTGGTGGGATAACAACACCCTGAATAATCCGGTTCCGAATTCAACACAGTATCTGTTCAGGGTTATCGGTTTTTCCATTTATAACGAATCAAAATCCCTGTCGGGTCATCCCTATTACATAACCGATCCAAACGATTTGAATTCATGGATGGCCCAAAACCGTCCGGATGTGGTTATGGGTTCATTGTCCTGGGATTTAAGGCAATGCATGTCGCTCAACTGGGATGATCACTCCTGTGGCAGTACCAGCGAGCTGGATGTTTCGACCGAATCATCGACCGGTTACCAGAATTCTTCTTCATTTGAAGCTACCGTTGGGGCAGGCATCAAAGTTCCGAAAGTCTTTCAGATCAGCGGGAGCGCCAATTATGAAGTGGGTTATTCATCGGGAACAACCGAATCGAGCGAGCTGGAACGCAATATCACTGCTTCGCTCGATAACCTG
>JALNWE010000073.1 GCA_023231065.1 Bacteroidales bacterium
AAGTTTTTTTATGCTTAGTAAAGTCCATGTCATACAACCCGGAAATCGGGATTAGATGGATATGGGCATGTGGCACTTCCAGACCGATGACCGTGACGCCAATCCGCTGACAAGGCACTACGCATTCGATGGCTTTGGCAACTTTCTTAGCGAAATTCCATAACCCTGCATGGGCTTCATCATTCAGGTTAAACAGGTAACTGACCTCTTGTTTTGGTATAACCAACGTATGGCCTTCCTGAAGTGGGTTAATATCCAGAAATGCCAGGTAGTCATCGGTTTCCGCTACTTTATAACAAGGAATTTCTCCTTTGACGATTTTTGTGAAAATGGTAGCCATATCAAATAAATTTATCTCGATATTTCAACGATTTCAAATGTTATTTTACCTGCCGGAATGGTTATTTCGACAGTATCCCCGAGGCTTTTGCCCAGGAGCCCCTTAGCAATCGGCGAGCTGACAGAAAGTTTTCCAAGTTTAATATTGGCTTCGTTTTCGGGGACCAGCGTATAGGTTACCAGGTTACCTTTCTGAACATTTTTCAATTTTACAGCTGAGAAGATCAATACCTTGGAATTATCCAGTTTCCGTTCATCAATCAAACGAGCGTTGCCAACAACTTCCTGTAGCTTGGAGATTTTCAGTTCAAGCATGGATTGAGCCTCTTTTGCGGCAGCATATTCAGCATTCTCGGATAAATCGCCTTTATCGCGGGCCTCGGCGATTTGCCTGGATATGGCCGGCCGTTCGATGGTGGTCAGTCTGTTCAATTCCTCCTTGAGCTTCTCTAAACCTTCAGGAGTATAATACTTTAGGTCCGACATGGCGTAATAATATTTGTTAACATAATAAGCCAAAAGACCCTGTGTAAGGGTCCTTTGCAATTAAAACGAAGTTAAAGTAAACTTCTAAACTATGGATTAAAAGTTAAGTTTCAGCCCAATACTATGAGTTCCCTGGAAAGGATTGGTGGCGCGGTATGAATAATCGATGGCAATACCGGTTTCTTTTTCCTTACTAAATGGAACCGAAACGGTAAATCCTGCATTTAACCCGGTATAAACAGTACCACGGTCTTCGACATTTGAATTAAACATACCGTCTTGATAGGTATAACCAGCCCTGATCTGTAAGTAATATTTAAGAGCATATTCAAGCCCTAAAGTAAACTGATCTTTGGTGAATGAATTTGAAGAAAAATTCCCCGCGAGTGTGATGCGGTGCATATCACCAATCAGGAAGTCATAAGAAGCGCCAATACGCAGTGTGGCAGGAAGCTCATATTTGGCGGAGCGTTGTTCCACCGTGAATTGATCGTTGTCGTTGCCATGACCCGGAATAACCCCACGGAAAGAGAGGCCATCACCGGTAAACCGCATGGAAGCTCCAATGTTTTTTAGCGCAATACCAAACTTGATCTGCTCTTTATCTCCCGTTACGTATTGAATACCGGCATCAAGGGCAAGCGCTGTGGCGCTTGCATCGGCAATCGATTCCGAGATTAACTTAATATTTAACCCTCCGTATATACTGTTGGAGAATGCTTTTGCATAAGCCAGGTTGATATTCAGATAACTGGGTTTAAATGTGCCCTGGACCGGTTCCGGTGAACCCGTCGTTGTAATGTCAATTTCACCGAAGCTCATCGACATAACGGCTGCAGTCAGAACACCACCATGGGTCCCCAACTTCTGGCTAAGGCCAAATGACATAACATTGATATCTGAACCTTTGAGCCAGTTGGTATAGGAGAAAATAATTTCCGTTCCTTTCGTAAATCCTGTACCCGCCACATTCGAGTATAAAGCTTCCAAACCCTGTGTGCAGGAGGTACCGACCGATCCCCATCCGGAACTTCTCGCCCATGGGTTGATCAATAACTCTGCAGCGCCTGCCTGACCAGACCTGTCCTTATTTCCGGCCATTACTTTATCCAGTGGTGCGAGTATCAATCCCATTAAGAATATTGCGACTAAGCAGCTATATATATTTTTCATAATCCTGGAATTTTTTGTTTTTGTCATATAATAAATCGTATTAGCCATTATAATGCGTTCAGGTCAACTGGCCGCAATATTCCAAACCATTTAAGGGTCCGTTCGCCAAGTCCATCTGCTTTTACATGGATCAGGTAAACTCCGCCAGCAATGGGAATTCCGGCAAAGTTTTTCAAATCCCAGTCGATGGATGTCTTCGCGTCGGTATTCAAACCAGCTGTTGAAGCCCGCGGTTGCGCTATACCCGATTTATCAACGTTAAACTGACGGATCATCGTTCCACTCATATCAAAGATGGTGACAGTACACTTTGTAGGCAAGTTCACAATCTTGATACGGTTATCAAGTTGGTTCCTTTCATAATCGTCATAAGCATAGTAAGGATTGGGCACTACATTGATCAGGTCAAGATCGGAAGTTGCCTTATCCTGATTGTTCTTTGTAGTAGCGATCGAAGAGGTATTGAATATATACATCGGATAGTTTCGGTTTACGGTATCAGGGATACCTATTGAATCAACCGGTAATGTTTCTGAATAATAACGTTTATACGGTTTCGAAACGCGTATTTTAGTCGTTACGGTATTGCTCAGCCATTCCTTTCCGGCAATAGCCATCGGAATGGTAACGTAAAGAGCGGTAGCGTATGTGTTATCCTTATAAATCGTAGCCGGTGTTTTGAGCATGATTTTACGGATATAGGCGCCGCCATCATACGCGGGATAATCCAGATGGATAGTGGCAACCACAATTGATTTGTGGTTCATGATATAAAGGTAATGCTGCCCTCCAAAAACGGGGACCCCAGCGGCATCATATACCCGGCTGGTTGGATTCCACAACATGTCGCGCCCATTGTCAGCAACCAGCCATGAATTTTCGCCAAACATGATATTCAGACGTTCCCCGGTTTCGAGGTTAATGGCATATCCCGGGAACCAGCCCATACCGGTAGCATTGATATAGGTCGAATTATACATGGGGTTTTCGCTTACCACGCCGGTATCCCCATCCACGTTAACAGAAGCCGCTTTTCTGAAATCAAATATTTTAGCTCCTCCTTGAGCAAGGGCGGTTTTTGAGCAAAGTTCAATAACAGGGCAACGGGTCCATTTATTTTTATCTGGAGTAATCACAACGTCAACACTGCACAGGTTGTCCATTGTTGCTATTAATTTCGATCGTTTTCCATAAGCTGGCCCTACAAACAATTCATCTCCGTTAATGGCTGCCAGGCAGTAAGGCGCCCAGGTCCCATTTTGGATTTTCTGAAAATTTTTATTGGGATCCCAAGGTTGACCAACGGCCCCGCTTCCCATGTTCCAGTCATAATATTTAGTATCGGAACCTTTATAGGTTCCCGATCGTATCCAGTTGGTATAGTCTTCAGGAATATCGGTATCGGGGATTCCTCCCAGCCAGACCTTTGTGCTGTCCTCGTAAATGGCCGTAGGGGCCCAGAGTAGCCCATTATCGGTAGTTACCGATCCGCGTAAAGAATCTCCGGCATTGGGTACCTGGTAAAGCGTCAGCGCGATACCCAAATCAAGGAAGACTTGCTCGTAGGCATAAATTGTAGTTGTATCAGCGCGGTAACTGATCCCGGTTTTGTTGTTATAAAGGGTCCATTTACCGAACTGGATTTTTTTCTTGTTGGTGAACGGATTACCAGCGTTGACCGATACCATCGAGTCGAATTTCACAGTATATTCACCATCCACAACGTTGAGCGGGTCAATGACTTTTACCCGTAAAGGTCCTTTATTGACCAGGTAGGTTGGATTGTAACAAATTGGATAATCGGAACCGCCATAAACATTCAGTGAATCTGCAGGTGGTTTTGACAGGATCTCAGCTATGGTAGCTTCAGTAAAATCGGTGATCATACCACCGTTACCTTGTCCCTGGATCCGGGTTACAACAGGTCCCTCGCCATAGGATGAATGCATGATCTCACCCAGTGGAATATGG
Source organism: Bacteroidales bacterium (assembly GCA_023231065.1). Classification (GTDB taxonomy): domain Bacteria; phylum Bacteroidota; class Bacteroidia; order Bacteroidales; family FEN-979; genus CAIVAT01. Next base: position 3,970 of record JALNWE010000073.1, read on the forward strand.
GGTATAGCAGTGTAAACCTTGATATTACTACGTCCGCGTAGATAAGGTGTCTTCTGGCCATCCAATGCCGTAGGATCAAGACCATTGTATGCTTTGTACTGGTTATAGGCATAAGCAACGGCAACATAGTAATATTGTTTATGGTTTATCAGTTTGTCATCTCCGGTCGCAAACATATCCTTTGTAAACACAAAAGAGTGTTGTATTCCAATATCGGCGCCATTTACCATCACTTCTCCCTGGTTCCCTCCAAGATTCTGGTCATAGGTCCAGTTTACCAGTTTTGTGACTCCGTTCTGGACATCGCATTCCGCCACCAGTCTTGCTTTGCTGGCATCGTCAATATCAGCGGCAGATACCGTTGCATCTTTTAGTTGGTATATTTGATATCCTTCAAAATGATACAATGAGTCATTTCTTTCATTGTGGCCCAGCGTATCAGGATTGGGGATATTTGGATCATACTCTACATATTTTTCATTATAGTTATTACCGGCATCATTGGTCTTACGGTTCGAAATATAAATGATCAACTGCTTATCCATCTCTTCAACAGTAAGATCAGGAGCATTGGGGCCGCTGAGTACGGCAAAACAGTTATCAAACAAACTCTGACATTTGTCATCAACAATTTTTAATAATTTGACTGATTCCAATGGCGTGCCTGTAATAGAACGGGCCCAGGGAATACCCACCGTAATATAGTTACAAGCTCCCGGGAGCAAAGTAAATGGTCCTGCAGATTGCATAAACCGGCGATCCTGAGGATTGTTACCGGCAATATCTTCAGTCCATTTTTTTTGACCGTTGGGTGGTTGACCATTGGTCCCCCAATCACAAAGGTCAGTTTCATCCGGAAACATAAAATCACATTCCGGGCCATAACCACCGGCAGAATAGTGGGCATTTCCACCGTAAATCATCTTGGAATTATCTTTCCAGATACCACGGAGAAACAAATAATATTCAGATGCGTAATTCGGGTCGGTCATATAACTCGGAACACCGGCATTACTGTTATTATGATAAACAAAACGGCGCATTCCATATCGTTCATTATCCTTAATCCCATCGCCGAAATTCACTCCATTAATGGCTTCCGAACGGACCATGAAGGGGGCCGTGTACATTTCGTTGGGGCCATAACTCATATCGATCACGGTACCATTCATCCCAACCATATCGCAACTTCCCTTAAAAGAAGGCCCTTTAAGGGTGCTCCCTTTAAACGAAGGGTTATCATAACCATCTGGATCCATGTAAGGCCCCTGGAAAAAGTCAACGCCTACTGCAGGCGGATGGGCGCCATAAGCATATGACTGACCGGTACCGTCAATGGGAGTGCCGTTGTAACAATAACCAAGTCCGCGGTTCACATCACATCCAACATAGTCGTCATTGGCATATCCCAGATCGGGGTCAACCCATTGGCTGAAATAAGTCCCGGTCAGGGTATAGGTCGAACGGTTGATGATCTCATAGGAGTAAAAGGTCATGTTGTTGATCTCGTCGTTGGTGGCAAAAGCAAAATACTGAGCCCTGATTTCCATTCCGATCGGATCCCCGGTTGTTTCCGAATGGTAGTTTCCTTTGTCGTTATATACGCACCATAATGTCTGGTCGCCTTTCAGCACCTGGTCAACAAGGATCCCCATAGTATCAGAAGGTTCGCCGTTCTTGATCTTTGCGCGCGCTACCAGTTCACCGGGTTTGAGGTTCTTGGGGCACAGGTTGTTCGCCAGGTCATAATACGGATAATCTCCCTGACGGGGATCATAAATACCATCACCATTAACATCATAAAAAGGAGCCAGATAGAAAGCCTGTCCCTTTGACATATCACCATGTGCCGGCCAGTCTAAAATCGATTTTGGAATAGTATAATCGGGATAAGCAGCTTTATCATCCCACCAGGCTAAAAACTCCTGAACTTCTGTACGCGTCATCTGGTATAATTTATCGTAATTGGCACAAGTCTCAACGTCAATAGCCGCCGTTCCATCAACAGTCAGGGGGCCAGGCCAGAAGTCATTTTTGGTGTGGGCAGTAGCCGTTGTTGGACCTTGTCCGTAACGGTAGGCAGCTAACTTCAGGTTATTGTTGATATCAATACCACCGATCCAAAGGGAAGTCGAAAACATGGAAGTTTTGTTGGAACCCTTAGGGATTTCATACTCTGCAACTTCCAGGAACCATCCATTGCCATAAGAGTACATGAGGGTCCGTACGTTATTAATATCAAGATATTTATAACTAGATCCAGCAGCGCAACCAGCTGCTGTTTCCTTAATTACATCGGCGCTCTTGCCACCACTCTTGTGAATTTCCTCGGCAAAAACGGTATTTGTGGCCCACAGACAGAATGCAATAACTAAAAAGCGAAGTATATTTTTCATATTTGAATTGTTTTTTACAATACCGAAATTTCTTCTCGTTACCATGGTTAAACTCACATTAGAAATTAAACATAACACCCAGACGGATTGTACGCGGAGAACTGTAATTATAAGGACTGTTCATCTGAATGGAGTATAAATCGCGATAAGATTCCGGGTCAACCTGCTGATTGATGGCATTTTGCCATTCAGGAGCTGAAAGATAACCATCATCATCAGCAGAACCGGTAGCAGGATATACAGAAACCACCGTTTTTGAATTTAACAGGTTCGTGAATTCAATATAGACATTGATGGTCCCAAATTTCTTCTTATTGAGCGCGAAATTGAAATCCTTGTCAACGCGAGCGCCGATCAGGAATTGCCATGGTAAGCGGGCTCCGTTGATCGTACCCTGGATGGGCCCCATAGCCCCGTAAGGGAGGATGGTACTGGTTTTGGTATAAGGAGTCCCGGAACCGCCGGTAATTGTAAAGTTCGCTCCGAAATTGGAAAGTACCTGTACGGGCGGTTTTCCGCTTTTAGTGCGTTTGACCACAGGTCCGTTATAATCTTTTCCACTGCCCCAACGATAGTCCAGGCTGATATTGAACTGGTGGCGCTGGTCGAAGTTCAGTGGGTTCAGGGTACGAAGGTTAGGTTGATCGGAACGGATGATGGTTGAAGCCGCGTTGGGATCGGAACCGGTACCTTCAGCGAACTGCAGGGTATAGTTAAAGCGGACCCGGACGTTACCGGTACGACGAAGATCATAGGTAAGCGTCAATCCCTTGACCGTACCGAAGTCGATATTGGTATATGAGTAATAAGTTTTAGGATAAGCTCCTGTTAGCCGGTACTGTTGTATCTGGTCCCGCATTTCGCGATAGAAAACGGCTAATTTCAATGAAGAGGCATTATTGATCTTTTGCTGGAAGCCCAATTCATAATCGATGGTACGTTCAGGTTTCAGATTGGGATTATTAATTGTTCCCGAACTGCCGGTTACACCAATGTAATAATAAGAGATTGGGTCGATCTGAACCTGATCCGAAGAGGGGCGTTGGGTTAGGATATCATAGTGTGCATAAAACAAAGCATCGTCAGAAATCGGGAAGGAGAAGGAGATACGGGGCATGACATTGGTTTGAGGGTCATAGTCCTTAAATACCCCGGCCGTGATAGATTTATTGGATGGGTCCACCAGGTATGGCTGAACGCCATTCCCTTTGTCAAGAATCGCTACCGGGTCAGTGATCGGGCTACCTTCAGCGTTATACCAGTTGTTGTTATTCCGGTATCCCGTGATGGAGGTAGGATTACTTGCATCATCAACATATACTACATAGTCGCTGCCGATTCCCGATGGATGCGTAACGGTTTCACCATTCAACTGAGTAACTTCCCCTGCTGTTTTGGCAGGATAGAATAAGTATGGATCTTTGAGTACAGCCTGGTTGGCATCAAAACGGTCAACCCGGATACCAATGTTAAAAATAAGATCCTTGAAAGCAAATTTATCCTGGATGTATCCGGCCATATAGATAGGTTGGTAAGCGCCAATGGGCCGGGTGTAATTACCATTGGCGTCTTTAGCCGTAAAAAACTCATCAAAACTTGGTTGTTTGCTGATTTTATTGCCCATGTAATCATAACCAGCATAATTCACGATGGGGGACCCGTCCTTCAGGAGTTCATCAGCGCTGAACATATCAATGCTGAATAACTGATCGCTCAGCTTTATTGTATGCTGTTGCATGTTCTTATCATAATAGCTGATGGAATTTTCGCTGAAACTGTAGGAATCAATATCAATCCAATCGGTTCCGTCAACCGGTAAGCCCATTTTTTTACGAAGGTTAATATCAAAAGTTTTCTGAAGGGTGGAAACATACTTGCGGTTATAATTAATGGTATCCATGAAAACCCCGTCGCGATAAACCCCAATAGGGTTGGCCAGGTCAAGGTCATATAACTGGGCATTGGTTAAACCCCGCATGGTTTCCCACAGTGAAATACCCACATTGGTATAGTTTGAATTGCTGCGTTGCTGATATTGCAATCCCAATTGAATTTCATGGTTCCCAAAATCGGCAGCAAAAGATGCGTTTACAGCAATCTGATCGGAATTGGAAACAGCATACCCGTTAGCGCGGTTCCCGACATTTGACCACATACTGTACGGGGCAGTCGGTTCCATGCCGTTTACAAGACCGCGGCCGGAAATGATTTCATCCAGGTTTTGATAGTGCGAGGTGGCGTCATCAAAGAAACCATAATATTGTTGTGTCCAGTTTGAAGATTCAGGATTGATGTCAGAACCACGAAAAACGACGAGGGTATCCCGCGTCCCGTTCTGCAGGTGGGCCCATTTTTTAGCAACAGAGTCGTAAGCAAGTTCCGGGGTATAGGCGCGAACTGTTTCGGTCGTAAAACTACCCACATACCCATATTTAAAATAGTTATCCTGATGCTCGGCATCCTCGGTTTTGGCGAAAGACCGGGTAAAGTCAGCGCCGATGGAATAATAGATATTTTTTACGAAAGATTTACTGTCGGGCGCAGTCGGGAAACGTTGGGTAAACCGGCCGTTGACGCGCCATGTATAGCCCATGGAATGCGTATTGTATTGCCAGTCAAGCAAAGAGTTGCCGAAATTAAAACTGCGGTTGTCATACCGGGTAAAAGTACCGCCTAAAGAAAGGTTGATGGTGGGCGATACCCTGAAATCCAGTTTTCCGGAAACGTTGATATTTGTTCCAGAAGTGTTCCGCGTATATTTGGTTTTCTCCATCTGATCATACGTCAAAAATTCCGCATTATAGAAAACGGCCTGGTTTTGGCCATAAAGACGAAGAGGGTTTGTCTTCAAGTAGTCCTGCACATCATCTGTTACCTTATATAATGAAAAGGCCGCGGGGGCGCCATCTTTCTGATAAATAAGATCACCGGCAAGGAAAAATCCCATGATGGGGGTTTTGGTCCCGCGAACCGTGTCTTTCTTTGAAACTATTGGGCCGGTAAAATTCAATCCCAAACGGTTATAGCCGAAAGCATCCAAATACTGAGAGGTCTGAAGGTCAATGCCACCTGAAAAATCCTTAGAGGGCCCTTTAGTAGTTACATTGATAATACCACCGGTAGCATCCCCATAAGAGGCAGGGGTGCCGCCCAGGATGACTTCAACTTGTTCGATGGCCGACTGGGGCAGGTTGTTGCTACCTGTAACGCGCATTCCGTCAATATAATATACGGTACCGGATGAACGCTGACCGCGCATAGAAGTGATTTCACCGTTTGCATTGGTTGTAACGCCTCCAACCGTTGTGGCAACAGCGGCAGCCGACTTGTTTGCCATCTTTGAAATTTCTTCCGACGTAACAGTCCCTCCAGATGTCGTCTGATCCTTGGAAATCAAAGGCACCTTATATTGAACGACTTCAATTTCGTTCAGGGTTGTTGTCGAAACTTCCAATTCGAGATCCTGAAAAGCAATTTTATCAGGCATGATAATCATCCCTTTGTACATGAACGGTTTATAACCAACAAAACTCGCTTTCAAATCTACCTTTCCGGGAGGTACCGGCTTGATCTGGAAGTTTCCGTCAAAATCAGAAGTAGAGCCTCCAACCTGGACACCCCCTACTTCAACAACCACATTGGCAAACGAGATCGGCTCTTTAGTTTGCTTATCAACAATTTTTCCTTTAATGGTACCTGAGCCGGTTTGTGAAAATACTAACAAGCTTGTTGCCAGTACAAATCCAATAGACAATAGTAAATTTCTTAACATACCATATAATTTTATGTTAGATTATAAATGCGCTGTAAAAAGACGGTAAAAATAATAATTATTTAAAATGAATTTCAAAATTATTTATCCGGAGTTGAAAATATATAACCATTCTAAATTAGCAGATAAGCTATTCGATCAAGGGTTTCAGGGGGTTAGAAAACAAAAAAAACCAGAAAAGAATCATGTTCTATCCTGAATAAATTACAATTTTATATTCCAATGAACGTTATTCTTTAGAATTTTGCATGATGGAAAAATTTTTATGGTCTTCAAAAGCGGGCCTTCTTATCTTGTTTATTTGCTTTTTCCTGTTGCCTGTATCCTGTAAAAAAGAGGAAGAAGCGACTGAAATTCCTTATGTCTATGTCAACTTTAATTTAAATCCAAACGGCACCCAATATATTAACCTCAATCCTGTAAACGGCTGGGAAACTGTTGTCGGAGGCTACAACGGGATCCTTATCTATCGGAAATCCATCAACGAATTTGTTGCTTTTGAGCGGGCCTGCCCTTATGACCCACTCTCCGATGGGGCCCAGGTCCGGGTCGATGGATCCGGTATCACCTGTACCTGTCCTATATGCGGTTCTAAATACATTATGACCGATGGGACCCCTTTCGATGGCCCTTCCCACTTTCCGCTAAAACAATACACAACCATTTACGACGGGGCAATACTATACATTAGCAATTGACCTAATATCTATAATGTTCCGGTTTATAGGGCCCTTCTACCGGGACTCCTAAATAATCGGCCTGTTCGGCATTCAGCCGGGTCAGTTTCACGCCCAATTGATCCAGGTGCAACCGCGCCACTTCTTCATCCAGTTTTTTAGGGAGGCGATAGACATCTACCGGATATTTGTTTTTCCAGAGATCAAGCTGGGCTAAAGTCTGATTGGTGAATGAGTTTGACATGACAAAGGAAGGATGGCCGGTAGCGCATCCCAGATTTACCAGCCGGCCTTCAGCAAGCAGGTAAATCACTTTTCCATCCGGATATACATATTTATCTACCTGGGGTTTAATGTTGACCTTCGCGATCCCGGGCCAGTTATTCAACTGGTCAACCTGGATTTCGTTATCGAAATGTCCGATATTGCATACGATGGCTTCATCCTTCATCAACGAAAGCTGTTTTGCCGTGATGACGTCCTTGTTGCCGGTAGTGGTTACAAAAATATTACCTTCATGCAATGCATCTTCCAGCGTTGTTACTTCAAATCCTTCCATGGCTGCCTGTAAAGCACAGATCGGATCAATTTCCGTTACGAGTACCCTTGCCCCATAAGATTTCATCGACCGGGCACATCCTTTACCAACGTCGCCATATCCAAGCACAACCACTACCTTCCCGGCAATCATAATGTCGGTGGCCCGCTTGATCCCATCAGCCAGCGACTCGCGACAACCATACAGATTATCAAACTTTGACTTGGTAACGGAATCATTTACATTGATGGCCGGGACCAGAAGGATGCCTTTTTCTTTCATCTGATAGAGCCGGTGAACCCCCGTGGTAGTTTCTTCCGAGATCCCTTTCAACCCGGCAATCGTACGATGCCACCTGGTTTTATCTTCCACGTACAATTTTTGTAACTGCGTTAACAGCGCTTTTTCATCAGAACTTTCAGCAAGTGATTTCAACAATCCTGGATTATTTTCTATCTCAAAGCCTTTATGGATCATCAGGGTCGCATCCCCGCCATCGTCCACAACAAGATTCGGCCCTTTGCCTTCAGGAAAACTGAGGGCCATTTGTGTACACCACCAGTATTCATCAATGGTTTCGCCTTTCCAGGCAAAAACGGGAATTCCTTTGGCAGCAATGGCCGCGGCAGCATGGTCCTGTGTCGAAAAAATGTTGCAACTGGCCCAACGTACATTGGCCCCCAATTCAGTAAGCGTTTCTATCAACACTGCAGTTTGGATTGTCATGTGCAACGATCCGCTGATCCTTGCTCCCTTCAACGGCTTTTCATGACCATATTTTTTACGGAGCGACATCAATCCCGGCATCTCTTTTTCTGCCATCCCGATCTCTTTTCTGCCCCATTCAGCCAATGAAAGATCGGCTACTTTATATTTCATATCTTTCTCTGAAACAACATTTTCCATCGTATTTTCATTTTTAGTTTAATCCAGGGCGCAAAAGTAGTAAAAATTGAGTTATCCAAAGCTTAGGAAATCGTAATTTTGAAACAGCTGTCCAACCTGTTACAAAAATGCCTGTCATTCATCAATTCGGGTTCCATGAAAGCCTTACCGGGATCTGGCAAATCACCGAAACGTCCGGTCAGCTTCTTACCCGGCTGGCGCCGGATAAAGAGGCGATGAAACAATACCGTAACTTTACTCACGAACAACGAAAAAAACAATGGCTTGCCTATCGCCTTATTCTGAAACACCTTCTTTCACCGTCACAGGCAGGTATCAGATACGATATACATGGCAAACCCTTCCTGATCTCAGGAAGTCATCACATCTCGGTTTCCCATGCCGGTACTATGGCAGCGGCAGTCTGTAACAGGAAATTTGAAGTGGGAATTGACATCGAAACGATCAAAGACAGATTGGCCCGGGTCAAAGAACGCTTTCTTAACCGGGATGAGCTGGATCATCTGGATACAAAACCCGATCTTGAGCTATTATATATACATTGGTGTGGGAAAGAAGCCTTATATAAGCTCCTGGGGACACCTGATACAGACTTCAAAAAGGATATCCATATTCATGCATTTGATTATCTTTGCCATTCAAACGGGACCTTTATTGCTACATTGGATACACCTGCTGGTCCGATGCCCTGTACCCTTTTTTACAGGAAGGTTCAGGATTATATGCTCGTAGTTGCGAACAGGGAGGGGGCGGGTGGAAAAATGCAAGGCGCAGAACGTGAGATGCTGAATAAAGGTTTGTGATACAAAATTCTTAATATTTAGTTGAAAAAATGTCTCTCTCTTCCGAGCTTAAAAACAGGGTCCTTGTTCTGGATGGCGCCATGGGGACCATGGTCCAACGTTATAAGTTGAAGGAGGACGATTTCAGGGGGGAACGGTTCAGGGATTTTCCGTATAACCTTAAAGGGAACAACGATCTGCTCGTCCTGACACAACCTCATGTGATCCGCGAAATCCATGAAGCATATCTGGATGCCGGGGCTGATATAATAGAGACGGATACCTTTAATTCAAACCGGATTTCGCTGGCAGATTATCATTTAGGGGAGTTGGCTTACGAACTCAACGCGACGGCAGCCCAACTTGCCAAAAAGACCATTTCTGATTATCTTCACAAGCATGGGGGAAAACCCCGTTGGGTGGCTGGTTCAATTGGCCCTACCAATAAAACAACTTCTTTGTCACCGGATGTTCAGGATCCCGCATACAGGGCAGTGACCTTTGATGATCTGTACCGGACATACCGCGAACAGGCACGCGGATTATTAGATGGCGGGGTTGATCTGCTGATTGTAGAGACCATTTTCGATACCCTCAATGCCAAAGCCGCATTAATCGCTATTTTTGATGAACTCGATTCCCGTACCGCCCATCCATCAACCGGTAACCAACATCCTTTCTCCCC
>JALNWE010000074.1 GCA_023231065.1 Bacteroidales bacterium
TCCGATCGCCATCGGACTCATTGTAATGATGTACCCGCCGCTTGCAAAAGTCAAGTATGAAGAGCTGGGTGACGTTTTCAAAAACACGAAGATCCTCGGATTGTCGCTCGTTCAAAACTGGGTGATCGGCCCTGTGTTAATGTTCTTACTGGCCATTATATTCCTGCAATTCAACATTGATTATATGTATGGATTGATCCTGATTGGCCTGGCAAGATGCATCGCAATGGTTATCGTATGGAATGAGCTGGCCAAAGGTGATACCGAATATTGTGCCGGATTGGTTGCCTTCAATTCCATTTTTCAGGTACTTCTTTTCTCGGTTTATGCCTATTTGTTTATTGCTGTATTTCCGGCCTGGTTCGGATTATCGACAAACCATGCTGTTGAAAGCATTACCATCGGGCAGATTGCAAAAAGCGTATTCATCTATCTCGGGATTCCTTTTATAGCAGGTTTCCTTACACGCTTTATCCTGATCCGGGTCAAAAACAAAGCGTGGTATCATACGAAGTTTATTCCAAAAATCAGTCCGCTTACCCTGATCGCTCTCCTTTTCACAATACTGGTTATGTTTTCATTGAAAGGTGAATATATTGTAAAAATTCCGTTGGATGTGATCCGCATCGCCATCCCACTTACCATCTATTTCATCATCATGTTCTTCCTTTCCTTTTTTATGAGCATGAAAGTCGGGGCAACTTATGAACAGGCGGCCACGCTATCATTCACGGCTGCCAGCAACAATTTTGAATTAGCCATTGCTGTCGCCATTGCCGTTTTCGGGATCAATTCCGGTGAAGCCTTTGCAGCGGTGATCGGTCCGCTGGTAGAAGTTCCAGTCCTTATATCACTGGTGCATGTCGCGTTGAAATTCAGGGAGAAATATTTCAGGAACGGGGTAGAAAATCACGGATAATGGATTTCTGAGGTTGTTCCAAATCCTGTTTTTGCGACACCATCGTCAGGGGAACCGACGTTGATTTCAGGATATGAAAAAAAAAGTCACAGAAAAATGAACTTATCAACGCGGACCTGATAAAAGTGAGACGGAAATTTCCCATAATTCAGATATTTACGACGCTTTTAGCGGTAGGATTTTGTAAGGAAGCGCTTCCACAGGAAAAACCTGTCTGTTCGATGATTTCGGAGGAAATGATTTTTACCCGTGCGCCTTTTCAACAATGCCATGCTTCGACCCTGGTTGGTCTGGACAAAGGGAACCTGATGGCAGCATGGTTTGGGGGATCGTATGAGGGCGCCAAAGATGTTTGTATTTGGGCCTCCATACAACAAAACAAGAAATGGTCCCCTCCATACAAGATCGTATGCGGGGAGATTTCAGATACCCTTCGTTATGCATGCTGGAACCCCGTATTATTCCGAGCTGGTAAAAAACGTCTTATATTGTATTATAAAACCGGGCCTTCTCCCCGCGAATGGTGGGGCATGTCAGTCATTTCATCCGATAACGGAAAAACCTGGTCAAACCCAAAGCCCCTCGATAACATCCTCGGCCCTGTGCGGAACAAACCGGTAATCCTGGCTTCCGGAACATGGTTAAATCCTTCAAGCAAAGAAACGATGGATCGGTGGCAGGTTTTCGTAGAACGTTCAACCAATCAGGGATTAACCTGGGAATCAATGCCCATCGATACAGGGAACAGGGCCAAGGTAATACAACCTGCTTTGTTGGTTAATTCCAAAGGGGAGATCCAGGCGCTTTGCCGCAGTGATCAGGATTTTATCATGGAAAGCTGGTCATGCGACGATGGTAAAAGCTGGAGCCCTCTGAAGAAAACCAAAATCCCAAACCCCAATTCAGGGATCGATGCTATTACGCTCCGTTCCGGATTGAAAATTCTGGTTTTTAACCCGATGCCCGGTGGCAAGGATTGGGTTAACGGACGCAACCTGCTTAGCGTGGCCATTTCAAAGGACGGAGCCGTATGGACTGATGTTATGGACCTGGAAAACAAGCCAGTAGGGGAATTCAGCTATCCTGCTATTATACAAACATCGGATGGCCTTGTTCACATCAGTTACACCTATAACAGGGCAACCATCAAACACGTCGTCCTGAAGTTTAATTCAGAAAATCCCCATCCGGAATTATAAGAGGTTTCTTTCTTTAACCCCGATCCGGGAAATGGCCTTTAATTCCAGTTCCTTTACTTCAATAATGATGTAACTAAGTAAGAAACAGCGGCCAGAATTACAATAAAGCCGATAAATAATAGCAGAAAACGCCCGAAAGTCCCTTTTTTTCTTGAATTATCATTTGAATTATCCATTGTTTCCATATTTCAATTTTACTTTTAATATAAAGAGTCCACTCAAGCAACTACGTTTATCGCCAGATCGTTAAGACGTCAATTTATACATGTGTGTTTGATTTTCGCGATAAAAACAATAAAATTGCTTTTTGGAGTAAACACATAAAACAATACTCCGATCATGATCTATCCTTGACCATCGATCAAAAATTAATAGGATTAAAACGGAGAATGGGAATGAATCAGATCTGTAGTTTACAGATCTGACTAAGAAGTATAGTATTGATAATATATGAAACGTCAGGGGAATAGACGCTGGCTATAGAACAAGGCGCTATTTTCATGGATTCGTTAAATGCCTGCCGTTCAGGAAAGCATTTCACCATGGGTGGGATTGTAAAATGGTGTATTCTTTCGATATTCGGGATAAGGTATTCCAGGGAAAAGGCATGAAGCTGATCGAATTTCATGATCCCGTCACCGGATATTTGTTCCAGTGTAAATGTCCCTGAATATCCCGGAAAAGGTAAAAATGTTAAAACGAAGAAAATGATAAAAAGAAAACGAAATTTTCTGAAGATTTTCATTTGAATGTCAACCGTGCAATGCAAAGATAGTAAAAATCCATCTGTTCTTTCAAAGGTTTCTTTCTTTAACCCCGATCCGGAACATGGTTTTAATTCCTTTACCTTTACACGGACAAAGGGGTCATTATACGATTAAAGAATTATTCAACCAGGGTAACTGATTTACTTCTTTGAAAACCATGGGACAAAATGACAGATTATTTAAAAAAATCATTAACAGATGAAAAAAATATGGATTTTTATACTGATGGCATTTTTGATGCAATCTGTTTTTGCGCTGAAGCCGGGTAAAAAATATGATTTTAAACCTGAAGGCTATGGAATGATATACAAAGAATTCAAAGCAAAAACATCGGATAAGATTAAAATTAATGTCTGGTTTTTCCCCGCCCAGGATTCTTTACTATTCAAATACTATAAAAATCCGAAAAAACTAGAGTATAAAACAATAGACAATAAAAAACGACCGACAATAATAGTTTGTCCGCAGGATATGGGGACTATGGATGGCATGTTTCAATATGCCAGAATAATGTGTCCGAAAGGATACAATGTTGTAACCTTTGACTGGCGGGGATTTGGAGGAAGCGAGAAATGGCCGATAAACGAAGATTACCTTTGTTATACTGAATTTTTTATGGATATCGATGCAGTAGTAGATAAAGTAAAATTATTGGAAGAGGTTGATGCTTCTAAAATTGGAATTTGTGGTTATTCTATGCCTGCATTTCAATCTTTTCCTGTGTTTCAAAAAAGAAGTGATATTAAATGTTATGTGGGCGGAGCCCTATCAGCAGATTTAGATACGATAGTTGGATACTGGGCAAAACATAATAAAAAGTTGATAATACCAGAAGATTATACAAGGGATTTATATCCTGAAAATATTGCAGATAAGGTTACTAAACCATGTTTATTGATAGTTGGCGAACTCGACGAAATAACACCTGCAAAAAGGGTAGAACAGGATATTTATAACAAATTAAAAGGGGAAAAAGAAATCTGGATAATTAAAGGCGTCGGACATGGCGCTCAGTTTTATAAAGAAGGTAGTTTTCATAATTATGTGAATAGGATGGTCGTGTTTTATGATAAACACTTAAAATGAAAAACCCTGTATAATCAGGCAGGCCGCCTCGCGGACACACCCCACACTTGCCTGAATATTTCCGCATTGCCCATGTTGATCAGCTCTTCCGGCGGCCAGACTTTCGTGGGATTTTCACCCATCTCTGGAAAAAGAGAAGGAGTTAAATGGCATGTTCGCGTAGCAACCGTTTTTTTCTTTTAAAGATGGTAGTGAAAGCAAGTCCGGCTACAATATTCAGGATGGTTATATCGAAATAGGTCCCTTTTGTAAAAGGCAGCCATGTGGTTCTTTTGAGGATCGATATCAATACCGCAAAGGTCATCAGGCAAGCCCAAACCACCGTTATAAACCGGCACCCGCGGATGAAATTTTTATCATCCCATTGCTCTTTCGGCAAACCTCTCCGGGCATATTGCAAGGCAAAGGGTTTTCCGATCAGGACCGAAAACCACATAATGGTGGTAAGCGCCACGTTGGATAATAAATCCATTTCCCTGGCCACCCATACATTATTCAGAAAATCGACCGCGATAAGACAAAAAAGAAAAAAGACGCAGGTCCCCCATTGAAGGATAAATCCGTGTTTTAAATCGCCAAAGCCAAGGGTAACCGAAGCAACCAGGCTGATAATAACAGCTATTTTCAGGCTGGACATCGTATTGCCTGACAGAAAGAGAAAAAGCAACCATGGAAGAAAACCCAGTGTCAGAAGTCCAAGCTCTTTTAAATCAGGAATAAAACTTTTAGGATTCTTCATATCGTAATACCTCCTTATCTTTCATTGAACAGATCTGTCATTTCAGGCTCATTATTCTTTGTTGCATGAAAAATCAGATAGTACAAAGGAAAGCTAAACCAATCAATGTAACCGGCGGAAACATAATATATTTATCAACAATTATATGTGAATTGGATTTCGTCCCTGCTGGTAACGCGCGACAATGGTATATATACAAGGCTTGTGTTTAGCCGGTAAATGAAGATGACAAGGGCCCCAGGCGAAATAAGTAAAAAAAAATACCTGAATTTTTATCAGGAAATAAAAAAGAAATACCTTTACAGGTAGATATTACCTGTAAAAAAAAGAAAAAGCCGCAGAAATAAAGAATAACTGATAGTTATAAACCAACAGACCATGAAAAAACTATTCATTGTAATTATCATGATGTTTACTTTGGGGGCAACAAAGGCAAATCCAATCGTCCCTCCACCTGTGATCAGTGAATTTTATATTGTTAATGATTCGACATGGTATGTTGAACTGGTATTCCAACAATATTATTATAGCTATCCAAATCTTGACGGGTTTCAAATTATATCTTCAAGCGGCAGTTCCCTGATCAAAAATGGAATTTCGATAACGGCGGACAGTATCCTGGTACTGACACAGGAAGACTTGCAAAGCCCATTGAATTTCAACAGGAGTGGCGATTTTATATTTATTAACGACGGATATTGGAATATTGATGAGATCCGCTTCGGTAATTTTGAAGGAGCCCAAATCTCCTCGCCCGAATATGGACAATCCCTGGTGAATTATGGTTTTCATTGTCTGGAATATGGCAGTGAACCGAAAACGGAATATTATCTGGTAAAGGACAGTGATCCGACCATTGGGATCCTTCCTTACGAAACCAGTAATGCAATGGGTACTTTTACCGGATT
The DNA here is from genome assembly GCA_023231065.1 of Bacteroidales bacterium. Classification (GTDB taxonomy): domain Bacteria; phylum Bacteroidota; class Bacteroidia; order Bacteroidales; family FEN-979; genus CAIVAT01. The sequence continues at coordinate 5,619 of JALNWE010000074.1, forward strand.
TGTTTACGACGAAACCCATCACCCTATCCCCGGACTATATTTAGGCAACAGTGACTATTTTAATGTGCCTTCTTCTGTCTGTGGAAATATTTTTTCAACCACCATCACCAATCCTGACGGAAGCTATATGGTCCCGGAATTCAGCCACTGGTGCAGGGTGGAATTTTTCTTTCAGCCTTCCGATGTTTTGTGCGATACTGTTATAAACATTGAACCCGATACGATCAATTATTTTGAATTTAATCTGGATACCTTGATGACCAATGTGCTTCAAAACTCATTTCAAACGGATATCACCCTGTCATGCTTCCCCAACCCAACAACCGGTGAAACGACCATCTCATTCGGGATACCGTCAGACGGACATGTTGCAAAAGCCCTCCTAAAAATTTATAATTCCGATAACGAGATGATCAGGATCCTGCCTGTCAATATTGATAACTCCCAAAACCAATATGCTGTTAAATGGGATGGTTCAGGCGGCCAAAGTATTGTTCCGTCCGGAATGTATTACTGTACCCTTGAATTAGATGGCAGAAAAGTTGCTACCCACAAAATCATTGTTGCGAAATGAAATTGATAAGGTATGTGATTTTATGCAGCCTTTCCCTTATCCCTGATTTTCTTTTTTCTCAAGATCTCCGGTTTTACCGCGAAGATCTGACCTTTGAAATAAAGAATGGCTTTTTTAAGGTTGACGGAATCTATAATTTTTGTAATAACGGTAATATGGAGGTCCATCAGGTCCTGTTTTATCCGTTTCCTGTTGACAGCCTTTACGGTGCGGTTGATTCCGTTAATACCTTTGATTATAATACCGGATCGACAAATCTGATCCTGAACCAGACCGATAAAGGGTTTTTATTTAAAATTGGACTTGAACCTTATGGAACCGGGAAATACAGAATTGCATACCGGCAAAAACTATTAAAAAATAAAGCTGAATATATCCTGGTAACAACGCAGAAATGGAATATCCCTTTTGAAAACGCGGTCTATAAGTTGATCGCTCCGGTTGAAATCAGGATCACCTCCGCGTCATACAACCCTGACAGCGCCAGGCAAACAAACGATAGGACTACTTATTACTGGACAAAAATGAATTTCATGCCGGATAAAAATATGATATTCTATTTTAAACAGTAGATCAATCTTTCTTGATGAAATTCCAGAATCCCTCCACAATTCCACTTCCCCGGTGGGCGGTATAGCATAGATGGCTGCATTTTCCGGAAACCTTTAATGTCCACAGTACTTCCCGCGTTTTGATGTCGAAAAAAATGGCCCGGGTGGCATCAACAATCCTTTTACGCTCATAGTATGTGGGGTTTTACATAGGCGGGCTGACTTCCTTTTTTGTAAAATCAGCGATCATCTCTTTGAATATTTCTTTGACCGTAGTAATCTTTGTCGCCCTGAAGGCATTGCTGCCGGCGAAAACGTAACCGTCATTCATGTTTCCTTTGTAGGCGCTGTACAGGGCATTAATAATGCAGTAAGGGCTTTTCGAGATATCACATGTTTTGATGCATTTGAAAGGGCACCGGATGGGAATTTTCAGCCCTAACCTGACTTTGTCCAGAAAACCGTTTTTAATAGCCCTTCCAGGCATTCCGACAGGACTTTGTATGATCTCCATGTCATTCTCTTTCGCATCGATATATACCTGTTTAAAAGAATCGGATGCATCACATTCTTTTGTGGTGACAAAGCGGCTGCCTAATTGGACTCCTTTTGCCCCTTTTTCCATGATATCGAAAGCATCTTCACCGGTATAGATTCCGCCTGCGGCAATAACAGGGATCTCCTTTTTGTATTGGTCCTCAAATGGTTTTACCGCTTCCACCACTTCCGGGATCAATACTTCCAGGGTATAATGAGGGTCATCGATGTTTTCGCGCTTGAAGCCCAGGTGGCCACCGGCTTTAGGCCCTTCAACCACAAAAGCATCCGGTAAATAACCGAATTTCGACATCCAGCGTTCACATAAGATCCGGGCTGCTTTTCCTGAAGATACGATGGGGACCAACTTGGTAGTGCTGTCCTGTTGCAGGAAGCGGGGCAAATCAAGCGGCAGGCCAGCTCCGGAAAAGATGATATCAACTTTTTCGGCGATTGCTGTACGGATCATGTCTTCGAAATTGGACAATGCAACCATGATATTCACCCCGAAAATCCCTGCTGTCTTTTCTTTTGTTTTACGGATCTCCTCCTTCAGCCCATAAATGGAAGCAGCCAGATAATCCGCGGCGCTTTTCCTGTACACCAGCCCTAAACCAGCAGACGAAATGACCCCCACACCTCCTTCATTGGCCACCGCTGCTGCCAGGCCCGACATGGATATGCCAACCCCCATCCCTCCTTGTATAATGGGTACGGAGATCGTCAATCCACCAATCCGTAATTCTCTCATTTTTCGTAATTTAATATTTGACAAAGATACTACATTTATTCCAGTAAAGGGTTCCCTTGTCCCAAATTCTTCTAAAACTTATAAAGTTTAAGCCTACTCCGAAAAATCAAATCTTTACTTTTTCCACGAAGGAACAATGACCCCATCCCTCATCCTTCATCACCCCATGATTAGTAAAAATATAGAAGTGGAGTAAAATTTTATTCAAAAGATTCTGGGAATAAATATATTTTGTAACTTTGACACAGTTGTCAGACACAAGTGTCAAATGATACAGAGATGAATGATATATCCGTAACTGAAGCAAAGATTATCGAAGCTGCCAATAAGGTGTTTCTCGAACATGGCATCGAAAATGCCACGATGGGCCAGATAGCGGAGGAGGCAGGAATAAACCGGACTTCCTTAAATTATTATTTCAGGGGTAAAAGGAACCTGATCCAGAAAACGTTGACGCACATGCAGTCGATGATTATCCCAACCATTTCCCATTTTCTGGATGCTGATGATATGACCGTGATTGAAAAAGTTGAATTGTTTATTGACGATTATATCGACCTTATCATGAAATATCCGATGGTCCCTTCTTTTCTCCTTTCTGAACTGACGCGTGATCCTGATTGGATTATTCAAATGATTAAAAAACGCAAATTGAATTTCAGCAAGCTTCTGGACCAGATAAAAGTTGAAGCTGCCCAGGGGAAAGTCAGGCTATTTAAACCGGAAGACTTGTTTGCCAATATTTTCGGATTATGCGTCATTCCGGGTCTTTGTAAACCTTTGTTGATGGAATTCTTTTTTAAGAACGATGAAGATAAATTGAATCAGTTCATGGCTTTGCGCAAGAACGAAGTAAAAAGGACCATGCGTATATGGTTAAAGCCTGAGTGATAATTAACCTCTGGTATAATTGTAAAACTGCGGTGGCTGGGAATAAAGTAAAGAATATGAATGCACTTAAATTAGGGATCGACATAGGTTCAACAACAGCAAAAGTTGTTTTAACGGATTCGGGCGATGCTATTCTTTTCTCGGACTATGTCAGGCATAGTACGCGGATCCTGGAGACTTTACTCTCCTTATTGAATAAAATTCGTCATCAGTTCGGCGATGTTCTGTTACAGCCGGCTTTTTCCGGTTCCACAGCCATGGGAATTGCCGAAAACACAAAATCGTTGTTTATCCAGGAAATAATCGCTGCAGCTTCTTTCGTCACCAAACGGTATCCAGACGTTAAAAGCCTGATCGACATTGGCGGAGAAGATGCGAAGCTGGTGCTGTTCAATGATTTTAAAAATCCGGATATCCGGATGAACGGCAGCTGTGCCGGCGGAACAGGCGCATATATCGATCAGATGGCTACTTTATTGAATGTTTCTATTGCAGGGCTCAATGATCTGGCCTGGCAATCATCAAAAACTTATCCCATTGCATCGCGCTGCGGCGTATTTGCCAAAACCGATGTCCAGAACCTCGTCAGCCGGAAAGTCAATACGGCCGATATCACCGCTTCCATATTTGAAGCTGTAGCCGGTCAGCTTATTAATTCATTAGCCAGGGGGAAAGTCATTGAACCTTCCATCTTGTTCTGTGGTGGCCCGCTCACTTACATCAGTTATCTGCGCGAATCATTTTCCAGGCTTCTGAAAATTAACAGCCGGGATATCGTTGTCCCTGAACATGCCGAACTGTTTACTGCCATGGGAGCTGCTTTATCCATACCGCCTGCACAGAAACCCTGTACGGTTTCCGAACTCATCCACATAGTAAAAACGGCCGGACAGGCCACCTCCGAAGACAATACGCTTCAGGCATTGTTCCATGATCAGGAAGAAACGATGAAATGGAAAAATGCCCGGCATATTATTATCCTTCCTGAAAGGGATGCGGTTGATGATGAAACTTGCTTCTTAGGCGTCGATTCGGGTTCTACTACCACGAAAATTGTCATCCTCGATGCCGAGGGGAATATGCTTTATCATTATTATAAAAACAATAATGGAAAACCTTTGGAAACCGTCATGGACGGCATGGATGAATTTGCCACGCGGATGAAACAACGCGGCATGACGGTTCATGTTGGCAAATCAGCCGTGACGGGGTATGGCGAAGAATTGATTAAATCGGCTTTAGGCCTTGATTATGGTGTGGTTGAAACTGTTGCTCATTTTATTGCGGCACAAAAAATTGAACCGGAGGTCACCTTTATTCTCGATATCGGAGGACAGGATATCAAGGCGATATTTGTTCAGAACAGTACCATTACCAACATCGAGATCAATGAGGCTTGTTCATCGGGATGTGGCTCTTTTATCGAAAGTTTCGCCGATACCCTGGGTTATACCCCCGGCGATTTTGCAACCCTTGCCACGCAATCAAAAGCTCCCTACGACCTGGGCTCCCGTTGTACTGTTTTCATGAACTCAAAGATAAAACAAGCATTACGCGATGGCGCATCGGTTGCTGACCTGTCTGCGGGACTATCCTATTCTGTTATAAAGAATTGTCTGAATAAAGTGCTGAGGATTAAAAACTATTCCGGTATCGGCGACTACATTGTGGCGCAGGGTGGTACTTTTAGGAATATTGCGGTGTTCAGAAGTCTCGAAGTCTTATCCGGCAAAAAAATTGTGGTGTCGGACATGCCCGAACTGATGGGCGCTTATGGGGCCGCTTTATATGCTTGCGGGAAAAACAGGCCTGACCAACCGGGGACCAGCTTTATCGGCTTTCAAAACCTGGGAAACGCGCTTGATTACAACATTAAGTTTTCCAACTGTAAAGGGTGTACGAACAAGTGCTCGATAACCACCTATAAATTCCCCAATGGAGGCGCTTGCTATTCCGGAAACAAATGCGAGAAAATATTTACCAATAATACAACACCTCATTCCCGCGGGCTGAATATTTTCGAATATAAAAACGAGATCCTCTTCAACCGCGGAACAGCCATGCCTTCGGCCGGTAAAATCCGGATTGGCTTGCCAAGAGTGCTGAATATGTACGAAAATTACTTTTTCTGGCAATCGTTGTTTGTGAACTGTGGCTTTGAAGTTCTCCTTTCTGATGAAAGTAGTCATGAACTATATAAAAAGGGAACAGGCGCCCTCATGTCAGACAACATTTGTTTCCCGGCAAAGCTCGCCCACGGTCACATTGTTAACTTACTTGAAAAAAACGTGGACCGTATATTTTTACCTTTTGTGGTTTACGAGAAAAGGGAATTTACAAGATCCTCGAACAGCTACAATTGCCCGATTGTTACCGGCTACTCCGAAGTGCTTAAGAACACAACTTATCTGGCCGGATCAGGAGAGACGCCTTTTGATTCGCCTCCTGTTAATTTCAACGATCCAGGCTTGCTGGAAAAAGCATGCTGGAAATATTGCAGGCAGCTGGATGTGAACCGAACCGCTTTTAATAAGGCTTTTAAAACTGCGTTATTGGCGCAGCTTGAATTTAAAGAACAGGTAAAACTGAAAAATAAGGAAATTCTCGATGATGCAATTCAGAATAACAAGCTGGTGGTCCTGGTAGCCAGCCATCCGTATCATATTGATCATTTGGTGCATCAGCAGGTTTCCCAGATACTTTCGGATCTCGGGGTAAACGTGATCAATGAAGAAATTTCTTCTGACGACAAACAGGAGAGTTTCGAGTCGCTTTATTCCATTTCTCAATGGGAATATCCCAACCGCATACTTCAGGCCGCATGGTGGGCTTCAAAACAAAAGTTCCCTATCGGGTTTATCCAATTGAACTCCTTTGGCTGCGGGCCCGATTCGTTTATCATGGATGAAATCGGCGACCTGACCAAACGTACAGGCTTATCCTTTGCACTTGTCAGGATTGATGAAATTTCAAGTCCAGGCTCCATTAAACTGAGATTGCGATCGCTCGTTGAATCCCTCAAATTAAAGGCACAAAAAGAGCTTTCACCAAAGGAGGCGCCACATTCAAGTGTCAAGCGGACCGTTTTTACCACTGCGGATAAACAACGGACCATCCTTGTCCCCTGGTTCTCTGATTTCTATTCGCCATTTATTCCTATTCTTGGGAAGTTCGCCGGATATAAAATGGAGAACCTTCCTCCATCAGATAAGGGATCGGTGGATCTGGGCCTGGAATATGCCAATAACGAAATTTGTTATCCGGCCACTTTAATCGTTGGTGACGTTATTCAGGCGATCCGGAACAACACATACAATCCGGATGAGATCGCTATCGGGATGACACAGACAGGTGGGCAATGCCGGGCAACCAATTATGTCGCATTAATAAAAAGAGCCATGGCGAACGGAGGTTTTGCCAATATTCCCATTGTTGCCGTCGCCCCTTCAGGTTCATTATACAACGATCAGCCTGGCTTTAAGATGAATTGGAATAGACTTATCAAACCGGCTTTTATAGCGGTCCTTTTTGCCGACAGCTTATCTCGTATGTATTACGCGACAGCTTCACGCGAATCGGATGGCGCCGTTTCGGAGCAGCTAAAAGTAAAATATCTGGATAAGGCAACAAAATTGGTAAAAAACAATTCCTGTGATGAACTTCTTCCTCTTTTAAAAGAAGCGGTTACGGATTTTAATGCCATTCGCGTGAACGAAAAAAATGTCCGGTCAATTGGTGTTGTGGGCGAGATATATATTAAATACAACGCTTTTGGACAGTTTAATATCATAGAATGGCTTGTACAACATCACATTGAAGTGGTATTGCCCCCCGTGATGGAATTTTTCATGCAATCTTTTGCCAACAAGAAAGCCCGTCGCCGCGAACTCATTAATAAACCCAAACCTTTTGATTTTGTCAATGATATTATTGAATGGGCAGCCGATATCTACATTAACAGGTTCGAAGATGTACTTAAATCATTCAGGTTCAACCGTCCGGTTCATGATATTAACCATTCGGCACAAGTGGCATCTGAAATACTCAACCTGAATAACCAATATGGCGAAGGTTGGCTCATCCCTGCCGAGATAGGTTCGTTCGCGAACCAGGGGATCAATAATATTGTCTGCCTTCAGCCTTTTGGTTGTATTGCCAATCATATCGTGGGAAAGGGGATGGAGATGAAAATTAAAAGTCTGTACCCCAATGTTAATCTCCTGTTTCTCGATTTTGATTCAGGAACAAGCCGGGTAAACGTCCTTAACCGGCTGCAATTCTTAATACAGAATATCGGGGAGGTCAAGGCCATGGCGCCTGTCGCCTGTGATTAATGCATTTAAACTTTATCCTTCATTCAACTCTCGCGTTATAAGGGAAAGGTTTTATTCGTACCTGAGCATTTCAACGGGATTTCTGGATGCCATCCGCCAGTTTTGCCAACTGATGGTCAACAGTGATATCACGATTGTGAAAATTCCGGCAACTGCAAAAATCCACCAGCTTAATTCGGTCTGGTAGGCAAAATTTTCAAGCCACCGGCGCATGACATACCAGGCAA
>JALNWE010000075.1 GCA_023231065.1 Bacteroidales bacterium
ATCCTTATGAGAAAGATATAAAATATCGCGGGAACAAACTAATGATTCGTTCGCATTTTTGCCCGACAACATACTGGATGGGCGCGAATGACGGATGCTACCAGCTCAATCGATATTAAACCTTACAAGAAACGATGCAATGGCCCTGTCGTAATCATTTTTATTTTCAATAAAGCCCATGTGCCCACCCGTAACTTCAACCAATAACATGTTGGGGAATTTTACTTTCAGATGTTGCTCAATACCAACATTTTTATCATCCGTTCCATATACAAATAGGGTTGGCGTACCTATCTTTTCGGTCAATGGTGAATAATCCTTTGTATAGTCATCAACTAAAAATGCACTTTTACTAAAGTCAGTATTCCATGTTTGAAACCCGGAATATGTTTCTCCGAATTTAGTGGCAGCTTCAAGGGACGAAAAAGACAATTTCCAAACATCATCCCTGGTCATAAATAATTTTTGGACCGAATCCAGTCGCGTTGCCAGCGGAATAGACTGATCAGTATAAAATGCAGGATTTTTAATTTCGAAAAAATCAACAACAGAAGGAATATAACTGCCTTCAAGACTTCCCTTCATATCTAAAGTACAGTTAAACATTAACATTCCCTCAATGTTCGCCGGATAAACAGAAGCATAAAATGTTTGCAGGATTCCTCCAAATGAATGCCCCATTAATAACCAGGTTTTAATGTTTAGCGCTTTTCTTACTTCTTCAAAATCCATAATCATTCTTTGGATGCTATAATCACCATTTAAAGGGCTTGATGACCTGCCACAGCCTCTTTGGTCGAGATAAATCATTTTAAAATGTTTCTCACTCATATCTCCCGCTAATTTTTCCCAATAATTACTACCCTGTCCCGGACCTCCATGTATAAAAAGACACGGGACGCCATCCCCTTTAACATGAACAAATAGCTTAACGCTATCGCTGGTCATTATGCTCATTTCCTGAGCAAAAGATATAATGTGGCAAATGAATAACAGAACGATTATGCATAATCGTTTGAAAATTTTCATACTCCTTCTTTTTGGGACTATATCAGTGGTATACAAGTACCAGGTTCCCTGATGAAAAGTCCATCCGCTGAAAGGGAAAATATTATGGCAGATACCTGTTTCTCAAATTCGGATCCGCGGGTTTATTCATAAAAATAATCTTCGAGCTTCCAGGTACAGACCGTCACCAGTTCATCTTCATGAAGGACATTCCGGTTGAATTCCCTGATGGCTTCAATCAGTTTATGGATTTTATCCTCTTCGCTGATCTGCATGATTACTGAAGAATTATATCCCGGCCAAACCGGAGTGTCGAACCTCGGCACCCCGGTTTTATTCTTCGCGGTCACCCGTTCGATGACCTGGTAATCGCGTATATTATTGTTGTCAAGGAGTCCTTTTAAATCCTCCAGTACACTGACATTGCAGGTGCAATAAACCATTTTCATAACGCCTTCTTATTAAATGATACATACAGAACGGGAATCAGGAACATTGTAAAGAATTTGGATACGAGTAGTCCGCCGATACAGGTTACCCCAAAGGGAGACCAGATCTCGGAACCCATCCCTGAACTTACCGCCAACGGGATCATTCCAAGGATTGCCGTAAGCGAGGTCATCAAAACGGGCCTCAACCTCATCCTTCCTGATTCGGCCGCGGCTTCCAGCAGATGAACGCCTCTTTTACGCAGGAGGTTAGTGTAGTCTACAAGAATAATCCCGTTATTTACATCAATACCGATGAGCATGATGAACGCGACAAAGGTCACCACGCTGAGGGTCAACCCGGTTATCATAAATGCCCAAAGCACACCGATTACCGAAAGCGGTATGGTAAACAGGATGATAAAAGGATCCTTCCACGATTCGAACTGGGATGCCATGATCATGTAAACCATGACGATTCCTATGATGAACATGATGAGCAATCGTGAAAAAGACTCCTTCTGCTCTGTCACCTGTCCCCCAATGCTGATATCCACATTTTGCGGAACATTGAAGTTTTTAATATCGGATTGAACTTCTTTTGTTGCTTCGCCCAGGGAGGTGTTCTTCAGGTCGGCGGTCAGATAAACCACCCTTTGTTGTGATTCGCGTTCGATCTGAAGCGGCCCGGTACCCTGTGTTATATGAGTTACCTCTGAAACCGGGACCTGTTGTCCCGTAAGCGTTGTCAGCAGGATGGAATTGATACCCTCGATGGTGCTACGGTAAGCCGAATCATAACGGATCATGATGGGATATTCATCGCCTTCCTGTTTGAAATTGCTGGCTTCGGCCCCGTAGATGCTTTGACGGATCTGCAACGAGATGAGCGCTGAATTAAGGCCCATAGTCGCGGCTTTATCCTTGTCGATGTTGATCTGTAATTCCATCTTTCCTTTATCAACGGTCGTTTCAATATTGGCCAGATGGGGATTCCGCAAACAGATAGCGCGGAGCGAATCGGCAGTCGCGTTCAGCAAAAGCAGGTTTGACCCTGTCATGTTGATCTGGATCGGTTTCATGTTGCCGAACAAGGCGCCCGAAAGAATACTTCCGCCGGTAATATTCAGCTTGTCGATTTCAGGGATCTTTTCGAGCCTTTTTTTCAGGGCTTCGGCAATATCCTTTGAACTGCGTTTCCGATCTTCGGGAGGAACTACCTTAAGCATCAAAGTGCCGATGTTTTTCCCTTCTTTAAAACCGATGGCGCTTAACAGCCCGTCTTCCGTTTGTCCGACAACGGTAAAAGAATGGGTCATTTCCGGGACCTCTTCCTGAACAATGTCTTCAACAATCTTTGCTACACGTTCAGTTTCATGGGCATTGGTACCGACTTCGGTTTGGAAGACGACCGTTACATCGCCGGCATCGAATTCGGGAATATAATCCGTACCGAGCCCTCTTGACAGGAAGAGGGTCACTACAAACAATGCAAGGCAGGTTGTTATGATAATCCAGCGATGCCTTACCGACCATTCAAGCCCTTTTTTATAGGCATTTTCCAGGATGATGAAAAGATCTTCACTCCACTGGTAAAGCCTGGTGTGCTTTCTTTTCTTTTCCTCTGCTAACGGCAAAAGTAATTTCGATGCCATCATGGGCGTCAGCATGAGGGAGGTAATCAGGGAAGCTAATAACGTAATGGAAGTAAGGATGGCCAATTGTTTAAAGATGATCCCCACCAATCCTCCCATGAAAACCATTGGAAGGAATACGGCGATGATGGTCAGGGTCGATGCGGTGATAGCCAGCCCCATTTCTCCGGTTGCGAATATGGCCGCCTGTTTTGGGTTAGCGCCCCGTTCAACATGCCGCGTGATGTTGTCGAGGACCACGATGGCGTTATCCACTACCACTCCGATGGCAACCGCCAGCGACATCAGGGAGAAAATGTTGACCGTATATCCCGCAAAATACATATAGATAAAGGCAACGATCAGCGAGAACGGGATGGTCAGGATGACGATCAAACTGCTTCGGACATTTCTCAGGAACAGAAATACGATCAGAACAACGAACAAAGCGGCATAGAGAATGGTTTCAGTAAGATTGTTGATAGAGGAGCTGACTAATGTTGAGCTGTCTAAGAGCTCCTTGATCTGGACATCAGGAGGAAGGTTTTTACCGATCTTTTTTACCTCGCTTCTGAGTTCGTTGGCCACTTCGAGCGTGTTGGCGCCCGATTGTTTTTGTACCAATAACCCAACAGAATGTTTTCCCCCAACACGGATGATTTCGTCGGTCTCCTTGAATCCATCTTTGATCTCGGCGATATCTTTCAGGCGGATTATATTACCATTAAAAGTCGCGATCGCAAGGTTAGATATTTCATTTACATCCTGGAATTCACCAGGGACACGAATAGAAAATTCATTGCCGCCAACTTTAATGTTTCCCCCCGGGATGTTGATGTTCCCGAGTGTCAGGTATTGTGCGATCTGGGCAACCGAAAGATGGTATGCTTTCAATTGTTCGGGATTGACCTGTACCTTGATTTCGCGTTTGGGTTCGCCAATTACCAGTACAGTTCCCACTCCGGGCAGCTTTTTTAACGGGTTGGTGATTTTCTCTTCAATGATTTTCGAAATCCCGGAATAGCTTTCTTTTGAATTAACCCCGTAGATGATCACCGGAAGCATAGAGCTGTTGATTTTCATGATCTGGGGATCTTCTGCGCCATCAGGCAATCTTCTTTTTGCCAGGTCGATCAGATCGCGGGCATCATTGGTAACCTCTTCGAGATTCGAATTCCACTGGTACTGGAGGGTAATGAACGATACATTTTCCTTCGACTTGGAGGTGATCTTTTTTAGATTGGAGGCCCCCGAGAGGGTTTGCTCCAGGGCCTTGGTTACCTGTTGTTCCACTTCATTGGCCGAAGCGCCCGGGTACACGGTGATGACGGTAAGCGTTGGAAGCTCAATATCGGGCAACACATCCGTCGGCAACATATAGAAGGTGATAACACCCAACAGGAATACGGCAATGAACAACATTGTTGTGGTTATGGGTCGTTTGACCCCTATTTCTGGAAGTTTCATGGCTGCATCTGTTTATTTGTTATTCTGATTGACTGTAACCGTGGTCCCCTCGATCAGCTTGGATTTGCCTGAAGAGATGATCACAGTCCCTTCTGAAATGCCATCGACAAAAACAAAATCGTTCATCGACTGCAATTGTCTTACAGGGAGCATATGAGCTTTGTTGTTCGCGACCGTGAATACATAGTCGTTGGAAGTCCCCGACTGGCGGTAAATTGCTGCAATGGGGACCATAACTCCTTTGGTTTGGGGCAGGTCGAATACAACGGTTGCATACATTCCCGGCTTTAAGACCAATGAAGGATTGGAAATCTCAATTTCAATCGTTGCCGTATGGCTCATTGCCGACAACATGGGTTTAATATAGCTGACTTTCCCTTCAAAAGTTTTATCAGGATATGCATCGGCTTTCACGGTGGCTTTTTGTCCGATGTGGACCATGCTCAGGTCTTTTTCGGAAATATCGACCGTAACCTTGATGGGGTTAAGTTGCATTAGCTTCAGGATCCCTGAATTAACAGAGAGGGATTTCACGTCGACGCCCGGGATCAGAGAAAAATTCTCTCCTTCATGAACAGTGATTTCTACAATGGTTCCCGTGAATGGTGCGGTGACCTGCGTGTTTTTCCGGATCATGTTTACTTTTTCTTCCGACACTTCCAACTTGGCCTTCAGGTGGTCATATTCAACCTGGCTGATGCTTCCTTTATCTTTTAACCGGGATACGCGTTCAAAATCTTTCTTGATGGCGTCATATTCGGTGATGGCCTGTGCCAACATTTCGCCCGAAAGTTCTGCGATCAGGGCGCCCTTTTGCGCAACCTGGCCTTCGGCAAAATAAATCTTTTCAACCCTTCCTGGTAATGTAGCGCCGAGATTTGCTTCATGGTTGGCTTTTACCAGTCCGCTGAAAGTACGCGATGGTTGATAAATCTTGGCGATGGCATGGGTGATACCCACATGCACTGAGGTCGTTTCTTCTGTTACTTCTTTATTCCTGTTACAGCCCACTACAAGCAGGCCCAGGATTACTATTGCTATTGTCAGTTTTTTCATTTGTTTTCTTTTGAAAGTTCACCACTAACTTTTTTCAGATTGGTTTCGTTTATCTTGATTTCGATTTTGGCATCAATTTCCTCTGAATACGCCTTTTGCCATGCAGCCTGTGCTTCAAGTACATCGCCTGATTTCAGCATCCCTTCGCTGAATTTATCGTTGGTCACCCTCAGGTTATCGATCGCCTGTTGCAATGAACGGTTTGTCAGTTCGAGTTTTTTACCCGATTCATCATACTGGAACTTGGCTTGTCTGGCCTGTAATGTGATCAGTTCTTTGGTTTCATCCAGTTTCAGCTCACTGATCTTTTTCTGATGCTCAGCCGAATTAAGGGTTCTATACCGCTCTCCCCAATGCCACAGGGGAACTTTGGCAACAACGCCCACCGTCCATGCCCCACCGAATTCTTTTGAAAATCCATCATAAGGACTGGGGTTCATCCATCCATACCCTGCCGTCATCCCGATGTCGGGAAGAAATCGCGATTTCATGATATTGACTCCTGCATTGGCCAGATTCACATTGTTTTCGAGTATGCTTATCTCCGGGCGGTCGGAAAGCGCCTTTGCTGTAATATCGGTGTTTGAAGCTGAAAGGGAGGAAGGAACAATCGAATCGTCTAAGACAACATTGCTGTCAAGAGGCAGTCCGATGACCTGGCACAACGCCATTTTCGATAATACCAGACCATTACCTGCTTTAAATTGCATAAGTTCTACTTCGTTTTGTTTCACCCTCGCTTTCAACAGGTCATTGGTTATTATAAAACCTTCTTTCTCCAGGTTTTCCAAGTCAAATAACAACTTATCCAGCATTTTTTTATACTCGTCAGCGACTTTGATTTTTTCCTGGACTGAAATAACTTTCCAGTAGTTTTCATCCACTTTGTATAGCAGATCGGAAGTTTCCATCGCCTGATTTGACCGGGCAATCTTTTCAAGGTATTTTGACGATTTATAAAGATTCACAATTTTTCCTCCTGTGAAAATCGGCTGGGTAACCGCGAAACCAAAGGTGTATATGTTGCGGAGATCCAGCGACATGGACTCTTTCGGCATATACGAATACTTCTGGAATACCGGATTCCCGTTTTTATCCAGCACGGGTTTCCCTGTACTGGGATTGATCACGATATCGTTTGCGGTAAGCTTAGTGATATCCAATGTCCCATCTGAAGAGATAGCCGTATAAGGCACAACGGGAAGAAATCCGTTTTCGCTCATCAGATTGAGTTTTTTATTGGTATACATATAGCCCCCGTTAAACCCGAAATCGGGTAAGAATTGGGTCATGGCTGCTTTCCGCAGATCAGTGGCCATCCCGGCATTCTCCTGGGCTATCTTTATCTTTTGATTATGCTCAAGGGCCATTTGCCGGCATTGCTCAAGAGTCAAAGCCTGCTGCGGGAAGGCATCATTCCATAGAAATGTCCATAGGATGACAAGACAGGTGGTTAAACAGATTTTTCTTACCATTGTTATTGAAGTTTATTTATTGAGTTATTCATTTATGTATTTATCGTTTTATTATTCCAAAGAAAAAGGTATTCAACAAATTATCTAATCGCATTTCAAGATGGTTTTCTTCCGATGGTTTTATATATAATGGTATTTCAAAACCTTTCATAGCAGTTACCAGGGTAACAGCCGTCAAATATGGATCATCTAATGTAAAGATTGTTTTTTGTACCCCTTCATCAAGAATTTCTTTAATAATGGAGATCTCGGCCTTATCGTAATTTTTACGGATTTCCTCCACGAAATCGTAATGTGCCAGGTATTCCGTTTTCAATAGGCTGTATAAATTTAACAGATTTGCAAAACCGTCCATTCTTACTTTCACATAGGCCCTGATTTTGTCTTTGGGATTGTCCTGCTTCTCTACCTCGGTAAGTATCCTCGACCGGAGCATTGAAACTTCCTTTTCAACTACCTCCTGGAAAATTTCTTCCTTGTTCCGGAAATAATAATAAATGGAACTCTTCCCCTTCCGCATCCCCCGCGCAATGTCGTCCATGGTGGTTTTGTTGAAACCGAAACGCGAAAAAATTTCGCCGGACACTTTGATTATACTATCCCTGATTTCATCTTTCATGATTAAAATTCGAATATTCGACGTTTTGAATAAAACGGTCCAAAATTACAAATAATTTTTCATTTGCAATATACATAGTATTATTTTTTTTCATTTTCAGGGTCGGTAAAGAATGACGTTTTCCCAGTTCTTTCATGCATAATCAACGTTTATGCATCTGCTTTTAATCAGTTTTGATCAGATATCATCAACCCATATATTTATAGAATTTGACTTAATTCATAATGAGTCCCCCGCTTTCTGGTTCACACAACAATATCATCAGGCCACCGGGAACAGAAGCTGGCAGATACGAAACGCCGCAGGGGCCGACACCCCGATCAGAAAAATTGTAGTGTTCTAAAGGCTAATATGAATCGGTTCCATGGAGTATCTTCCCGTTTGAAAAATTATAGGTAATTTAGCCTATCGTCCTATAATCTAAAGTACAACTTGATATGAAAGTTTTAATTTTATCCTGTGCTACGGGGGAGGGGCATAACTCGGCAGCCAAAGCCATCCGCGAATACTTTAATATGCATGGGATCGGGTGCGAAGTAATTGATACGCTGTCTTTGGTTAGTCCTGCTGTTTCGCAAACCGCATCTGATTTATATGTTTTTTCAACAAGAACGCGGTTGTTCAGGCTCCTGTATAATGCTGGCACAATGGTAAGCGGCAATAAATCAAAGTCCGCGGTTTATTTTGCGAATAAACTCTATTGTGGTAAGTTGCTGGAATACATAAAAGAAAACGAGTATGATACCATTATTTGCACTCATTTATTTCCGGCAGAAGCGCTTACGGCATTAATAAGATCAAAGAAATTACCCGCCACAACTGTCTTTGTTATGACGGATTATACCTGTATTCCGTTTATGGAAGAGACACAACTGGATTATTATATTGTTCCTCATGAGCATTTAATAGAAGAGTGTGTAAAGAAAGGACTTTTGCGGGATAAATTATTTCCTTACGGAATTCCTTTAAGACAAATGTTCTATTCCTCTCAATTAAAAGAAAACGCGAGAATGGAATGTAAACGTCTTTTTGGCGATAGAATCAATGAAAACGAAAAGTGGTTGCTGGTTATGTCAGGCAGCATGGGTTTTGGCAATTTGAAAGATTTGGTAAATCAAATAATCGGTGAATGTGAAATGAATGTGGAACTTTTCCTTGTCTGTGGAAATAATGTCAAATTACTGAAAACACTGACTAAGGAATTTGGTGACCATGACAATATTGCCATACTTGGGTTTACCGACCGGATTTCGATATTAATGGATGCCTGTGATGTGCTTTTTACCAAACCCGGCGGATTATCAAGCACGGAAGCTGCTGCAAAAAATATCCCCATCATCCACACGGCTCCCATTCCGGGGTGCGAGACCAAAAATGCAGAGTTTTTCCATTATCACGGAATGTCATATAGCACCAGCGATATCAAAGAACAGGTAAGGAGAGCGCTCCGGTTATGCAATGACATTCCTTACAGAAATAAAATGATCGCTTCCCAAAAAATGAATGTCAACCCCGGTTCGAGTGAAAATATTCTGAATATTTTTACAGATCCGCATAAACTAAATTACCCATAAATTTTCCAATGAGGAAACCTGCTTTGACTAAATTCACATTAGAATATATGGGCATGTTACGGATTTTCATTCAAAACCCAAAAATTTCATTGACCACTATGAGGGCTTAACTGATAAAAACGGATACTTTTCTTTAAATGTCGCTAGAAAAAATTACTATTGCATATATGCCATTAAATTAACAGATTATGGTTTATTTCCGTCCAATGAGCTTAACTAAGTCTTATTTATTAATCGATACCATCGCTTTTTTGTTTAATGATTTGGTCCAGGATAAGAAAGGGAATGTCTATGCAACCAATAGCCGTGGCCGGGAAATCTACAAAATAGATTATCAAACAGATTCTGTCAGTTTATTCTATAAAGGGGTTCAAATTGACCATCCGAACGGAATAACCATCTCCCCTGATAATAAATATCTTTATATTGCCTCAACTACAAAGGGTATCAGAATATTGGATTTAAAAACAAGGGAGATAACAGGTGAAGCCAACAACAACATTAACTCATACGGTATCGACGGATTAAAATATTATAAAAACAGTTTAATCGGAATCCAGAATGGGGTGGAAAAATTGAGCGAAATAAAGATCAACAGATATTTTCTTGATGGATCCGGGACTAAAATCACAAAAATGGAAATCATCGATCAGAATAATCCTTTTTTCGATATACCCACGACGTTTGTCATTCATAAAGATTCACTTTATTGCCTGGCAAACAGCCAATTAAGTAAAATTGACCAAAAAACCAATAAAATACTGAATCCCGGTTTGTTGAAGGATGTCCTGATATTAAAATATGAATTGAAAGACTAATTTTGGGGCGCCATCCGCAGGTTAAATTTTTCCTCTCCTTTATTTTCAATATCGGCTATCGTTCTTTTTGTAACCGACAGGATGTAATTTTTCTGTTTCTGAAAGTGGATGAACATGGCTGCAAGGTTTACCGCTACTTCAATTCCTTTTGGATTCCGGAGAATGATAGTGAAAAACATTTTCCAGTACAACAAACCTGTCCTTGAAGAAAACCCCACTGTACGGCTGACCCGCAGGAACGAACGCATATAGATAAGCCAGGTCCTGAAGTCCGGCTTGTGGCGGTATTTGGGTTTGACCCTTAAGCTGGTATAAACAATACGCCGGTAATAATGTTTCGGATCGAAAACCGCATCGATGACCCTGAAATAATTGTTAAGGATCTGGGTCCGGGGGATTTTCGTAACAAAATTCAATCCGCTGGTCATCTGGTCGATATCGGTATCGGTAACGGTACGGGAGGCCAACTGGAACAGCCTGCCTTCCGACTCCAGCCTGCGGGTAAGCTGTGTATTGGGCAGCGCATAGAGTAATCCGATCATGGCCATGCAGATGCCGGAGTCCTGGATGGAATCGATCATACGATCTGCGATCTGCTTGCTTTCACTGTCGAACCCGATGATGTACCCGCCATTGCTTACGATTCCATACGACAGGATCTTCCGGACCGCATCTTCAACCGGTTTGTTAACATTCTGATTCTTCTGGGCGATGGTGAGGGTTTCATTTTCGGGGGATTCGATACCCAGGAAAACATACCTGAAATCAACATCTTTCATGAGCTGAAGCAACTCGTCGTCATCGGCAAGATCCACAGAGGCTTCGGTGGTAAAATAAAAAGGATATTTATGCTTTTGGGTCCAGATCTTGATTTCGCGAAGGAGTTCTTTTACTTTCTTTTTATTCCCGATGAAATTATCGTCCACCATGTCGATGTGTCCCCGGTAGCCCAGGTCGTAAAGAGACTGCAATTCCCTTATTATCTGTTCATTCGTTTTATAACGGGGAACACGGCCATAGAGTTCGATGATATCACAGAATTCGCAATTGAAGGGGCATCCACGGATGAATTGGAGCCCGATCATGATATAGTTCCTGAATTTGATCAGGTCAAACCGTGGCACCACCGCTTTTTGCATATCTGCTCTTTCTTTGGAGCAATATCTGCCTTTTTGCACTCCCTTTTTAAGGTCTTCCAGAAACATGGGAATGGTAATCTCTCCCTCGCCAAGTACCAGAAAATCGGCCTCTTTATAAAGATCGGGCTGGGAGGATGGGTCAGACCCGCCAACGACCACCTGGCGGCCCATCCGATGCGCCTTCACAATGAATGCAAGCAGACTGTCCTGCTGGGGGAGCATACCACCCGTACAGACAATATCGGCCCATGAAAAATGCTCATCGAGCAGGGGTTCCACATTTTCATCTATCAACTTAAACGTCCAATGCTGGGGGAGGAGGGCTGCTACCGTGAGCAGGCCAAGAGGGGCGGCGGGATATTTTGCCCCTACAATTTCACAAACATCCTGGTAATTCCAAAAACTAAATGCTGAAAATTTTGTTTGAACCAGTAAACATTTTGTTGCACCATCAAATAGATTCTTCAATTAATTCCTTTCTTCACTTCAACCGTTTCAGACATGATCAGGCCTGAAACACACACTTTTTTTACTTTAAATTTTGAGTTTGCTCCGAAAAGTAAATCTTATTTTTACCACGCAAAGACACATATATTTCATATTCAATTGTTTAATATTTAGCGTCTTAGCGATTTTGCGGTGAAAAATAGTTTCCGGAAAAGACTCAATATTCTAATTATAACGATAAAATTGCTGGAATAATTGCAGTTTACCGGAAAAATTCACCACGATTTGCTTGGAAATATGCAAAGAATAAAGCCGCAAACATCAAAAAAAGGGCTCCTTCCGAAGCCCCTTTTTCAATCAAAATAATCACTAACTAATTACAGTATAGGCCCTATTTTGTTATGATCACTTTACGGTTAACCGGATTGCAATCTTTGAGTGTAATCTCTATTGTGTAGCTTCCAGCCTTCAGGTTAGAAGTATTGATCCTGACGGTTTTATTTTGCAGGTCATGGTTTTCGTAAACCGAAATTCCCAGGTAGTTGATCATTTTTATACTCCGGATGGTTCCGGGAGCCTGAATGTTTAAACATTCATAGGCCGGGTTGGGGAATACCATGATAGAAGAAGGATCCTTTTCGGAAATTCCTACCCCAAAACCGCTTTCGACTCCATTCTCATATTGTGGGACAAAGATATTTCCGTTGTAATCGGCAAATTCTCTTGGTGTTGGATTATCGCTCCAGGTTAAATTTGTTGAAATGCCATCGGCTGCAAGCCAATTAAAATTAAGGTCAAAGAAGTTCCCGTCAGGGATGTTGATGCCTTCCAGACTAGCCGCCCAGACGAAAGTAAGATGGCCTGATGAAGGATTGCCGACAATAACATCATTGATCCCATTATGCCAGTTGGTAACACTTGTATATGTAAGGATGGCCGGGTCGTATTCAATGGTGAACTGGAACGATCCGAGGTTCATTAGGTTTTCGGCATGAACAGGAATGGTAACCGGTCCTGGATGAATATCCGAGATGTTCGCAATGGCCAGTGTAGCCTCGGGCAAAATGATACCTGCCTGGGCAACGGTGACCTCAACGGGGCTTCCGGTTGCATCGGGAGCGGTAACGGTAATGGTTCCGATCCTTGGGGAGGTTGAAGTATTTGCAGTATAAGCTACTTCAATGGTCCCCGAATTAACTCCGGTGCCGCCACTGGTAATTGTCAGCCAGTCGCTTCCCGAAGTAACGGCAGCCGAATAATTCATAGTCCCGGTCCCTGTGTTGGCAACGGCGAAAGTTGTGGTCCCTGCTTCAACGGTCACATCCTGGTTGGAAGGGGTAACCGAGAGAACGGGTTGAGGTACAAAGGCTGCCTGGGCAACGGTAACCTCAACGGGGCTTCCGGTTGCATCGGGAGCGGTAACGGTAATGGTTCCGATCCTTGTGGAGGTTGAAGTATTTGCGGTATAAGCTACTTCAATGGTTCCCGAATTAACTCCGGTGCCGCCACTGGCAATTGTCAACCAATCTGAACCTGAACTTACCACTGCAGTATAATTCATAGTCCCGGTCCCTGTGTTGGCGACGGCGAAAGTTGTGGTCCCTGCTTCAACGGTCACATCCTGGTTGGAAGGGGTAACAGTAAGAACGGGTTGAGGCACAAAGGCAGCCTGGGCAACGGTAACCTCAACGGG